>DDXT01000008.1 GCA_002347755.1 Caryophanales bacterium UBA2253
TGCACTTGTTATGATAATTCATCTGTACATTAAAAAAAACTTGTTAAGGTTTGAAGAACCGTGAACGAAAAACATTATAAAAAAGTTTTTTTCAAGATGAGTGTTGATAAATTCTAGGTTTTTCGAGCGAAATGTGGTATCTCTTTCTTGCAAAATATTATTAATATAAGTTCAGAAATAACAGTTACAAGGAGGATGCCCTTAATCAGCAGTTTCTATAGTTTTGTTTGGCGATTCATCCAATACTGAAATTGTTTGGCTTGGGGCATAACTTTTGCGAACAGGGTTGAAATTATTTTACCCCATTTGCTTTCATCGTTAAAAAAAGACAACTTTGAAAAGGCGCAGAGGAGAATTAGTCAAAAACGATTAAGGATGCAAAGATTTTTACCAGAAACCATCGAACTTCACAGAACAAAACCAAGATAAAGATTTTGAAACTTTACTTGAACAATCACAACATCAAAGAAATTTAAATGAGAGCGCCCTAAACAAATAATTTAATTATTTAGCCCCTAAAAAGTGAAAAAAAGGATTTATCTGGGAAAAAACCATAATAAAAAAATATGTGAAATAAATAAAGAACAAAGTGTCATTTCCGGGCAAAAACCAAATTTCCCCATATTTACTAAACTTTCCCGTTATGTTATAATATCAATAAGATTGAAAGAGAGACCAAAATGTCCAAAAATAATTATTTCATTCGGGTTTTGCTGCTTTTTATTTTTTTAGCGGCGGTTCCCGCTAGTTGCAAAGAAAAAAATTATACTGAAGAAAAACAGGCCATCGAAACGGTGGCTTCCGCGTTATTCCAGGGGAAGGACTTGAAAAAAGTGACCGCCGATTTGGAACTCCCCACCTATGTTGACGGGGTGGTAATTGTTTGGGAAAGCGACCACCCAATCGTCCTTTCGGATACGGGAGAAGTAACCCGGATGGAAACAGACGTGATTTTGGTTTTGACCGCCAATTTGACTTTTGGGGGAATCACCGTTCCGAAGAACTTCGGAATCATTGTTCTGAAAGCGGAGGAATCGGACCCGCATCCCCAATTGACCCTAAATGGCGTAGCGGACAATCTGCTTTCCGATGTCAATCTGTCCCAAGTTACGGAAAATCTGGTTTTTCCGGTCTTGGTTGACGGAGTTGCGATCAGTTGGACCACCTACGACGCGGCCATCCTTTCCAAAGAAGGGATCATTTCCCGTACCCAATTTGATCAAACCGTCACCGTCATTGCCACTCTGACATATCAGGAATTGCAAATTATCAAGCAGTTCTCAATCACGGTGTCGGCCGATTCGGGGAGTTTACCCGAATATACCGGATACTACGCGGGGGCGGACGGGTTGAGCGGAACCGCGCTGAAATCTTTTTTGCACGATTTGATCGATGATCACGCTGAATATACTTATGCTTTTGCTAAAACCGCGCTTTTGGAAACCGATGAAGATCCGAATGACCAAAGCAATGTCATTCTCTTTTATACCGGCCGCTCTCAAGCCAAAACGACCTTCGGGACCAGTGCCGATCAGTGGAACCGCGAACATGTTTGGGCCAAGTCTCATGGCGGCTTTAGCGAAGTCCCGCCGGCGGGAACCGACTTGCATCATCTGCGTCCGACTGACGTTTCCGTGAATAGCGCTCGCGGGAACTTGGATTTTGATGAAGGCGGAACCAAAGTAAACGATACCTACGGTATTGGCTCGGATTTTTGTTATGTTGACAGCGACTCGTTTGAACCCCGGGATGAAGTAAAAGGCGATGTGGCTCGGATCATTTTTTACATGGCCGTTCGTTACGACGGCAGCGACGGAGTTGCGGATTTAGAGTTGAATGATTTTGTCAACAACGGCTCAACGCCTTTTATGGGCAAGAAAACGGTTCTGCTCGCTTGGAACGAACTTGATCCGGTCGATGATTTTGAGTTGAATCGCAATGAAACGATATTTGGTTATCAAGGAAACCGGAATCCTTTCATCGACCATCCGGAATTGGCGGATAAGATCTGGGATCCGGAAACCCTCCTTTCCGAAAATTTTGAAATTTCTTTTTCCAAAATTGAACTGACCTTCGCGGACCTGGCTTTGGTCAAAAGATCGGTTTTCTGTTAGTTTTTCGTTTTCCTTATCAAACAGCTAAAAAAATGATATAATAAACCATAAAAAATGAAAGTGGTGAACAGTTTTGATTAACAAAATACTTGAAAACATAAAGAACCGGGTTTCCGAGATCGTTGCGGATTATCAGCTTGGGGAACCCGTTGAAATATTTTTTGAGATTCCGAAAGACACGGTGTTTGGCGATTATTCCATCAATGTGGCCATGCGTTTGGCCAAGCAGTTGCACAAAAGCCCGATGGTGATCGCCCAGGAAATTGTATCCAAAATCGATGGGCCCGCTTTGCATCTGACCAAGATCGAGGTGGCGGGGAATGGTTTTATCAATCTTTTTATCGACCGGAAACATTTGGCCAATGTGGTTTTCAACATTCTTAAAAAACAAGAACATTACGGCGACCTAAACTTGGGCCTTGGGGAAAACGTCAATCTGGAATTCGTCAGCGCCAATCCGACTGGATACTTGCACATCGGCCATGGCCGGGGAGCTTCATACGGGGATTCTCTGGCGCGGATCATGCGCAAAGCTGGATTCTCCGTCAGCACCGAACATTATGTCAATGACGCGGGAAATCAGATCAATAACTTGGCGGCTTCCATTTACGAACGATACAAAGAATTATTTGGACTTCCGTGCGAATTGGGTGAAGACTCTTACAATGGCAAAGAAATCATTGAAATTGCTGAGCAAATCAAAACTTTGCATGGCAATCTCTATCTCAATTTGCCTTGGCAGAAGGAATTCCGGAGATTCGGAGTGGAATTTCTTTTGGCCGGTTTGAAGAAAGACTTGAACGATTTCAATGTTCATTTTGATACCTGGTTTAGCGAGACTTCCTTATACGAAAACAATGAAGTTCAAAAAACCTTGCAATCGCTGATCAACAACGGTCACACTTACGAAAATGATGGCGCCATTTGGCTGAAGACCACCGAATTCGGTGACGAAAAAGACCGGGTTTTAGTCAAAAGCGACCAAAGTTTCACCTATCTGCTGCCGGACATCGCTTACCATGTCAATAAACTCGGACGCGGATTCAACCACTTGATCGACGTCCTGGGCGCGGATCACCACGGGTATATGAGCCGCTTGCGGGCGGGAGTAGCTTTCATGGGCGGAAACCCGGAAAAAGTTGACATTGAAATCTTGCAGATGGTCCGAGCCCTTCAAAACGGCGAAGAAGTAAAAATGAGCAAACGAAGCGGGAAAGCCATTACCCTTCGCGACCTGATCGACGAAGTCGGAAGCGACGCGCTTCGGTTCATGTATGTTTCCAAAGCTTTGAGCACGCACATGGATCTGGATTTGGACTTGGCAGTCAAGAACAGCAATGAGAACCCGGTTTATTATGTTCAATATGCATATGCTCGGATTTGCAGTTTGTTCCGGATCGCGGAAGAACAACACCTTGATTTTCATCCGGTGACCGAATTTAAAGTCCTGGATTGCAACAAAATCTTTAAAATGATTTTTAATTTGCTTCAATATCCTTTGGTTATTGAAGAAGCGGCCACCAAACGCCTGCCGCACAAGCTTCCTCAGTTCCTGTTGGCGCTGGCGACCTCTCTTCACACCTATTACAATGACGAGAGAGTCATTACCGAAAATACCCAAGAAGTAATGGAAAAATTAACAGTTCTCAAAGCCGTTCAGATCGTCCTGAAAGATGGGCTGAATCTGATTGGTGTTGGCGTAAAAGAAAGAATGTAGGAGGAATACATGAAAGAATTCTTTAAAAAGTACTTGTTCGTTTTCGAGTGGATCGGCGCAGCAATTCTGATTGGCGTCGGTATTTTTACGGTTCTTGACAATTCCATTCTGGTCATTTTGGTCGGACTGATTTTGTTCGTTTTTGCCTTGTTGCGGGTGGTGCCGTTGCTTAAAACGACCCCGGATAAAGTCTTAAGAATTATTTATGCGGTGGAGATCCTGCTCAATCTGGTCGCCGGAATTCTTCTGGTCGTGGAGGGAAGCAAAGGCGATGCCTCCTCGTTGATGGATGCGGATAACAGAATATTCGGCTACATCATCGGGGGCGTTCTGTATCTTCGCGGATTTGTGCATTTCTATGCAACTTCGATGCGAAAAGAGCCGAACGATTACGTGAAATTTTTCACGAACCTGGCTTTGTTTACCGTCGGAACCTTCATCATTGCCCGGGGCGGATTCGAGACCATGTTCCTGGCTTACGTGATTTTGGTGTTGGCTTGCTTGAGCGCTTTGTTCATCGGTTACAGCGGGTTCAAACATTATCGAAATAACCGTTATGAACTTCGGGCTCGCGAAGAGACCAAGAAAGCGGTCGAAAAAGAGAAAGAACAGCCAACTGATTCCATTTCGGACCCAGCTTCCAAAAAACAAGATGTCGTGGTTCCGGAAAAAGAAGAGAAAAAGGATGAAGCCCAACTTTAGGAGGATGAATTGGCAAAACTAGACAGCGAAATGCAATTTTTAAAACAATTAACCGAAATAAACGGAATTTCCGGACATGAAGGGCAAGTCCGGATTTTTCTGGAAAAGCAGTTTTCAGAAATAGTTTCCAAAAACGACCTTTCCTATGACGGATTGGGATCGATAACAGCCAAGAAAACCGGTTTGGCGTCCGGACCGAAAATCATGATTTCCGGCCACATGGATGAGATCGGGATGATCGTAACGAAAATCACCGATGAAGGGTTTCTGCGTTTTCAAACCATCGGCGGATGGTGGAGCCAAGTGATGTTGGCCGAACAATTTACCGTGACTACGTCCAAAGGCAAGGTTTTCCATGCCGTCATGGGGTCGAAACCCCCGCACCTGCTTTCCGCGGACGAGTTAAAAATACCCGCCAACATTGAAGAAATGTATTTGGATTTGGGCGTGAAAGATAAAGCCGAAGCCGAAAAACTGGGAATCGAAGTCGGAAACATGATCGCTCCTTACATCGAATTTAGAGAACTGGCCAACCCGAAATTTTTGCTCGGGAAAGCTTGGGACAACCGGATCGGTTGCGCCATTGTGGTCGAAGTCCTGAAACGCCTTAAAAATGAATCCCATCCGAACATCGTCTATGGCGTCGGATCGGTTCAGGAAGAAATCGGATTGCGCGGGGCCAAGACCTCGGCCCAGATGATCAAGCCCGATATTTGTCTGGCGTTGGATGTTGGGATCGCCAAAGATACCCCGGGAACGGACATGTCGATAAAACTTGGGGACGGACCGGGAATTTTGGTTTATGACAGTGCTTTGATTGGTCACTTGGGTTTACGGGAATTTGTAGTGAAAGTTGCCAAAGAAGAGAAGATTCCTTATCAGCTGGATTTTCTAAAACACGGGGGAACGGACGCCGGAACCGCATCTTTGACCAACAGCGGCGTTCCTTCAATGTCATTTTGTCTGCCAACGAGATACATCCATTCCCATACTTCGATTCTCCATCGCGACGATTATGAGAATGCGATCAAACTGATTGTGGCGGTGATCAAGAAAATGGATCGCGAAGCCGTCAATAAAATTACTTTTGATTGAAAATGAGAGCCACCAAGCCGAAAACCGGGGGCTTGGTGGCTGTTTTTCCCAAAAAATATTAGATGTTTTTCCGATTCTAAGCCTTGCAAAAAATCCGGGAGTATGGTAATATATCATAGTATAATTTTGCGCCCATAGCTCAACTGGATAGAGTATCTGGCTTCGAACCAGGAGGTTGCGAGTTCAAGTCTTGCTGGGCGCGCCATTTATTATCGGCCTGTTGGAGAAACGGTTAACTCATAGCCCTCTCAAGGCTACATTCGCGGGTTCGAATCCCGCACAGGTCACCATTAAAGACTTTAAAATATGCTCCAAAAAGTGAGCATATTTTTTCATTTAAGCTGGTTAATTAATGGTTTTCCGCTTCGGAATTCCAATTATCGCCTTTAAATAATTGATTAAAAAATGAAACATGATATAATGGTTCTAGAAATAAAATGTGGGAAAAAATTAAGCCGCTAGTCCCGATGATAAGCAAAAATACTACGCAAAAAAGCAAATTGATAAATTTGGGGTATTGCCATTGAAATTAAAGTAGTTTAGTAATTAAACTTTAAATTTAGGAGGTTTTGAATGAAAAAAATAATTTTATTTTTTTTAGCAACAATTTGTCTGTTGGGGCTGAGCGGCTGCTATTTTCACAATGAAGAAGTGGTATTTTCAGATATCAAGTTCTATGATCTGGAAGGCAACGAAATTCCCGGGGAATACATTAATTATTTTGATCATGTTTTCAATGACACTTCCTTTCGATTGTCTTCGGACCTTAGACCTTTAAACTCGGCCGCGCCGATCGAAAATTTTTATTGCGCCACCGTTGAAGGCGAAACCTCCATCGAAGTGGTGATGAAGTTTCAAAAACGGGTCAGCAATGAATTTTCTTCGCTAATTTTGATTTGCCAAAATGACAGGGGCAACATTATGGAAATAACCGAAAACATTGAGGAGATTGATGAATACATTTATGTGACTTATGTGATTGAAAACATCACCAAGGATAATAACTTGTATGAAGTGAGTAAATGGACGGACCAAGACGGCGAAGAACATTATTTTAGTTCCCAGGGAAGCAATACCTATATCCGAGGCTTTTATTTAACCTTAAACAGCCAAATTATACCGAGTTAAAAAGATGAGTGAATCTTTAGAAATACTGATTTTCTTTATTGTTGAAGCCTTGATCATCACCATAATCATTGAATTATTAATGCTTTTCGTTCAAAGAGAGAAAAATTACCGGGTTTATTTATTTTCCATCTTGATCAATGTCATCACCAATGTCAGTTTAAACGTTGGGATCCAGTTTGTTGAACTAGTTACTATTACTTGGTGGTCACCATCTTGGAAGCCTCGATCGTCTTGATTGAAGCCTGGGCTTATTTTCTGATTTACAAAGACTTCAAAAAATCTTTAAGGATTTCTTTGGTTTGCAATTTAACCAGTTTTTTGATTGGCTTGATATTGATATGAGGGTTTATGTGCCAATGGTTTCATGATTAGTTTTTGGAATGACCAAAATAGGTTCCATTCCCTTTTTTATTTGCGACGTTTACGGATCCTTTCTTAAAAACCTTTATTGGGTTTTAACTCAGATTATTTGGCCAATTGCAATTGTCTATTAAACAATTTTATGTTATAATTCTCTTGTAAAATACAAAGGAGAAAAACATGAAAACTATTGTTATTGGCGTCATCGGGGCCGATGTTCACGCTGTTGGCAATCGAATCATTGACTATGTGCTCACCCAAGGCGGGTTCAATGTCGTCAATATCGGCGTTCTTTCTTCTCAAGAAGATTTCATTAACGCCGCCATCGAATCCGACGCGAAAATGATTCTGGTTTCCTCATTATATGGTCACGGGGAGATTGATTGTCGGGGAATGCGTGAAAAGTGCATCGAAGCGGGAATCGGAAACATCCTTCTCTACGTCGGCGGAAACATCGTCGTGGGGAAACAAGATTTCGCGACCGTTGAAAAACGCTTTTTGGATATGGGATTTAACCGAGTCTTTCCTCCGGGGGTCAACATCGATCAAGTCGTTCCGACGATCAAAGCCGACTTGGGAGAATAGGATGAAGCCTTATTTGTTGGTAGATTTCGGATCTACTTACACCAAACTAACGGCGGTCGATGTGGACGCGGGAACCCTGTTGGGAACCGCTTCGCATTTTTCGACGGTTGAGGAAGACATCAGCATCGGCTATCACAGTGCTCTAAAGCAATTGTCCGAAAAGTTCGGCAAATATGACTTTTTCAAGATCATCGCTTGTTCTTCAGCCGCCGGCGGTTTAAAAATGGCGGCCATCGGATTGGTGGAGGAACTGACGGTCGAAGCCGCCAAACGGGCTTGTTTCGGGGCGGGGGGAAAAGTCGATTTGGTTTTTTCCCATTATTTAACAATCGGGGAAGTTCAAAAGATCATTGATTCGCACATTGACATCGTGTTATTGGCCGGGGGAACGGACGGGGGCAACAGCGATGTGGTCATTCATAATGCCAAAATGCTGGGAACCGGAAAGGTTACCGTTCCGATCATCTACGCCGGAAACAAGAGCTGTCAGGATGAGATCAGCAGCATTTTTACGGAATACGGGCTTAACGGCTTCATTTGTGACAACATCATGCCGCGGCTGAACGTGTTGGAGATTGAAAAAGCCAAAGACATCATTAGACAAATATTTCTTCAGAACATCATTGTGGCGAAAGGCATCAAACAGATCGAATCGGAGATTGACGAAGTCATGCTTCCGACTCCTTTTGCGGTCCTGAAAGCCGCTGAGTTGCTCTCCAGGGGATATTTGCATGAGAACGGATTCGGAGACATCGTCCTATGCGACATTGGGGGAGCCACCACCGATGTTTATTCCATCGGAAACGGCTATCCAAAACGAGCCGATGTCGTTCTCAAAGGACTGGAAGAGCCTTTTGCCAAACGAACGGTGGAGGGCGATTTGGGAATGCGCTGGTCCGCGGAAGGCGTTTTGCAGACCCAAAGCGAACAGGATCTCAAACTGTTCGCCGAACAGGGAATGGACATCCATCTGGAAGCAAAATACCGTCATGACCACGTAGACATGGTTCCAAAGAATGCCAAAGACGAAGCCGTCGATCGCGTTTTCGCGGAGATTTGCAATGATGTAGCCATGAGCCGACATGTTGGAAAAATGGAAATGGCATATACCCCAATGGGTATGATGTACTTTCAGGTTGGAAAAGATCTATCCGAAGTCAACTACGTGATCGGGACCGGAGGAGTTGTCATTCACGATTCCCAACCAACGGCAATTTTGAATAAACTATGCTTTAACCCGAAGAAACCGTTGGAATTGCGTCCGAAAAAAACCAAGTTCATGCTAGACAAACAATACATTCTCTCCGCCATGGGGCTTTTGAGCCTAGAATACCCCGAGATTGCCTTAAAAATAATGAAAAAAAATCTGGAGTTAATTTAGAAGATTATGGAACTAAAAAATAAGAAATGGACCGAAGAAGAATTTCTCCGCGTCAGAAAAGAAGTTCTGGCCTCTTGGCCAACCGGAAGCAGCAAACTTCTTGATTTGGATACCGCCGTGGAAAATCTGAAGAAGATTCCACCGCACAAAAACTTTCCTTTGAAATTGGCGGAAGCAAAGAAACAAGGGCGAACCATGGTTCAGCCCCGAGCGGGAGTGGCGGATTTAGATCACCACATCGAATTGCTCAAGTTTCTTGAGGGAGCGGGAGCGGATTTTTTGCCTTCTACCATTGATAGTTATACCAGACAAAATCGTTATTCGGAAGCTCAGCGCGGAATCGATGAAAGCCGAGCCCAAAACCGCAGCATGCTTAACGGCTTTCCGGCCGTAAATTACGGGGTCGAACTATGCAAACTGGTCGCTGACAGCGTCAATGTTCCGGTTCAAGCCCGGCACGGTACTCCGGATTCGCGTCTGCTCGCCGAAATAATCCATGCGGCGGGTTGGACTTCAAATGAGGGCGGGGGGATCTCTTATAACCTTCCTTACGCGAAGAGCGTTTCGATTGCGGACAGCCTTTGGTATTGGCAGTATTGCGACCGCTTGGTCGGATATTACGAAGATCATGGCGCCCACATCAACCGGGAGCCTTTTGGCCCGCTGACCGGAACTTTGGTCCCGCCGTCCATTTCCAACGCCATCAGCATCATTGAAGCGTTGCTGGCCGCGGAACAAGGCGTAAAAAGCATTACCGTTGGCTATGGAATGGGCGGAAACGTCCTTCAGGACATCGCGGCCATCCGAACATTGGCATCTCAGACCGAAGAATATTTAAACAAATATGGATACCAAGACGTGGTCGTCACGACGGTTTTTCATCAATGGATGGCCGGTTTTCCAGCCGACGAATCCAAAGCCATGGGTTTGATTGCCATGAGTTCCACCGTTGCGGCTTTAAGCAAAGCCACCAAGATGATCACGAAGACGCCGCTGGAATCAGTGGGAATTCCGACCAAAGAAGCTAATGCTCAAGGGATCAAGGCTTCAAAGATGGTCGTCAGTTTGCTTAAAGACCAATCCTATGTGAATTGCGTTCAGCTGCACGAAGAAGAAGAGCAAATCAAACGGGAAGTCAATTCGCTCCTATATCATGTTTTCCAACTTGGCGATGGCGATTTAGCCGTCGGGACCGTTAAAGTTTTTGAACAAGGAATAATCGACATTCCGTTTGCGCCGAGTCGTTTCAACGCCGGGAAAATGCTTCCGGCTCGCGACAATGACGGCTTTATCCGAATTTTGGATTTTGGAAACTTAGGATTCACAGAAGATATTAAACAATTTCATCGCCAGAAAATAGAAGAAAGGGCAAAATTTGAAGGCCGGGAAGTTTCTTTCCAAATGACTGTTGACGACATTTATGCCGTTAGCGAAGGCGAGCTTATCGGGCGTCCAAAGAAATAATTATTATGAAAATCATTGATGTAATATTAACTAAATCGTATACCGGATTTTATTTTGATGACCAGAAGGCCATCAAATCAGGAGCAAGACTGGATGGCTTTCGCTATATCGGGGAACCGATGACCGAAGGCTTTTCCGCCATTCGTCAAACCGGAGAAGCCATCTCCGTCCAATTGGTTTTGGAAGACGGATCCGTGGCCGTCGGGGACTGCGCGGCCGTTCAATACAGCGGCGCCGGCGGAAGAGATCCGCTTTTCCTGGCCAAAGATTTCATCCCCTTCATTGAAAAAAATCTTAGGTCCTCGCTGATCGGCGAAGACGTCTTGTCGTTCCGAAAATTGGCGGAGAAATACGATTGCTTGAAAGTTGATGGAAAGCGGCTGCACACGGCCATTCGTTACGGAATTACCCAAGCCCTTTTGCGAGCGGCGGCCATCGTCGAGAAATTGACCATGGCCGAAGTCATTCGCCAGGAATACGGAATCAAGGAGCGCACTTTCGAACCGGTAGCGGTGTTTACCCAATCCGGTGACGAACGTTACGCCAACGCAGACAAAATGATCATCAAAGAAGCCGACGTTTTGCCTCATGCTCTGATCAACAACGTTCAAACCAAGCTGGGTTTGCATGGGGAGATTTTATTTGAATACGTTAGTTGGCTGCGAAACCGCATTCTGAAGCTTCGCGTCCGTTCGGACTATAACCCGGTCCTGCACATTGACACTTACGGAACGCTGGGAATTGCTTTCAACTACGATGTTCCGAAAATAGTCGAGTACCTTAAAACGCTTTGCGAGGCCGCGGCTCCTTTTAAACTTCGGATCGAAGGGCCGGTTGATACCGGCGATTCGGAAGGAACGATGAAGTACCTGATGGAGATTACCAAAATGCTCGACGAAAAAAACATTCCGGTGGAGATCGTCGCCGACGAATGGTGCAACACTCTGGAAGACATCATCCTGTTCGCGGACAACAAAGCCGGACACATGTTGCAAATCAAAACTCCGGATTTGGGCGGCGTCAACAATGTGGCGGAAGCCATCATTTATTGCAATAAAAAACACATTGGCAGTTATTGCGGCGGAACTTGTAATGAAACCAACATTTCCAGCGAAGTCACAACCAACATCGCCATTGCTTGCCAAGCCACTCAATGCCTGGCCAAACCGGGAATGGGAACTGATGAAGGTTACATGATCGTAAAAAATGAAATGAATCGAACTATTGCTTTAGCCAATAGCAGAAAGCGAGACTAATATGAAAATTGGCATAGCCGGGACGCTTGAGTCCAACGATGTGATGATGACCGTCAAAGAATCCGCTACCCCCAAGATCGTCATTGAAAGCATCGTCTATGATTATTTTTCCAAGCAAATACGCGACACGATCGTTCGTACCCTTGAAGAGATGAACATCAACAATGTCGAAGTGCTATGCCAGGATCGCGGCGCTCTCGATTACGCCATCAAAGCGCGATTGATCACCGCCATCGAAAGGATGCGAGAATAATGCGCCGCAGCTTGCTTTTTATCCCCGGGAATAATCCGGCGATGCTTCAAAACGCCGATGTTTTTGAAAGCGATGCCATCATCATTGATTTGGAAGACGCCGTCAGCGTTTCCGAAAAAGACAGCGCCAGAAACTTGGTTGGTTATTATTTAAAATCCGCTCTGGAAAACGATTTGGAGAAAGTCATTCGCATCAACGGATTGGATACCAAATATGGCCTGGCGGACCTGAAAGCCGTCGTCAGTGACAAGATTGATACGATCATGCTCCCCAAAGCCAATGTTGAAGACGTGAAACGTCTGGGAGAGATTTTGGCCGGTTTGGAAAAAGAACGGGGAATGAAGAAAAAAATCGGGATCATCCCGATCATTGAATTGGCTTCCTCCGTTTTGGAAACCGAGAAAATCGCCAAGCAGAACCGGATCAGTGGTATGCTTTTGGGAGCGGAAGATCTCACGACCGATTTGGGAATCGAAAGAACCAAAACCGGTTCGGAAATTTTATTTCCGCGTTTTCAAGTCATTTATGCTTGCGCCGCCAACAAAATCGATGCCATCGATACCCCTTTTACTGACACCAAAGACGAAATCGGACTTTCCGCGGATTGCAAGATCGCCGCCGAACTGGGAATGAACGCCAAAACTTGCATTCATCCGAATCAGGTGGAAACGGTAAATAAATATTTTTCTCCGAGCCAAAAACTCATCGATTGGTCGCTTCGAGTCATGGAAGCCCAGAAAAAAGCTGAAGGAAACGGGCTTGGTGTATTTAGTTTGGATGGGAAAATGGTTGACAAACCAATCATTGATAGAGCAAAGAAAGTTCTGGCGAAAGCGGCCAAGTTCAAAATCACATGGGAGAAAAAATGAAAAATCAAATCAATCGGGAAGTTCCGGAAGGCTTTCGGCCGTTTGTTTCTTCAAACAATTATCATAACGATGAATACCAAACCATTCCGGAGAAAGCGAAGCATAACCAGATTGTTTTTCTGGACTCTTTGGAGTCCGCCTTTTCGCTTTTTAAAATCCGCGACGGGATGACGCTTTCCTTCCATCATCACCTGCGAAACGGGGATGAAGTGCTGAATCAAACCGCGGAAGTTGTAAAAAAATTAAACCTTCGGGATATGCATTTTGCCCCGAGTTCGATTTTTCCCAACAATGAGATTCTATCAGAACTGATTGATTCCGGAAACATCAGCCGGGTGACCACCAATTACCTGAATGGACCGGTGGCCAAAACCATCTCGGGAGGTCATCTGAAAAACCTTTTAGTCATGGAAACCCACGGCGGAAGGGCTCGATCGGTGGAAACCGGCGAGTTGGCCATTGACGTGGCTTTTTTGGCGACTCCGGCTGTGGATAAAACCGGTAACGGAACCGGTGCCCTTGGCAAAAATGCCTGCGGTTCGCTGGGCTATGCCATCCCCGATTTAAAATACGCCAAAAAAGTAGTCTTGGTCACCGATGCTTTGGTTGACCATCTTGACGATCCGGAGTTTTCTTCGGAATACGTGGATGCGGTTGTGGTTTTGCCAAACATTGGTGAACGAAAAGGAATCGTTTCCGGGACCACCAAAATAACCAACGACCCGGTGGGTTTAAAAATGGCCCGTGATACCGCGAGACTGCTTTCGGAACTCGGGATGATTCAGCCGGGTTTTTCGATGCAGACCGGAGCGGGGGGAACTACGCTGGCGGTCGCCGAATACGTCAAAAGATTGATGGTCGAGAAGAAGATTGTTGGCGAATTTGCTTCCGGCGGCATCACCGGGTATTATGTTAAAATGTTGGAACAGGGACTGTTCAAACGGCTGTACGATGTTCAGTGCTTTGATCTGGAAGCGGTGGAATCATACCGCACCAACCGAAACCATTTTGCCATATCGGCTTCCGAATACGGTAACCCCCATTTTCCAAAACCAATTGTCAATTCGCTGGATTTCGTGATCCTCGGGGCGACCGAAATCGACACCGATTTCAACGTCAATGTTACCACGGATTCCAACGGATGGATCATCGGGGGAAGCGGGGGCCATTCCGATACCGCCAACGGCGCCAAATTAACCGTCATTACCACCAACCTCATCAAATCCCGAATGCCGATCATCAAAAAACATGTCATGACGATCACCACTCCCGGGGAGGATGTCGATATTTTGGTAACCGAGCGAGGGATCGCGATCAATCCGCGACGGACGGATTTGCTTGAAAAACTGAAAGACAGCAAACTAAAAATCATGGGAATAGCGGACCTATTGGAACTCAGCCATCGCATCACCATGGAACCGATGGCCTTCAAGCACGGTCAGAAGATCATCGGGGTCGTAAAATACCGCGACGGATCAATCATTGACAGCCTTTACCAAGTAAAGAAATCGGTGAATTAACATGGTCATCAAAGAAGTTTTTCTGGAAAACGAAAAAAACAAGATTAAAGCCTTCCTAAAACGTTTTGATTTGGATCTAGATTTGGATGTAACGGAAACGTTTTACGTCGAAGAAGAAGATAATGTCATTGCGACGGTTTCCCTGAGCAATTACATCATCAAGTGCCTGGCGGTTGATGAAGATTACCGTGGGGAAAACTTGGCGGTGGCTTTGGTCGGCGAAACGATCAATCGTTTGTTGGCCCGCCATCAGACTTTTTACCAAGTTTTCACGAAGCTGATTTATCGGGACATTTTTCTGAACCTGGGTCTGCGTTTGATCATCGAAACGAAAAAGGTGGCGGTTTTGGAAAGCAGCGCTTACCCCATTACCCAGTACCTCAACGATTTGAAAAAACAGCTGCGTTTGTCGACATTGGATATTGGGGCCATCGTGGTCAATTGTAACCCGATGACGCTCGGCCATTTGTTTTTGATCGAAGAAGCGGCCAAAAATCACGCCCGGTTATTGCTTTTCGTGCTCCAAGAAGAACGCTCTTTGTTTACTTATCCCGAACGATTCGAGCTGGTGAAACTGGGAACGCAGCATCTGGCCAATGTCACGGTTTTGCCATCGTCGCCTTATTTGGTCTCGAACCTGACTTTCCCAAGTTATTTCATGAAAGAAGAAAGCGCCCGAAATTCGGAATATGCTCATTTGGACGCGGAAATTTTCAAGCAGTATTTCATGCCGATTTTGGGGATCCGCCGCCGCTACATCGGGACGGAATCCCATCCGACCATGCAAGTTTACAATCAAGCCCTTAAAGATGTTTTGGGCGACGGGCTTTTGGAAATCAAACGTCTTCAAAAGGACGGGAAAGACATCAGCGCTTCGGTGGTTCGGGCTTTGATTGCCAACCAAGAAGTGGAACGCGCCTTGGAATACGTTCCGGAAGCCACGCGCTCTTTGCTTCGGGAGATTTCTTTAACAAAATTTAAATCACAATAAGAAGGAAATCATATGGACCGCAATAACCCGATTGGGGTGTTTGATTCCGGAATCGGCGGTTTGACCGTTCTGGATGCTTTGCACCGCCTGATGCCAAACGAAAATTTCATTTATCTCGCTGATGATGCTTACTTTCCTTACGGACGCAAGTCCGGCGAGGAGATTGAAAATCGCATTCTTCAGATTGGGAAACAATTTCAAAAGAGGGACGTGAAAGCCCTGGTCATCGCTTGCAACACCGCTTCCGCCAATTCGCATCTTTTGCGAAGCTGGTCAAAAATTCCGGTTCAAAGCGTCATCGAACCGACCGCTCTTTTTGCTTGCAAACAAAGCCGTTCCAAACGAATCGCGATTTTAGCCACCGATTTGACCATCAAAACTGGTACATATCAAAACATTCTGAAGCGCTTTGGCGCGGAAGTATTTCCGCTTCCGGGAAGCGGACTGGTTGAACTGGCGGAAAACCCCAACCGAAAAAGCCGGGAAATCGCCCTTTTGGTCAGAGAGATAATCTCGCCTTTACAAGGTGCCGATTTCGACACGATCGTTTTGGGATGCACGCATTTCGGGCTATTGTCTGAAGCCATCGGCGAGGTTTTTCCGAAAGCGCTGCAAGTGGGTTGCGGGGAACCGACCGCCAACCAATTACGGGAAATTCTCGCTTCCCAAAATCTGTTAGCCGACCGCTTGGAAAACGGAAAAATCGAGTTATATGCCAGCGGTAATCCATCCGCGTACGCGGGAAAAACCGATTGGCTTAGTTTTCCTTTTTCGGGACCGAACAAATGGTAAAAATGCATCAGAAAGGTGCATTTTTTGCTTGAGAAACGGAGAGAGGTTATGCGTTACGTCACTGCCAAATCCATCCTGGGGAATTTCAACAACGTCAATCTTTACCGAGGCTGCACCCACGGCTGCATTTACTGCGACTCGCGCAGCGAATGTTACCAAGTCGGGGATTTTGAAGACATCGCGGTGAAAAAAGACGCCATCGCCATTTTTGAAAATGAAATGTTCCGGAAAAGGAACCGGATCATGGTCACGACCGGTTCCATGTGTGATCCCTATCTCCCTCTGGAAAAAGAACTGCAACTGACTCGAAAAAATGCTTCAAATCATCCGGGACCAATATTGCGGCGTCAGCATCCTGACCAAAAGCGACTTGGTTTTGCGTGATATGGACCTGCTCAAGATCATCAATGAACGCTTTGGAGCCCTGGTATGCCTGACCATCACCACCTTTGATGACGAACTATGTTCAAAGATCGAGCGGAACGTGATCCCGACTTCCCAACGATTTGCCTGTCTGGAAAAATTCGCGGAAGCGGGAATTCCGACTGGGATCTGGATGGGACCGATCCTGCCTTTCATCAATGACGACGAAGCCAACATTTTGGCGATCGTTCGGCGCTGCGTCGAAATCGGGATCCGCTACATTGTGGTTTTCGATTTTGGAACCACGAAACGTCGGGGTAGCGAAGAATATTTTTACTCATGCCTGGATGAATATTTCCCCGGCCTCAAAGAAAAATACATCCAACCTACGGAAATGAATATATTTGTTTAAGGCCGAACCATTTGCGCCTATGGCGGATCTTTAAAGAAGCCTGCGCGCAAAACGGGATCATTTATGACTTGGGGGAAATTCGAAAAATTTTCGAAAAACCTTCTCAAAACCAGCAACTTTCTTTATTCTGAAAGAAGGATGCTTTTTTTAAGCATTTTGCTTGCTACATACCCCTATAGGGTATACAATGATAACGAGGTGATTAACTATTATTAATCAAGAAGTATTTTTGCATACATGATAATGGTATGACAAAAAACCCTCAAGATCTGAATTTTTTTAAGGGAGAATTGATGCGAAATTAAGTTTTCCAATAATTATCGCCGAATAATTATTTTAACAGAGCAGAATCGAAGACATTGCTTGGAGACTTTTCCAGAGCGAATATGGTGTTAACGAGTTTTCTTGCCACATGGGATAAAGCGACATTGTGCGCCTTTCCTTCGTTTCTCTTCTTCCAATAAAAGTCAGAAATCTGAGGATTATGA
>DDXT01000009.1 GCA_002347755.1 Caryophanales bacterium UBA2253
CTTTTTATTCCCCTTACTGAATTTCTTTCATTTTTGAAAGTCCACAAGATATTATATACTCTCTTTTTTAACTCTAATCTATCAGTCTTCTTTGAAGTTGCAAAGACATTATCTACTTGGAAAGAATACATCATTAATTCTTTTATTACTATTCCTGATGCTTTATCAAAACCGAAAAGAATGGATGAACATCCAGTTCCAAGAAGATTGTCTTCGGGAGCTATTGAAGGATTAAATGCTATTCTAGAAAAGATAAATGGAAATGGAAATGGCTATTCTAATTTTTGGAGATTTAGAAACAGATGCATTTATGTTATAAATCATAATGTAACTATATTAAGCACTCCTAAAAAGAGAAATAACACATACTAAAAAGGTAAGAATCTGGCAAAAAAAGTCTATGCTTTATCACAATTGTGATGTACATAGACTTTGTTTTTCTTCAACAGAATTCTTGACAGGTATCCATCAACAGAATTCTTGACAGGGACGATTTATCGTCTATAAATAAACTGAAATATTTTATCTGTCAACAGAATTCTTGACAGACCCTAAAATTGATTATCTTTTTTGGTTGAACAACTATGTGTTTGCTTTTCCAGGAGAAGCGTTTTGAAGGACCAATTAATTGAGATTTTCGTTGGCGATTTGTAGATGTATTAACTTCCTATAATAA
This sequence comes from Caryophanales bacterium UBA2253, assembly GCA_002347755.1. Classification (GTDB taxonomy): domain Bacteria; phylum Bacillota_I; class Bacilli_A; order ML615J-28; family CAG-698; genus UBA2253. The sequence continues at coordinate 677 of DDXT01000009.1, forward strand.
GTATTATGTTAAATAATCTTTATAAAGGACAATGGCCCAGATAACGTAATGATGTTGATATGTTCATTTGAAGGTTCGCTTTGGCTTTGATGCTGGTTCCTTTATTATAATGAATAATTCATTAAAGTAAAGCAAATATCTTTTTTAGGTGTATCCTGGCACATCATTATTCCTTTTGCTTAATTCAGAGGGTTTCTTTGATTTTGGAATTATGAGAAAAATTTTATTTTCAGCTTTGTTTCGACGTTATTTTTGCCATAAAAGAATTTCATAGTTTTCTCCTTTAGACTTGGGCTTCTTTATAACAACCTCTTAATCTTTTTTCCTCCCAAAACTCGTTTTTGAAAAAATTGCCTTTCGTTTGCTTCAAATATCGCATTTTTTTGATTCACTTTTCCCCATTTTGGAGATACCAGTGGCTACGGGAAACCGAAAAAAATAAAAATAAAATAGCTCATTTCGGAAAAATGACAATGTTTAATTCATCCTTTTAAAATTGATATTTTAAATAAAAGCCTCTTTCCCTATTCATTAGAATCCGTTTGATCCTTATGGTTTTTTCGTTTGCTCTCCACACTGTAATATTTGTTCCAAAATTACGTTTTTTTAGAAAATTACGTTTATTTCGCGTTTTTACTCATAGATAGGAATTTATCCGCAATAACCGTGAAAAGCGATTGGAAAGCAAATATTGGGCGAGATCCTTCGACTGGGCGGGTTTTGCCTCCCGAACTGAACCTAATTATCTTTCCAGGACTTTTTTCAGCATGTAGGCTTAAATATTGAAACTTCTTTTTTTGATCCTTCTCCTGCTCTTGATTTCGTATTCTTTTTTTAGAAAAGCAAAAAAGGGGAATTCCCCTTTCTGGTTTTTGTTGTTTTATTATTTGGATTTAAATTATCACTATTGTAGAAGTCCCCAAAAAGGGCCACGGAGATTTATCTTGGTTCAGAAAAATAAACTTCTCACACAAGGCCTTTGAAAGAATTCTTTAGGGGATCAGTTCGATTTTAGGAGATTTTCTGAGTCGCTTGAGAATGTTTTACCAACCACCCTAGGCAATCGCCAACTACTTCATCTTTGCAATACTCCAGTAAGATTTCGTGTCGAGCCCCCTCATAAAGTTTAAACTCCACGTCCTTGATCTGTATCTTTCGGAAGGTACGGTAAAGTTTGGTTACATTCTTGGAATAGTTTCCGACTGGATCTTTGCTCCCGCTGATCATCAGAATGGGCAGGTCCTTTGGAACCAATTCGTAGTTATTGTTTATGGCCAACAAACCAGCAAAAAAGTCTTTGTAGAAAGCGGAGGTGAAAATGCCGCCGCAATATTCATCGTTGTTATATTTATCTACTTCAATCGGGTCGCGGTTTAGCCAGTCATATGCCGTCCGGTTTGGGCGGAAACCCTTGTTGTAAGTTCCGAAAGTCAGCTGATTGATGAGTTTGCTGCGGAATCGGCGTCCCCGAAGCAAACAAATAATTTTAGCAATTAAAGTTCCAATTCCCAGAGTGACTCCAGAATATTTGGTCGATCCGGAAAGGATGATGCCGTTGATCATGTTTCCATGCAATTGGGCGAATCTTTCCGCAAGGAATGCTCCCATGCTGTGTCCGAACAAAAACAAAGGCAAGCCTGGATGAGCGGCTTTTATTAGCCCGATGATCTCATAGATATCGGATATGAGAATGTTAAAGTTATTTCCGTCCGACATGTAACCATAATCGGTTTTGGATGCAATTGAACCTTTATGACCGCGTTGATTGTGAGCGTAAACCAAATACCCCGTTTTGGTAAGTTTTTCCGCGAACCCTTCATAACGTTCGACGTGTTCGCACATTCCATGGAGAATAAGGACAACCCCTTTGTACTCGGTCGGTTCATCATTCGATCCAATGTAGCATTGGATGGCTCCTTCTTGGCTAAGTTTCAAGATCTTTTCTTTAGTTTTCATGTTTCTCCTCTTCAAGTTCGACTTCTTTTAAAAAACTAGTTCCGTTTTCTGGCATTTTAACTTGGAAATTATCGGCGATGGTCGCCCCAACATCCGCAAAACAGGATCGGGTACCCAAATCAACCCCTTTTCGGTTGGGATTATAAACGAGCAGCGGGACATGCTCACGAGTGTGATCGGTTCCCGCATGAACGGGATCGTTTCCGTGATCGGCGACGATCATCAATAGATCTTCAGATCCGATCAAAGGCGTTAACTCTCCGAGCTGGCGATCAAATTCCTCCAGGCAAGTTGCATAACCGACTGCATCCCGCCGATGACCGTACAAAGCGTCGAAATCGACCAGATTGGCGAAGCACAGCCCGTCAAAATGTTGTTGAGCGGTTTTGATGATAATTTCCATGGCCTGATGATTGCTCTTGATCTTGGTAGTCTTGGTAATTCCTTCCCCATCGAAAATGTCATTGATTTTCCCGATGGCAATGACATCATGCGAAGCGGCCTTCAAATAATCCAAAACCGTTTTTTCAAAAGGTTTTACCGCGTAATCATGACGGTAAGCCGTGCGGGCAAAATTATGCCGGTCATCGCCAATGAACGGCCTAGCGATAATTCTTCCGACCATCCAGTCAGGATTGTTCAAAGTGATCCTTCGGGCGATGGCGCAAACGCGATATAACTCTTCCAGTGGCGTAACTTTATCATTGGCGGCGATCTGAAGTACGGAATCAGCGCTGGTGTATAAAATTAAAGCTCCCGTTCGAAGATGTTCTTCTCCCCAATCCTTGATGATTTCCGTCCCGCTGGCGGCGATGTTTCCGATGAATCGGTGCCCCGTTTCCTTTTCCAGCTGTTCGATCAGGATTTTGGGAAAGCCATTTTCGGTGAAAGACGGGAATGGCTTGGTTGATTTTAATCCCATCAGTTCCCAATGACCGGTCAAAGTGTCTTTTCCAACGCTTTTTTCTTTCATTTTCCCGAATGATGCCAAGGGCTGAGCTTGCGGCGGAACATTGTTGACTTCGGTAATGTTCCCGATTCCCCACTTCTCTAAATTGGGGAGTTTGAAAGAAGGCTTGCTGAAACTAAGGTGTTTCAGGGTGTTGGCACCCGCGTCCCCGTATTGGGCCGCATCTTCCAATTCACCGACGCCGAGGGAATCGGTAACGATCAAAAAAATCCGTTTAAATCGTTTCATGATGGTCTCCTTTATGGGCTCGCGGATGGGAATTCAGATAAATCTGTTTCAAACGCGTATTATTGATATGAGTATAGATTTCCGTCGTGGAAATATCTTCATGCCCAAGCATTTCCTGGATGTACCTTAGGTCTATTCCCCGTTCCAAGAGATGGGAAGCAAAGGAATGGCGAAGCTTATGAGGGGAAATATGTTTGGTGATCCCGGCTTTGAGAACTTTATCTTGAATGATGAGATAAAAATTCTGTCGCGTCATGGGCTCCCCCAAATGAGTGAGAAAAATGAAATCCGTCATCTTTTTGTTAACCATCAGTTGGGGTCGGGACTCGGAAAGGTAAAAATTGAGGGCATCGGTGGCGGTATCGCTGACCGGAACAATGCGTTTTTTTTGGCCTTTGCCAAGGACATCAATGAAACCCATCGGAAGATGCAAGTCTTCGAGACGGAGATTGATCAGTTCGCTGACCCGCAATCCGGATGAATAGGCGAGTTCAATCATGGCTTTGTTTCGAATCTCAAGTTCGTTTTCGGTCGAAAGACTGTTCAGCAACTGATCGACTTCAGAGACAGATAGAATGACCGGCAGCTTCTTTTCTTGTTTCGGACTGCCAATTTGTTTGGCCAAATTGTTATTTACATATTTTTCCAAAAATAAGAAACGATGAAAAGATTTTATCGCGGAAAGTTTCCGGGATTGGGTTGCAGCCGTGTTCTGCTTTCTTTTTACGCTTCCCAAAAAAGCCCGGATGTCATCAAGGGTAATGTCTTCCGGTTTTGTACGCAGCCGGTACTTCTGAAGAAAATCCAGATATTGATCCAAATCTTTCTCATAAGCGGACTGAGTGTTCTTGCTAAGATTCAATTCACCGGAAAGATAATATTTATATTCGTTCAGTAAATCTTTCATTTTTCCCTCAATCAGACAAAATTAACCAAAACCTCATTGGACAAATAGAGTTTTTCAATGGGAATGTAAAGCCGATCGCTCTGAAGCGTCAAAAAACCTTGGGAAAGAAGCTTTTCAATGAACGGAAAAGCCGAAATCAAATTGCATCCGAATTTGGTTTGAAAATGGTCGAGACTTATGCCTTCGACTTTTCGCAATCCGAGCATCAGTTCTTCATTCATTTGGTCGGTTTTTGAAAGGGTCGTGGTTTCCGATAAAAACAGTTCTCCCGAATCAATTCCTTTAAAATAGGAATCAAGGTTGGCGACATTGGTATATCGGGTGTTTTCAAGGTAACCGCTGGCACCCGCTCCCAAACCGAAATAAGGTTCATTATTCCAGTAAACAAGATTGTGGCGGCATTCATAACCGGGTTTCGCGAAGTTGCTGATTTCATATTGGCTGAATCCCTTTTTTTGGAGATGCCATTGGATTTTGGAATAAAATCTGGCTTCCCGGTCGGGATTCATTTCAAAAAATTTTCCTTCGCCAACCAACTTGTGAAGAATGGTTTTTTCTTCAACAATCAAAGTATACGGTGATAGATGCCTGGCCCCATAGCGAATGGCCAAATTGATGTCGCGGCGAAAGGTTCGGTAATCTTCTTCCCCAACCCCAAAAATAAGATCCACACTGACATTATCAAAACCGTAATCTTTTAAAAGCTGCATGGCTTTTCTGACGTCTTTTCGGTTGTGTCCGCGTTTCAGCACCCGCAATTTTCTTTCACTAAAGGATTGGACTCCCAAACTAATGCGATTAACACCGTATTTACTGAGAATTTCCAACAAATCCGAGTTAATGTCATTGGGATTGGCTTCGAGCGTAAACTCTTCTATTTGTTCAAAAGAAATGCACTCTTGCAACCCCCGAAGCAATTTTTCAAGCAATAATAAGTTCAGAGAACTTGGAGTACCTCCGCCAATATAAATGGTTTTCAAATCTCCAAATCCGGATCGTTTAATTTGTATCTCCTTAAGCAGATAATCGACGTATTTTTCTTTTAAACTTTCCTTGGCGACCATTTTATAAAAATCGCAATAGGAGCAAATCGACCGGCAAAAAGGAATGTGAATGTAAAGAGCTTTTGCAAGCACTTGTTCTTGTGTCATGGTCATTTGTTCTCGTCTATACTCAAAACGGCTAAGAAAGCGGATTGCGGAACATCCACGCTTCCGACGGTTTTCATGCGCTTCTTGCCTTCTTTTTGTTTGTTCAGCAGTTTCTTCTTTCGGCTAATGTCGCCCCCGTAGCATTTAGCAATTACGTCTTTGGCCAAAGCTCTGATGGTTGATCGAGCGATGACTTTGGATCCGATCGAAGCTTGAACGGGAATTTCAAACATCTGACGCGGTATGAGTTCTTTTAGTTTTTCGGTAATTATTTTCCCGCGGCGGTAGGCGTTGTCTTTATATAGGATCAGGCTCAGGGCATCGACTTTTTCGCCATTGAGCAAAATATCCATCCGGACCAGTTTTGAAGGATGATATTCCGATAATTGATAATCAAACGAAGCATATCCTTTCGTTGAGGACTTCAGGCGGTCGAAAAAATCATAAATGACTTCCGACAGCGGCATTTCATAGATCAGACAAACGCGGGTGGTTTCGATGTAGGACATGCTTTTAAAAATGGCCCGTTTGTTTTGGCAGATCTCCATGATTGGTCCGACGTATTCCGACGGCGTCATAATGGTTGTCATGACATAGGGTTCTTCAATGCTGGTAATGAAATTGGGTTCCGGCATTCTTGATGGGTTGTCAATGAAGATAGTGGTTTCGCTGGTTAAATTAACTTTATAACTGACGCTGGGGGCCGTCGCGATGAGATCAAGATGAAATTCTCTTTCAATTCTTTCCTGAATGATGTCCATGTGCAAAAGGCCCAAAAAACCGACCCGAAATCCAAATCCCAAAGCTTGAGAAGTCTCCGGTTCAAAGACCAAGGCTGCATCGTTTAATTTCAGTTTTTCCAAAGCGTCTTTCAATTCCGGATATTTCGCGTTATCGGTTGGGAACAGCCCCGCGAAAACCATCGGGTTTAAATGACGGTATCCCGGCAAGGGTTCCTTGGCGCGGTTCGTGCTGTTGGTAATGGTGTCGCCGACCCGAACCATATTGATGTCTTTGATGGTGGCAGCCAAATATCCGACGTCGCCGGCGGCCAAAAAGTCTCTTTTTACTTCATTGGGAGTATAAACACCCACTTCCGTCACTTCAAACTCGGTACCGTTGGCCATCAACAGGATCTTGTCGCCTTTTCGGACCGTTCCATGAACCAAGCGGATGCTGGGGACAATGCCCCGATAAGAATCGTAATAAGAATCGAAAATCATGGCTTGAAGCGGGGCCATCGGGTCTCCGGACGGAGCCGGAACGGTTTTGACGATTCGTTCCAGGATATCGCGGACTCCGGTTCCGAATTTTCCGGAAGCGAGGATCGCATCAGAAGCATCCAAACCAATGGAATCTTCGATTTCCTTTTTTACTTTTTCCGGATTGGCGTTTGGAAGGTCGATTTTGTTGATGACGGGGATGATCTCCAAATTATTATCCAAGGCCATGTAAACATTGTTCAGAGTTTGCGCTTCCACGCCCTGAACCGCATCCACAACCAAAACGGCCCCCTCGCAAGCGGCCAAAGATCGGGAAACCTCATAGGTAAAGTCAACATGTCCCGGGGTGTCGATCAAATGGAAAATGTAATCAACGCCATCATCGGCCGTATAAGTGATTTCGACCGCATTCAGTTTGATCGTGATTCCCCGTTCGCGTTCAATGTCCATTGAATCAAGCAATTGTTCTTTCATCAGTCGGGCTTCGACTGTATGAGTTATTTCCAAAATTCGATCAGCAATCGTACTTTTCCCATGGTCGATGTGAGCGATGATCGAAAAATTGCGAATTCGTTTTTGTCTATCTATCAATTCTTGTTTTCTGTCATTCATAAATTTATTCCTATATTGGTTATTTTACCCCATATTTCTTCAAAACGCAATCTTTTTCAAGAATCCGTCTAGGGAGGAAGAAAAAACGACGATGTTTTTCAAAACCGTTTTTTGAATTTTGGTGGTCAATTATCTTTAAAAATGTTATAATGTTTTCGGTGATAATATGAAAATCAAATTTCCGGATCCAACCATAAATAACCCGAAACTAAGCAAACCGAGCGAAGAGAACAGCCACGGAATGCTCTTTGAAAACGGATTGAATATTTCCAACGAATATTATCGAATCCACGACCGGGCGATCATTTACAAAAAACCGACCCCCGTTCAAATCGTCAAAGTGGATTATCCGACTCGTAGCAAGGCCCGGATCACTGAAGCTTATTATCGTACCCCGTCAACTACCGATTACAACGGCATTTACCGGGGAAAATACATCGATTTTGAAGCCAAAGAGACCAACAACCTGAGCTTTTCTTTCACTCACATTTATTCGCATCAAATTGATCACCTAAAGGAGGTCGCCAAACACGGCGGGATCGGTTTCATCATCATCTATTACAAAAAAACCGGTGAAGTAGTCTTGCTTGACATCGGTGTTTTTGGAGAATTGCTCTCCGCCAGCGAAAGCGGCGGGTTAAAAAGCATTCCGGTGGCGGTCGCGAAAGCCCGGGGGATTTTGGTAAACCTTGGTTACACGCCGCCGATCGATTACCTTCGGGCCGTCGATCAACTGTACTTCAAAGAAAAAGAACCTCTCACCTGAGTAAGTTTATTACTCGGATTGAGGTCCATTTTTTTTAATCACTGCAGGTAAAGGTCGGTGATGACATCCTTAAGAGCAAAACCGATTACCATGGCTAGAAAAGTCGAAACCGCACAGTAACCGAAATTGTAAGTCACCGAATACCAGATGACGGATTTGCCCACCGGCGCATATTGGGCGAAAAACAAAATGCCACTCAGCGTGTGAAATAAGTATTTAAACAATCCGCCCAAAAAAATGGCCAGCAGAAAAAACAGAGCTCTCTTCTTTTTGGTCTGGAAAAGACCCGTGACCGCGAAGCTCATGCCAACAAAAATGTAGTCAAAGAAAATTGATCCCAAATAAAGAATGCGGCCATCCAGAAACCAAGAAATGACCCCGAAAACTGTTCCGCCCAAGAGTCCGTATTTGAACCCACGGCGAAAACCGATGGCCATAACCGGAAGCAAGGCGAGGGTTATGCTTCCGCCCTGAGGCATTTGCATGATTGGAACCGTTTCGCTGATGATTTGAAACACCGTCGCCAAGGCCACCAAAATGGCGGTTTCGGTGATGGCTCGGATTTGATTTCTCATAAAAAACTCCTAGAAAAATATTTCTAGGAATGCGCGTTAAAAATATTTCCCTCCGCTAGCATTACCTAGATCAGGTTATGGGTCGTTACCATTACGTAACCTCTCAGCCGAAGCTCCCCGTGACAAGAACAGTATAACATCAAAGCCGGTATTTTGCAACCGGCTATTTTTATTGAGTATGTTAAATAACTGGGGGTTTAGGTATGGCTGTTAAATAACTGGGGGACACCCCCACTTTTTTAACAGCGATTTTTTTGTTAAAAAAAGAGTTCCTTCTTGTGTTATAATTTTTTTGCTTAAAATAACACGCAGAAAGGAAACTCCATGTCTCATGATACCATAAAATTCTTAAATT
>DDXT01000013.1 GCA_002347755.1 Caryophanales bacterium UBA2253
CCCCATAACTTTATTATACGAATTAAATAAGTAAATAATCGGGAGGAAAAATATGAAAAAATTGAAAATAGCCATCATCGGCATCGGGAGCACGTACTCGCCGGAACTGATTGAAGGCTTCATCAACAAAAAAGACTCGCTGCCTTTGGGTGAATTGTACCTGATGGACATCGATGACCGAAAACTGCGGATCGTCGGCGGTTTATCTGAAAGAATGATCAAAGCGGCCGGGCTGGACTGCCAAGTGGTTCTGACCAAATCCCTTGATGATTCGCTTAAGAACGCCGATTTCGTGCTGGGTCAGATCAGAGTGGGAAAACTCCCCGCCCGGCTCCTGGACGAAAAAATACCCCTTAAATACGATTTGATCGGCCAAGAGACCAATGGGATCGGCGGATTCTTCAACGGGATGCGAACCATCCCCGCCATTTTCGAAATTGTGAAGAAAATGGAAGTTTTATGTCCGAACGCCTGGCTGATCAACTTTTCCAATCCGTCGGGAATGATCTGCGAAGCGGTCCTCAATTATACGAAGATCAAGATGCTGGGACTGTGCAATGTTCCGATCAACATGATCGACGGCGTCAAAAAGAAACTGAATCTTCCGAACGCCGAAGTGGAATATGTTGGGTTGAACCATCTGACTTGGATCACCGCCATCCGCGATGGTGGCAAAGACTATTTGCAAGAAGCCATTGCCCAGGGACTTTCCAGCGAAGCCATGAAGAACATTCCGGCCAGCGGGTTTTCGGCCGAGCTGATCCATACCGTCGGAGCCATTCCGTCTTCTTATTTGGAATATTATTATTTCAAAGATCAAAAACTGGCCAAAGCCAAAGAAGCCCCGAAATCCCGGGCCGAGATCGTCATGGAGATCGAAGAACAGCTGTTGGAAATGTATTCCAATCAAGAGATGCACACCAAACCGGAACTGCTGTCCAAACGAGGAGGAGCAAGATATTCGGAAGTTGCCATCAATTTGGTCGATTCCATCCATAACAACAAAGGCGACGTGCAGGTCGTGAATTGTAAGAACCAAGGCGCCATCGATTTCATGGGTGATGACGATGTCGTGGAGATCAGCGCGGTCATCGATAAAAACGGAGCGCATCCGATCCCTGCCCATTTCCAAAACGAACACATCAGAGAATACATGCTCATGATCAAAGCTTATGAAAAGCATGCGGTCAAAGCCGCGGTGTTCGGCGATGAAGAAGAAGCCATGCGAGCTTTGCTCATCAATCCTTTGATTTTTGATTACAAGAAAGCTTACCCATGCTTCCAAGAAATGAAAGAAGTCTTCAAACCATATCTACCGGAATTCTTTAAGGAGAAACAGGCATGAAGAAACTGATTTTGGGAGTTGACGGCGGTAATTCAAAAACCGATTACTTCTTGTTTGATACGGAAGGCAATTTCGTGGATTATCAGCGGGGACCGACCTGCAGCCACGAAGCCTTCAAAGAAGGCTACCTCGGAGCTTACGAAGCCTTAAAAAAAGTCTTGGAACCGTTTTTTTTCCGAAATGACCTCAAAGCGTCGGAACTGAAGGCGGCCGTGTTCGGTTTGGCGGGAGTCGATACTCCGATCCAGAAAACCAACATGGAACAAGTCATCACCGATCTGGGGTTTGTTAACTTCAAAGTGGTGAATGATTCGTTTCTGCCGGTCAAAGCCGCGACCTCCAAAGGCTACGGCGTTTGTTCGATCAACGGGGCGGGAACCTCCAGCGGCGGGATTGATTTCTTTGGCCATTATTTGCAAGTCGGAGGCATCGGGGCCATCGTGGGCGACGAAGCCGGCGGTTTTTACATTGCCCGGGCCGCCGTCCGCGCCTGCTATGACGAACAGTACCGGTTCGGGAAACCGACCAGTCTTTCGAAGATCGTCATGGAGATGCTCGGAGTCACCGATAAATATTATCTGATGGAAGCCATCAGCACCCAGGCCGTCACCAAGAAATTGGATTACAACGCCCTGACGCTGGCGGTCTTTTCCGAAGCCGGAAAAGGCGACTCGGAAAGCATCCGGATCCTGCGCGAGGTCGGGGAGAATACCGCCCGCTCCGCCGGTGGAGTGGTGGTCAATCTGGATTTCGCGGGTACCCCCGAAATCGTTTTGGCGGGCAGCGTTTGGGTAAAAGGCGCCTCGCCGGTCATGAAAGAAGCTTTCGGAAACACCATTGCCAAGCTGACCAAAAAAGAATGCAAGATCATCGTTCTGAATGTTCCGCCGGCGACCGGAGCCGTCATTTGGGCCATGGAGATCGCCAACGGGGAATTCCCGGCCCAGAGCGTTCGCGATTATGTCATCAACAGCGTGAAAGAGCAGCTGAGCAAAATTGAAAGATAATTTGAAGATCATCCTGGGGTCGAAATCCCCCAGAAGAAGAGAACTGCTGACCCAAATGGGATATAAGTTTTCCACCGAACCGATTGAGATCGACGAAGCCGTGGCCAGTTATGAAAATGTCCGGGACTATGTTCGTCAGATCGCCGCCCGGAAGGGACGGATCATCTCCCAAAAACATCCGGATGATCTGGTCATCTGCGCCGATACCATCGTGGCGCTCGGAGAAACCATTTTCGAAAAGCCGAAAGACCAAGAAGATGCCCGAAGAATGATCAAAGCCTTAGCCGGCCGAAGCCATGATGTTTTCACGGCGGTTTTTCTGAAACTTGAAGAGCAAGAAAAAACTTTCATCGTTCGGACCCGGGTCGAGATCGACAGCATGACTGACGACGAGATTGAAGCCTATGTCAGCACCGATGAACCATATGACAAAGCCGGGGCCTATGCCATTCAGGGCCAGTTCGGAAAATACATCAAAGGCATCCGCGGCGATTATTACAATGTCATGGGACTTCCGATCTGCCGGCTGCACCGGGAGATCGAAAAGTTCTTTGGTGAATGAAAGTAAAACAAAGACCTGATAATGGGTCTTTGTTTTTATATTATGCCAGAGAGTTTTGGAAGTACACTGCCAAAAGTCTATGAAATTGTTAACTTTTTGCAACACACTACCAAAAGTTTGTTGACAAAAGTCAACGCGAGTAGTAAACTGATATTAGATGGAGGGAGAAACAATGATACCAAGACCGCAATATCTCGAACGGCTTATAGCCTTGAAAGATAAACAAATTATCAAAGTAATTTCCGGAATAAGAAGGTGCGGAAAGTCTTCGCTTTTAACGTTGTTTAAGGAATACTTGAAGAACGTAAATGTTACGGATGAGCAAATCATTTCCATCAATTTCGAAAATATCGAATTTGAAAGCTTAAAAGATTATCGATCTCTCTATGATTTTGTGAATTCCCGGTTGACAAAAGAACAATCTTATTATGTGTTTCTTGATGAAGTACAGAATTGCGAACACTTCGAGAAAGCAATCGACAGCTTTTCCCTCAAGGAAAATGTTGACCTTTACCTGACCGGGTCAAATGCTTATCTGCTTTCTGGCGAGTTGGCAACACTTTTGTCCGGAAGGTATGTTGAGATAGAAATGTTGCCGCTTTCCTTCAAAGAATATTTGAGTTCGCTGAAAGACAAAACCGACATAGAGAGGAAATTTCGAGATTATTTGCGTTTTGGAGCTTTCCCTTATCTAACAAATTTACGTGACAACGAGGGCAGCATTAATGATTACCTGGACGGAATTTATCATTCAGTTTTAATAAAAGACATCATTACCAGAAATAAAATAAAAGATGTCATGGTTCTGGAAAATGTAATTAAATTTTTGTTCAATAATATTGGAAATATGGTTTCAACCAAAAAAATAAGCGATTCCCTGGCCGCGGACGGCCGGAAAGTCTCCCCCCATACCGTAGAAAATTATCTTTCTGCCCTGAAAAACAGTTACATTATTTATCAATCCGATCGTTATGACATTCGCGGAAAGCAGTATTTAAAATCTCTTGAGAAGTTTTACGTGGTCGATACCGGGCTGAGAAACTGCATAATTGGTTATAAAAACATTGATTCTGGTCACATTCTTGAAAATATCGTTTTTTTGGAACTGTTTCGCCGAGGATATAAGGTGGCAGTTGGGAAGACCCTTGATTCGGAAATCGATTTTGTGGCAACGAATCAATACGACACAATTTATGTTCAGGTTTCCCAAACGGTTAGGGATGCGAAAACCTTGGAAAGAGAACTGGAACCTTTGCGAGCCATAAACGATCACAACCCGAAATTACTGTTAACAATGGACAATGATGTCAGTACCTCGTATGGGGGAATAAAAAAAGTAAATTTAATCGATTTTTTATTGGGAGAAAAATATTAATAACATTTGTCTTTTTAAAAAACTGGTCACTATGCCGGAAACAAAAAAACCTCAAAAAGAAAAGAAATATTCTTTTTGAGGTTTTTATCATCGGTTATGCTTGCAAATATCCGATCAGCAGTTTCAAAGTGTTTTCGACCGCGTCGGAGTGAGATCTCTCCAATCTTCGAGAGTATACCTATGGTTATACAAGGTCATTAAAAGTTGAAACGCTGTATGACCAAGATATGAGAGTTGAATACAATTATGATAGTAACGGTAACCGTACATCAAAAAAGTCCTTCACTCTTGGAAGTAGTACACCAAGTGAAATCATTGACCTTGAATATAATGATGAAGAATGGAGAGATCGGCTTAAAAAGTATGGAGGAAAAGACATTCGATATGAGGATGCATGCCTAAGTAATCCTACGTTCTATGGATATGGTTCACAAGGTATCATGTTCACATGGGAGGGAAGAAGACTCATAAACTATTCTGACAATACAAAGTCATTGAATATTTCCTATATGTATGATGCAAAAGGATTTAGGGCAAAGAAAACCGTCAATGGCATAATAACTGCATATTCCTATGAAGGAAACAAATTAATCAGCGAACAAAAAGGAACCAATAAGAAATACTTTCTATATGATGAAAACGATCAATTATATGGAATTATTTATAATAATGTTGTTTATTATTATAATAGGGACATATTAGGGAATATTTTAGGAATTTTTGACAATTTTGGGAATGATGTGGTAAAATATGTTTATGATGCCTACGGTATTGTGTTCTTTGTTACGGGGACCATGGCTAATACATTAGGTAAAGATAATCCATTTATATACAAAGGTTATTACTATGATGTTGAGACATCACTATATTATTGTAACTCTAGATATTGTGTACCTGAATGGGGTAGATGGTTAAATGCTGATGATGTTAGTTATTTAAACCCTGAATCAGTAAAAAGCTTAAATTTATTTAGTTATTGTGGAAATAATCCAGTTATGGGTTATGATCCAATGGGGACATTCAATTGGGGAAATTTTTGGAAAATTGCTGGTGGTGTTGCATTAATTGCTGGATTGGTTGCAGGAACAATACTAACAGGAGGCGCACTTTCTGTCATTCTTGCTGGAGCGGCAATAGGTGCAGTTGGTCGCGGAATTGGTGCTGGTATATCCACAGCAATATCTGGCGGAAGTTTTGATGACTTTGCAGACTCCTTTTTGACTGGTACTATAACTGGAGCAATAAGTGGTGCTATTGCTTCCTCGCCATTGGGCGTTGCTGGGCAAATAGGTGCAAATGTAGCTATTGGTATGGGAAGCTATGCTTTTACTCAAGCTATTGGCGGTAAAGATATTACTCTAGGAGGGCTTATTTCAAATGATGTATTTGGTTGAATTGGTGGTGCAATAGGCGGTTCGGGTCTTATGTCCGGAAACACTGCTGCTAATGCATTTGTCGCCTTTGGTGGTAAAAATTTCCTTACAACTATGGCTACAAGTCTATTAACTACATATGCAGTAAAGCATGTAGTTGCGGGAATGTTTACTAGTTCAATTCTTTCTGGTACGTACGGAAGAGTAGTTTATTTGTTAAATTTAAATCCGAATAATGATTTTCTTGGCTTTTAAGAGGTATGTGCAATGAATAAAGAAATAGTAAGTAATGTTGGGCTTTTAGTGTTTTGGGTTTTGATGTTGATAGTATGCTATTTATTTACTTTTTCAATAGATAAAAGCTTATATAAAAAATATAGACTCGTTCATATTGATGATAGACCCACAATGAAAATAAAAAAAATTCGCTGGCTATTTACAAGATTCGATAAAACAGATCCTTGTGTAATTTTTAAAACAACTTTTATTTTTCAGTTAATAACAGTAATATTTTTTATAGTAATCATAGCTTCAAATGTTTTTTTATATTTTGTCAATGACACTGTGCAGAGTATTATAATTATTGTTTCTACTACATGTGTTGTAACATTTACAATATTTTTATCAAGAAAAGAAGAAAAGTTGAGAAAGTAATTTTTGAAAAAAATTATTACTGAAAAGCTTAAAAAATGTACAAAACTCTATATTTGGGACAATTAGTAAAATAATCACTGTAGATGTCAAGGATTAGGAACTATGTTAAACTATTTGTTTTCTCGTATTCTAGCGGTGATAAGCAATTATCCACTGATTGCATTCTCTTAGTATTATAATAACATTCTCTCTATTTAAAAATTCCAATGTGAGCTTGTTTGTGATTTTCAAATCAATAATCATAGCCGTGGGAAACGCGGACCCTGGGACCGATTAATCTTCCTTTATTGTCGTTTCCCCGGCGAAGGGTGAGTAAGCAACAAAGAAGATGAATCGGGGAATCCGGAGATTTTTCCCAAAAAACCAAATTTGATTGGGCTATCGAAAAACATACTTTTACTCGTTGACACTTCTAACAACAGATGATATAATAAAATCGAAAAATATGTGGAAAGCCACATAAAAGGAGATTTTATATGATAAAAAGAGATAAGTATTTAAATCAGCTGATAAAATCAAAGAATAATGGTTTTCCAAAAGTAATAACCGGAATTAGGCGATGTGGCAAATCTTTTCTTTTAAAAGAAATATTCAAAGAACACCTTGTATCCAGCGGTGTTACTTCAGATCGAATTATCATTATTGAACTTGATGATAATCGCAACGCATTATACCGCGATCCGATTGAATTATCAAATTATGTCACCGAAAAATGCAAAGGCAAGAGCGAATGTTATGTCTTTTTGGATGAAATTCAAAAGGTCGACACAATCGTTAATCCCGCATATACCGAAGGGAAACATATTTTGGCAAAAAAGACCGATTTATCGGTTATTTCCTTTGTTGATGTTGTCTTGGGACTTTCCAGAGAAACAAACATTGATTTATATGTTACGGGCAGTAATTCAAAAATGTTGTCAAGCGATATAATCACTGAATTTCGAGATAAAGCCACAGAAATTAAATTAGCGCCCTTATCATTCAAAGAGTATTTTGATTTTGTAGGGGGAAACAAAACTGAAGCCTTATCGGAATTCATGTATCATGGGGGAATGCCGCTGGCGGTATTAAAAAATGAAGAAGAAAAGGAAATATATTTAAAAGAACTTTTCCAAAAGACTTACTATGCCGACATATTGGAGCATAATAATTTATTCAAAAGCGAATCGTTGGACGAATTGTGTGTTATTTTAAGTTCATGCATAGGAACATTGTTAAACTCGGAAAAAATAGCCAATACTTATGTATCAAAAAAGAAAGAAAAAATCGATAAAGAAACCGTGACAAAGTATATAAATTTCTTTATTGATGCATTTATCATTAAAGAAGTAAAAAGGTTTGATTTAAAAGGAAGAAAATATATTAATTCAACAAGAAAATATTATTTTACTGATCTGGGTCTTCGCAACGCAAAACTTGATTTCATTTATCAAGATGAAGGCCAACTTCTTGAAAATATTGTTTACAATGAACTTATTTACAATGGATATAACGTTAATGCGGGCACCTTTGATTCATTTGAAAACGATGAAAACGGTAAAACGATCAGACGCAGCCATGAAGTGGATTTTTTAGCAACCAAGGGAATAGAAACATTTTATATTCAGGTTTCATCAGACATTAACAAAATTGAAATAAGAAACAGGGAAATAAAACCTTTTAAAAAGTTAAATGACCAAATAAGAAAAATCATCGTTATTAACAAACCAATCAAAGAAATGAAAGATGAAAATGGTTTTTCAATTATTGGGATAACCGATTTCTTATTAAATTTATTCAAGTAAATCAAATATAGGCACCGGATGGAACGGATGAAAACTTCCAATCGAGCAGGAATCGGTTAAATGTTTTCTTGGCTTCATCAGCACTTTAAGACCCATTCCGGGTCTTTTTTTAAAAATAAAGGGCAACATTCAAAATAAAAAAAGCTTTTTGAAGCACACTTCAAAAAGCCCTTTAATTCGTTTTCTTTTGGAAATAACTTCCTAAAGCCTCATGTTATTGGTGGCTTTTTAAGCCTGCAGATATCCGATCAGCAGTTTCAAAGTGTTTTCGACGGCGTCGGAATGCGATCTCTCCATGCCGTGGGAAGCGCTGACGCCGGGACCGATGAGTCCGCCTTTAATGTCGTTGCCGCCCCGAAGCGCGGCCGAAACATCGGAGGAATACATCGGATAGATGTCCAAAACGTAGTTCAGCTTCAGTTCTTTGGCGAGATTGACCAGCCGGTTGGTGACATCGAAATCGTAAGGGCTGAAAGCATCTTTGGCGCAGATGGAAACATCATATTCGGTGCAGCTTAAGTCTTCGCCGATGCAACCCATGTCCACGGCAATCATTTCATCGAGATCGGGGATGGAACCGGCCCCGTGGCTGACTTCTTCGTAAGTGGAGATGATGATCGTCAGATCATGTTTCGGAATAATATTATTGGCTTTCAAGTGATCGAGTAGTGAAAAAAGAATGGCGACGCTGATCTTGTCATCCAGGAACCGGGATTTGATGAAACCGTTGGGGGTGATCACGATTTTCGGATCCAAGGCGATGAAATCGCCGGGACCGATGCCCAGTTTCTTCACGTCGTCTTTGGTCTTGACGATCTCATCCAAACGGATGTGCATGTTTTCTTCGGTTCGGGCCATGGTTCGCGCTTCTTTGTGCACATGGGCGGCCGGAGCATTGGACAGGAAGGTTCCGGTGAATGTCTGGCCGTCTCTGGTCATGACATAGCAGTATTCGCCGTCATAGGTCGGAAGCAAAGGCCCTCCGATTCCGGAGAACTTCAGGGTTCCGTCCGCGGATATTGAACGAACCATGGCGCCCAAAGTGTCGACGTGGGCGGACAGGCCGAGCCGGTAACGGTCCTGGCCTTTCAGGCGAATGATCAGGTTTCCTTTTTGGGTGATCTCATGATCAAGGTGTTTCGATGCACATTCCTGTTTCAGAAATTCAATGATGTTTTTGGTATAACCGCTCGGGCTGGGGATCGCGAGGATCTTCTTGGCAAATTCCAGGGTGTTCATTTTTTTAGTCCTTTCCGGATGGTTTCCAACTCTTCTTTGGAGAACAGATATTGTTTGTGACAATAGTGGCAAATGATCTCGGCTTGGCCGTCTTCGGTGATCATGGCATCGAGTTCTTTGGCGCCGAGAGTGGCGAGCCCGCTTTCGAAATGTTCTTTGGAGCAGGAACAGTGAAACTTTAGCGGCAGGCTTTCCAAAATGACGAAGTCGGATCCGAAGATCAGTTTGAGGATGTCTTCCAGAGTCGCGTTTTCTTTAAGCAGTTTGGACATCGATTCCAGAATCTTGGCTTTTGATTCCAGAAAAACGATGTCTTCTTCCAAAGCATTGGGGAGCAGCTGGATGATGATCCCGCCGCAGACTTCGGCGGCATTGTCTTCCTTCATGAGAATGCCCATGGCCGTCATCGACGGTGTCTGTTCGCTTTTCAGAAAATAGTAAGTGAAATCCCGGGCCAGATGTCCGGTCTGAAGCGGAACGTTGGATATGAACAGATCCTTCAGTTTCAGATCTTTGATGACGTCGATGTAGCCGTTGTAACCGAGCGTGGAAACATCGTCCAAAGCCCCGGCTCGGGAAACATGGACATGCGGATAATCAACATAACCGCGGACTTCGCCCTGGGCATTGGCGTCCACGATGACATTGCCGATCGGACCGTTGCCGTTGATCTTGATGGTCAGGGCCTGATCGCCTTTCATCATCGCGCCCATGATGGCGCCGATGGTCAAAGCTTTGCCCATGACCGAAGCGGTGCTCGGCCACAGATCGTGGATGACGATCGCGTCATTGATGATGTCTTTGGTATCGGCGATGTAAACGCGGACCCGGCCTTGGCAGGCCAAAGCCTTTATAACTTGATCCATTTTCGCTTCCTCGTTTCCTCTTTCTTTTTTAACCATTATATCATTAAATGGACCGGTTGTCACCGAAAATCCTTTATTAATCCCCCGTTTCATGTTATAATAATTAAAAACAAGCAGGAGTTACAATATGGATAAAATACTGGTAAAAAGCTTATACGACCCGAAATATCATCGGGCTTTCTATTATTTTCACATGTTCCGAAAATCAACTTCGGTCTATTTCTTTGTCTTGGCGGGAATGTTGGCCATCTACATGGCCATCCAAAACACCATTGACCCGGAGGCAGCCGCGCAGACGACAGCCATTTCCTGGACTTTCGCGGTATTGATCTGCCTGATGGCGCCGGTCTTTACTTTTGGTAAAGTCGCCCAGATCGTCAAAGCTTCCAAGAAAGAACGGGGAACCAACGTGGAACTGATGGAGTTCACCAAAGCGAAGATCACCCGGAAGATCGACGGATCCGAAAACAAAGCCGTCTTCGGCTGGGACAGTTTCGAAAGCGCTTATGAAGTCAAAGACTGCTTCTATTTTTACATCGACAAAGACCGGGGTTTGATCATCCCGAAAGCCGACATCGTTGAAGGAAATCTGGACCTGTTCCGTAAACTGATCCAAAACAACTTTCCGAGAAACAAAAAAGGCAAAGTCAAGTTCAAAATCATGTACAAGACCAAACCGGGAGAAGTCAAGGCATGATCGATACCAAAGACTACCGGGCTTACTTAAAACAAAACCGGGAATGGCTCCAGATGCTTAAAGCCAACCAGTCGATCGTTTACGAACGGCTGGAAGATGTCTTTAACGTTTTGGAAGACATTGATGAAAGAGCCGCCAAGTATGCGAAAATCGAAGAAGAATACGAAGTCATCTTCGAAGCCGGGTTCCTGTATCTTCACAAACAGCTTGAGACCGCCAAAACCATCTATTCCGCTTATTTTCACAATGATTACTTTGCTTTCCGAAGATATGAAAAAGCCGTCAATTATTTGTTATATCTGGATGATCTGGAAGACGTCCTTGATGAAAAAGAAAAGTTTCATGGGGAGATCAAAGATCTGATCCGGAATACTTATGAAAAGATCGAAAACATCATTGCAGCCGGCGGGTTCTATGATGACTCCGTTCTTGATGAAAGCGATGTGGTTTTGCTTCCGTACTTGAAGGGAATTTTGACCACCATCGAAGTATATGCTTTGGTCGCGGAAGAAATGGAAATCCAGCTGAAATGAAAAAGGCACTTTTGAAGGTGCCTTTTTTGTTGGGGAATTATTCGTTTTTGCGCATGTGCGGAAAGAGCAAAACATCACGGATGGAATCGCAGCCAGTCAGCATCATGACGGTCCGGTCGATGCCGATGCCGAGTCCGCCGGTCGGAGCCAGTCCGTATTCCAGGGCTTCCACGTAATCGACGTCCATTTCGTTGGCTTCATCGTTTCCGAGGGCTTTTTCTTTCAATTGATTCTCAAAGCGTTCGCGTTGGTCGATCGGATCGTTCAATTCGGAGAAAGCGTTGGCATATTCTTTTTTATTGATGAACAGTTCAAAGCGTTCGGTGAAACGCGGATCCGGACTCTTTTTCGCCAGCGGGCTGATCTCGATCGGATGCCCGAAAACGAAAGTCGGTTGGATCAGGGTTTCTTCAACGTATTTTTCGAAGAACAGGTTGATGATGTGGCCGTAAGCCATCTGATGCTTTGGAACGATGATTTCATGATCCTTGGCCAGTTTCAAAGCTTCATCCAAAGTTTCGACCTTGAAGAAATCAATGCCGGTCTGATCTTTGATGGCGTCAACCATGTGAATGCGAGTGAACGGTTTTTCAAAATCGAGCAGATTGCCCTGATAAGTCACCTGATTGGTATTCAAGACTTCTTTGGTCAGGAAGCGGAACAGGTCTTCGATGAGATCCATCATGCCGCGCATGTCCGAATAAGCCAGATAAGCTTCAACGGTGGTGAATTCGGGATTGTGAGTGGCGTCCATGCCTTCGTTTCTAAACAAGCGGCCGATTTCATAAACGGCTTCCATTCCGCCGACGATCAAACGCTTAAGCGGCAGTTCGGTCGCGATTCGCAAATAGAAATCCATGTCCAAAGCATTGTGATGGGTGGTAAACGGTCGAGCGTTGGCTCCGCCCAGGATCGGCTGAAGGACCGGAGTTTCCACTTCGGTGAAACCGCGGCCGTCAAAGAATTTCTGGAAAGACCGGATGATCTTCGGTCTTAGGAAAGCCACGCGCTTTGCATCCTCGTTCATGATGAGATCGAGATAACGGCGGCGCCTTGCCTCTTCTTTGTCCTGCAGTCCGTGGAACTTCTCGGGAAGCGGACGGAGGGCTTTGGAAAGATGGGTATATTTGGTGGCCTTGACGGAAAGCTCGCCGGTATCGGTGCGGATGACTGTGCCTTCAATGCCAACAATGTCCCCAAGGTCGCCCTTTTTGAACACTTCGTATTCTTCTTCGGTGACGTTATCGAAACGGACGTAGATCTGAAGCAATCCGTATTTGTCCTGGATGTGCATGAAACCGGCTTTGCCTTTGACCCGGCGGGACATGATCCGGCCGGCGACGATCGCGGTTTCATTCATCTCCTGGAGTTCTTCCTTGGTTTTGTCTGCGTATTTGGTTTTTATTGCTTGGGAGTCAGTCGTGCGCTTGAAGGCATGCCCGAACGGGTCGATACCCCGGGCCCGGAGTTCATTCATTTTTTCGCGGCGGACTAATTCCTGATCGTTTAAATTCAATTCGTTTGCCATAAGACACCTCATCTTTGTTTTTATTTATTATATCATAATCGGATAAAAAAACAATGATTATTGATCATTGTTCTTTGAGGTAAGGCCTGAGTTTTACAGTTGTAGTGCTAAGAAGAAGTAATCTAATCTAAAGTTTGATTTTTTAGACCATTAAGGTCTTTTTTTATTTTTCTTTATTTTGTATTTAATGGATTTAATATATTCATTAAATACTTCTCTATTAGATGCCGAGTAATCAAAAGCCACTCCATATGCTTTTTGAATCTTTTGATAATCTTGTCTTATTTGATCTTTATCTTCGTCATAAACAAGACTATCTTTTTTTTCGCCATTTAATCCTTCAATTTCTTTGAAGCATAGTTCTCCGCCTATTTCATCAATTAATACGACATAATCATTTGGCATTACACATGTACAAGAATTCAATACTCGCTTAATTCTATCAACTGATACTTCTTGTTCGCCTAACTTATATTGCATTAGTCTCAAAATCAGTAATGCAGTATAACATATTAACATATGACCTTCTATATGCTTTTGAGTCCTAACATAAATCGGCCTTGTTTGTAAATCTGATTTTGTGATTTTAAATGATTCTTCAATTCGCCATAGTTGGCTATATACTTCTAATATTTTTTTATAACTATAATCTAATTCTGATGTGATAATACAAAAATATCCATCAAATCTTTCTTCATCTTCAATTCGATTATAATTAATTTGATGAATCGCTTCATCACTGACTTCTCCTGTTGATTTTATAATATTAGTTGTTGTTACGTATTCTCTTGCACTATGATCGATACTATATACATTATTTTGTAAATTCTTATTTGCTCTTTCAATTTTCTCTTGTCGTTTTCTTTTTGCGTATAAACTATCTTCTAAACTCCAGCATATTAATACTTTCCGTCTCCTTATCACTTTCTTATTCCGATTTATACTAACCTCATATTCCTCTTCAAATAGTTTGTATTTAAATTCTTCGTTGCCAAGATATCCTGTTGCTTCAAACATAATATCATGATACCTTTTCCCCTTTGGTCCTCTTAGTATTTGCGAGACTACATATCCATCGTTTTGATTAACTATGTAATCAATATTTCCCCTTGTGTTTAGCCC
>DDXT01000060.1 GCA_002347755.1 Caryophanales bacterium UBA2253
GATTAACATTCGAAAAAAGACTGCGGTAATAATCACCTCGAAAAGGTCTAGAGTAAACTAGCCTTAGGAACACAGAAAAAGATCCACAGTGCTATTTTATTATAACATCCGGAAAGTCCGGATGAAATAACCAGTAAGGAAGAGAAAGGAGTATTAATAATTATAGACGTAAACAACCTATATTTATTATACGTAGGAAAATGATACTTGAAGAATTGTCTTTGGCCTTACAGAATGGAAGAGCCAAAGAAGTCATAATCTTGGTGCAACAAGCCTTGGACGCAGGGGTATCTCCGAAATCAATCCTTGAAGAAGGAATGATCAATGGCATGAGCATTATTGGCGCCAAATTCAAAAAGAATGAGATTTTTGTTCCGGAAGTTTTGATTGCGGCCCGGGCCATGAACAAAGGGCTGGAGATTCTAAAACCGGTTCTTTCCAAAGCGGGAGTTGAGCCGATCGGGAAAGCTCTGATTTGCACGGTCAAGGGCGATCTTCATGACATTGGCAAAAATTTGGTCAAAATGATGTTGGAAGGCCAAGGAATTACCTGCATTGATTTAGGCGTGGACGTGGAAGCCCAGATTGTCGTTGAAGCCATTCAGGAACACCATCCGGATTTGGTTTGTTTAAGCGCTCTTCTTTCAACCACCATGATGAGTCAAGGGGAAATCATTGAGGCCATTGATGCCGCCGGTTTACGGGATCAAGTCAAGATATTGGTGGGGGGAGCTCCGGTCACCCAAGCATTTGCGAAGGAGATCCAGGCGGACGGATACGCCCCGGATGCGGCCAGCGCTGCCGAATTGGCCCTTCGGATCATTTCCAAACGTTAAGAAAGTAAAATTATGATAAGAAAAGAAACCCGAGAACCGGATTTTGAAAACATGCGTTTGGTTCTCCAAAAAAAAATACCCCATCGTCCGGTTTTGTTTGATTTCATCATCGGAACGGAAAAGAAGAAGATGCTGGTTGGAAAAGACTATCGTGACGATACCGAATTCAATCGGTTGTTAACGGCCATCAAAGCTTTTGACAGCGCCGGTTACGATTTTACTCCGCTGATTGTCCGCGGCATGGAATTTCCGCGACATACCCAGGCCATGGGCGAAGCAAAAACCAAATCGCTGAACAGCGAAGCCATCATCACCGATTGGGATTCTTTCAATGATTATCAATGGCCGGATGTGAAAAACGCGGATTTTTCGATCTTGACCAAAGCCGGGAAATATCTTCCCGGAAAATCCAAATTCATGCCTTACAGTTATGACGGGATATTGGAAAACATTATCGGCATCATCGGTTTCAACAATCTCTGTTACATGATCTATGACGATCCGGAACTGATGGGAAAAATCTGCTTCGCAGTCGGAAAAAGGATCGAAGAATATTTCACGGAATGTTTGAAATATGACGAAGTCGGAGCCATCATTTGCAACGACGACTGGGGTTTCAATTCGCAGACGATGATCTCACCGGATCTGCTCCGGAAACATGTCTTTCCTTGGTATAAAAAAATCGTCGAAAAAGCTCATGACGCCGGAAAATATGCGCTTCTTCATTCTTGCGGCTATTATTATGACATCATTGATGACATCATTGACGACATGAAATTCGACGGCCGTCAGTCCTATGAAGACAAAATCGTTCCGGTCGAGAAGGCTTATTCGGAACTGTATCCCCGGCTGGCGGTAATCGGCGGAATTGACATGAATTTTTTGGTTCGCTCATCCCCTCAAGAAGTGACCAGACGATGCCAAGAAATGCTTATAAAGGCGAAGGACCAAGGCGGGTATGCTTTGGGAAGTGGAAACAGCATTCCGGATTTTGTTCCCGATGAAAATTACCTGGCGCTGCTAAAAGTCGGAATGGAAGAGTAAGGTCTTATAAGGAGACAACATGAAAAATGAATGGTTGATCAAGCAAAGAAAAGATAAAAGCCGGACCA
Source organism: Caryophanales bacterium UBA2253 (assembly GCA_002347755.1). Classification (GTDB taxonomy): domain Bacteria; phylum Bacillota_I; class Bacilli_A; order ML615J-28; family CAG-698; genus UBA2253. The sequence goes on from DDXT01000060.1 coordinate 1,949, forward strand.
TGCCGATCCTGTCTTATCCGGGAGCGGGGTTAGTGGGAATCAATGTTCGGGAATTGGTTACTTCTTCAGACAATCAAGTCAAAGCCATGAAGGCCATCGCCGAAAAGTGTCCAACCAGCGCCGCTGTGAATCTGATGGATTTATCGGTTGAAGCCGAAGCGTTTGGGGCCGAGATCCGATTTTTCGATCAAGAGATCCCGACCGTCATCGGAAAACTGATGCAAACGAAATTGAACGCGGAAAACTTGGCGGTTCCTCCGGTTGGACAAAAAAGAGACGGCCTTTACTTGCAAGCCGTCTTTGCGGCCAGCAAGTTGATCACCGACCGACCGATTTTCGCGGGAGTGATCGGGCCGTTTTCTCTGGCCGGACGGCTGATGGGAATGACTGACATCATGATGGATTGTTATGACGATCCCGACAAGGTCCACTTGCTTTTAAGAAAAACCTCACAATATCTTGTGGAATACATCAAAGCTTGCAAACAAGCGGGAGCCGGGGGAATCCTAATGGCTGAACCGGCTGCCGGGCTTCTGTCGCCGAAACTTTGTTCGGAATTCTCCTCGGATTACATCAAGGAGATCTTTGATTTTGTTCGGGGGGATGACCTGGTGCTGGTCTATCACAACTGCGGAAACGTCTTGCCGCTGGCCCGCTCGATCGCTTCCGTCAACGCAGACATTTACCATTTCGGAAATGCGGTTGACCTTGAGGAAATGATCAAGAGAATGCCAAAGGAAAGACTGATCATGGGAAACCTGGATTCGTACGGAGTACTAAAAAACGGCACTCCGGAAAGCGTCGGGAAAGCAACCAGAGAGTTGTTGGAACGTTGCGGAAAATACGAGAACTTCGTCATCTCTTCCGGCTGTGACATTCCCCCATCAACTCCGTGGGACAATCTGATGGCTTATTTTCAAGCCATCGCCAATTTCTATAAAACAAACTAGTAGTTTCCCTTTGCAATGCAAAGGGTTTTTTATTGGAAATTTTTTGAAAACAACAAGAAATCAGAGCCTTTTTCTTATTAATCTTTATTTTATTTTTCAAATATGATAAACTGAGGATAATAATGGGGGAAGAAATGAATAACACCGGTTTAAAAGTATCAAAAGCAATAAAAGAGGGAAAATGGCTCAATGTAAAATACATTAACAAAAATCACGAGAAAAGTACCTTTTGGTGTTCAATAATGGGGATTGACATCGAAACCAAAACTTTTGAAGCGAAAATGTACAATAAATTCAAAAGCAATGATATTTTAACCAACCAGAAGCTTTCTTTTGACAAGATCGAATCGGCCGAAGTAATCGAGGGTACGACTTATGATGTTCCTGAGGGCTTGATCGAGAAAATCGAAAGAAATTCAGAAAAACTGAAATGGCTTTGCTTTGATGATTTTAATAATGCGATTTTGAGTTACTTTAAAGAATGTTATCGATACGATAATGATCCTCAACAAAGAAAATACGATTTGGTTGATGGGATTGACATTGAGAAATTAACTAGGAAAAAACGGATAAAATTGAATGCCAGGCAATTTGGGCAAATAGTTGATAATATCTATGAGATGGAATTAAATGAATTTGAAAGATATAAATTTCAACAATTGGCAATAAATGTTTTATCAATATCAATCAATAAAGCCCTGTACGTTGTGGCTTATAAAACGGTTCAACTAAACGTTATGGAGCAAACATTAGTCATAAACAATGAAATCCAAATCAACAAGAGCTTTTTGATTGACGGGAAAAAAGTGTCCTTGGGAAAATATCTGGAAATTGAAACCAACGAATTTGTTAAAAACTTTTCAAAGCATAAAAGCAAATACACAGAAATGCTTCAGGAACGAGTTTTAGCACCAGAAGAATTGAATGAAATGCCGTTCTTAATGGTTATGGAGAGAAACTTTGCGGTTGATTTAGAACCCGTTTACCTAGCCATTTATGAAGCACAAAAAGAAAACAAGCTTTCCGTTCCCCTCAAAGCCTTCTTTGGGAACATGTCAGTAAGAAACTTAAGGAAAAAAGAAAGCAATATTTGTTTCAAAAACAATAAATTTAACATTGATCAGTTGCGGGTAGTATTTAACTCAATGAAAAACCCCATTACTTACGTTCAAGGCCCACCGGGGACTGGGAAAACTGCCACGATTGCCAACATCGTACTTACGGCTTTCATTAACGAAAAATCAGCCTTAATCGCCTCCAATAATAACAAGCCCATAGATGACATTTACAAAAAAATAAAATTCACTTATAAAAATCACGAGGTTCCTTTTCCGATTTTGCGGTTAGGGAAACAGGAAGAGAATCTTGTGGCCTTATCCAAAATAAAAGACCTATTCGATCAGTCACAAAGCATCACCATTAAAGAAGAACTTTTAATGAACATCGGCAACGAATCGGTCAAGCATTTTGATGATTTAAATTCGTTATTAAAGAAATATGAAAGGCGCTTGGAGATAGAGGAGCAAATAGAAATACTACAATCGCTCTTAACCAGCCAAGCCAATTCAGAACTGAGAAGAACCATTACTTCCGAACTTGAAAAATTAAAGAAAGAAAATGATGAAATCGGAGTAATTGACGATGAGGATGTAATGAAATTTACCTTCATTGCTGAAGATGACGTTCGCTTCATGGAGTACATTAATTATAAATCATTTCAAAGCATTAAGAGATTAGGCGAGCCAAAATACAAAGACTTGTTGGAAATCCTCAAGATGAATGATGAAAGCGAGGAGGACAAAAAGAATAAAAACACCGAATTCGTCAAATTCCTAAATGAAGAGAACGACATGGATTATTTTATAAAAGTGTTTCCGTTCATATTGACTACAAACATTTCCTCAAACAAATTGGGTTCTCCCAAAGAGCACTTTGACCTGTGCATCATTGATGAAGCGGGACAATGCAACGTGAGCACCTCTTTAGTGCCGATTGTAAGATGCAAAGATTTGGTTTTAATTGGCGATCAGAATCAACTACAACCGGTTATCGTTTTGGAAGAGAACATTAACAAAAGACTGATGGAAAAATACCATATTGAAGAATCGTATAATTATTGCAACAATTCCATTATAAAAACCATGCAAGCAAAAGACAAGGTTTCACGGTTCATTCTTTTGCGATACCATTACCGATGTCAAAAAAAGATCATCCAATTCAGTAACACGAGGTTTTATGATGATAAATTGAGAATTAAAACCGTTTCCTCAGATCTCCCCGATCAATTGGAATTTTACCAAGTCAAAAGCGAAAAGTACCAAGAAGAGCGGAATTCCTCCTATCAAGAGGCGGCAACTATAGTAGAAATAATTAAAAAGAACAAATACAAGGATGTCGGAATCATTACTCCTTTTCGGAATCAAGCCGAAGAAATAAAAAAATTATTGAAGATCAACCAGATTTTTGATGTGGACGTTGGAACGATTCATACTTTTCAGGGCGATGAGAAAAGCGTGATCATCATGTCTACTGCCATTCTCAAAGCAACCTCGGAGAAAACCTATAAATGGGCAGAAGAGAATAAGGAAATGATTAATGTTGCCGTAACCCGAGCAAAAGACAAATTGATTTTGGTGGGAGACTATGATGAAATCAAGAAAAAATCCAAAGGAAAGGATGACAATCTTTTTTCATTAACCGAGTATGTAAAGACCAACGGGAAGTCCGTGGTAGCTCCGGTTAGGTCTTCGGAAAGTTTTGGATTGAAATCATATGACACAAAGGCTGAAAATGACTTTTTTAAAACCATTTCCCATATTACTACAACCGTGGAGGATATTGAGTTTAAATCAAAAGTCAAAATCAGCACTGCTTTTGAAAATGTCTTTATAAGGGACAAGGAATTCTATTTTAAAGGCGAGTTTGACTTTGTCGTGTATGACAAAAAGACAAAACTGCCAATTCTGGTGATTGAAATCGATGGGAATGAGCATATTCTTAACGAAATTTCGAGTGCAAATGACCGAAAAAAAGAGCGAATTTGCAAGGATAACAAAATAAAAATGATTCGAATCCCGAACAATTACGTTAAGCGTTACGAATTCATTAAGGAATGGCTTGTAAATTTCTTGGGGAATGAAAACCGGTTACAGGTGGATTAAATTCAATTTGCTGCATCAATTTTTATCATTGTTCGGAGATTTCGAATTGACTTCTCCTCTAAAAAATAAAATGAGTAATTCGTCGGAGGGATAAATGGCAAAAAGAAAAAAACTTAGTAAAAATGAAATCATAAACATCGGATTGCTTGTAGTTATCATCATTGCTTTTTTTTGGACTTCTTTAAAAAACAAAGAAACCTGGGCAATTGTAACCTCGATAGTGCTTTGTATTGCTTTAACGTTAGGGATATTTTTCTTTTTCAAATATAAGCGAAATCGAAAAATAAAGATTTTTAGCACAAAAATGCGCGAAATTGATAAAATGAACGGTATTGAATTCGAGCAATATCTTGGGGAATTGTATTCTGCATTGGGTTATAAAACCAAAGTAACCCAAGCTTCCGGAGACTTTGGGGCAGATCTCATTTTGGAAAAAGATCAACTCCGAACAGTTGTTCAAGCAAAGCATTACAAAAACCCGGTCGGATATAAAGCCATTCAAGAGATTGATTCAGCGAAAAATATATATAAAGCAGATGAAGCCATTGTAGTTACAAATAGTCCTTCTTTTACAAGACAAGCAATTTCAGGTGCAAAGAAATTGAGAGTCAAGTTGGTATCAAGAAAGGATCTCCAAAAATTTATTGATTCAGTTGGCAATTCCAAACAAGAAAATGGAAGAACAAAATGACTTTTGGTTTTTCATATTTTCTAAACTCGAGATTTTTTTCCAAAGCCTTTTTTGGCTAAAATTGATTGTTTTTTACGTTTGATTCTTTTGTTTTTTGAAAGCCGATCCCACTTTTTTGAGACCGACTTTTTTATTTCCATCAGACAAGGAAGATATTATTGTTTATTTTCCCTTCTCGTGTTATCATATAGAAAAGGATTACCCCCACTTTTCAACATCCAAATCCGATCAATTCATTAAAACTTCATAAGCAAAACGACCGATGCTTTAGTTCTTATTTTTTAACTAAGGAGGGAATATGGCCCAAGGAATCATTCTAGCCGCAGGTTACGCCAGCCGCGCCAAAACCAACAAAATGCTTTTGATGGCAAACGGGAAACCCCTCATTGAACATGCAATTGATGGCATGCAGCCTTACGTGAGCCATATTTTTGTTGTGACCGGACATTACCATCATGAAATCAGCGAATTTCTGGAAGAGAAACCTTTTGTGACCTGCATCGAAAACAAAGATTATCCGAGCGGGATGTTTTCCTCGGTCAAAAAAGGAGTTGAAGCCGTCAGCGAAGACTTTTTTGTTCTTCCCGGCGATTGCCCTTTTATTGGGCCCGGAACTTATGAGCTATTGCTCAAAGGACACAAGCCGATTCGAATTCCCAGCTATCAGGGTCGGAAGGGCCATCCCCTTTTCATTTTGATTTCTCTCAAAGGAAAGCTTCTAAAAGAAGTAAACGAATCCAATTTACGGGTGTTTCGGGACCGGCAGGACGCCGAAGTCATCGAAACCAATGACCCGGAAATATTGACCGACATCGATACGATCGAAAATTTTGTCTACACCATCGATCGATTGGGAAAGGAATGAGCAAATGGACATCAAAGCTTATCACCAAGCTGCATCGTTAAACGAGGCTTTTGAATTATTGAAGAACCATCCGGACAATGCCATCTTGGGCGGAGGAATCTGGCTGAAATTTTCCAAAAAGAACATTAATACTTTGATCGATCTAAGCGGCCTTGGGCTAAACCAAATCATCGAAAAAACCGATCTGTTTGAGATCGGAGCGATGGTAACGCTAAGGGATTTCGAGAAACATCCCGGGATCCGAACCTTGGGAAAAGGGTACTTATCGGAAGCGGTTGGAAAGATCATGGGGATCGGATTTAGGAATTTGGCCACGGTCGGCGGAAGCATCATCGGCGGTTTTCCGTTCTCGGATTTTTTGACTCCGCTTTTAACGACGGATGCGGAACTGGTCTTTTATCCCAAAAAAGAGATGCCTCTTCAAGAATACATGGAAATGAAAGAAAAACCGGTCGGAATTCTGACCCACATTCGCATTCGCAAAAACGTCAACATCGGATTCTTCAAGAAAGTCTGTACCACGGCTTTGGATTTCGCGGTTTTGAACATTGCGGTGGCCATAACGGATCAAAAATTCATGATCGCGGTGGGATCGCGTCCGGGAACGGCCGCTTTGGCGACCATTGCCATGAATTACCTCAATCATGCCAACCACCCGGATGCGGCGGCCATTTCGGAAACCGCCCGGATCGTCATGGATACGCTCAAATTCGGAACCGATAATGTTGCCTCCGAAGAATACCGAAAAAAACTGGCCCAAATCTATGTTGCCCGCGGCCTGAAAGAGGTGATCGCCCATGAAAGTTAATCTGATCTTAAACGGACTTCGAAAAACTTTCGAAGTCCTACCCAACGAATATCTTTTGGAGACCCTGAGAAACAATCATGTCACTAGCGTCAAAAACGGCTGCAATGCTTCAGCCTGTGGCAGCTGTACCGTTCTTTTGGACGGTAAACCCATCTTGTCCTGTTCGTTTCTGAGTGCTCGCGCCGAAGGCCGCGAAGTGACGACCGTTGAAGGTCTTCCGGAAGAAATCGGACTCATCGCGGACAGCTTCGGAGCCGAATGCGCTGACCAATGCGGTTTTTGCAATACCGGTTTGGCCTTGACGGTTTACGCGCTCAAAAAAGAACTGAAGAATCCGACCGATGAAGAGATCAAACAATATGTCGTCGGAAATCTTTGCCGCTGTTCCGGCTATCAGTCGCAATTTAAGGCGATAAAAAGGTATTTGGGTGAAAAACGATGAAAGCCGTAAATCAAAAGATTCGCTCCATCGGCGGCAAGGGGATCATGTTGGGACGGCCGGCTTATACCGATGATTTGGCGGAACCCAATTCTTTGATCGTCAAAGTTTTGCGAAGTCCGCATGCCTTTGCCCGGATCCGGACCATTGATGTTACCGAAGCCCGCGCTTTGGAAGGAGTTGAACTGGTCCTGACTCACCACGATGTCCCGCGCAAGTCCTTTACCAGAGCCGGCCAGGGATATCCGGAACCATCCCCTCATGACAAATTCATCCTCGATGAATACGTCCGTTATGTTGGCGACGAAGTGGCAGCGGTGGCGGCCGTGGACGAAGCCACGGCTCTGAAAGCCCTCCGTCTGATAAAAGTCGATTACGAAGTTTTGGAACCGATTTTGGATTTTGAGAAAGCTTTAGACAATCCTTCCATCATCCATCCCGAAGACGGCATTCATGAAATGTTTCCGATCGGCTTCGAACCGAAGCGCAACATCGCGGCGGCTTATGCCATGAAGGTCGGAAACGTCGAAGAAACCTTGAAACTCTGCGACGTCGTCATCGAAGAATCCTTTTATACCCAAGCGCAGGCGCACTCGATGTTGGAGCCGCATGCGGTGAATGCCCGAATGGATTTTCAGAACCGTTTGGTCATGATCTCGGCGACCCAAACCCCGTTTCATGTGCGCCGCATGCTTTCCCAAACTCTGGACATCCCGATCAGCAGAATCCGGGTCATCAAACCGCGGGTCGGCGGCGGGTTTGGAGGAAAACAAGCCCTGCACGGGGAAATGCTGGTGGCCATGGTCACTTACTTGACGAAAAAACCGTCCAAAATGGTTTATACGCGCAAAGAAGTATTTGAGTCCACCTATACCCGTCATCCGATGCGGATCGACATGAAACTGGGAGCCATGAAAGACGGAACGCTCCGGGCCATTGATTGCCACGTTCTGTCGGATACCGGGGCTTACGGCGAACACTCTCTGACCGTTTTCATGGTCGTCGGTTCCAAAGTTCTGCCATTATATAACAAAGTCGACGCGGTTTCTTTCTACGGAACCGTCGTTTATACCAACCATGTTTCATCGGGAGCTTTCCGCGGTTACGGAGCCATCCAAGGCAATTTCGCTTTGGAATCGGCGATCGACATTCTGAGCGAAAAACTCGGGATGGATCCAGTTAAATTCCGCCAGAAGAACATGATGAAAGAAGGGGAAACCAGCCCGATCTTCCGAATCATGGGCGAAGGGACCGAAGGAACCGCCATGGACATGGAGACCTGCAAACTGGACTATTGCGTCAAACGCGGGATGGAATTGATCAATTGGAAAAAGAAATATCCGCGAATCCAACTTTCAAGTTCGAAAGTCAAGGGCGTGGGCATGGCCATTGCCATGCAAGGCAGCGGGATCACGAACATTGACATGGGTTCCGCGACCATCAAACTGAACGATGACGGTTTTTACAATCTCACCGTCGGCGCCACCGACATTGGTCAGGGAAGCGATACGATCCTGGGCCAGATCGCGGCGGAAGAACTGCAGACGACCGCGGACAAAATCGCCGTCTATTCCTCGGATACCGACCTGACGCCTTTTGATACCGGAGCTTATGCTTCCAGCACCACTTACATTTCCGGAAACGCGGTTTTGCGAGCGGCCCGCAGTCTGAAAGCCATGCTGCTTGAAGAAGCGGCTCGGGCTCTGAAGACCGAAATGGACGAAATTGAGTTTGACGGTTTGGTTTTCAAAAGCAAAACTGGTCAGGAGATCACTCTTTCTTCGTTATCCAACCGCCTGACCTACAGCGAGAATCAAAAACAACTATGCGCCACCGGCAGTTTTGTTGGGGCGAAATCGCCGCCGCCGTTCATGGCCGGCTTCGCCGAAGTCGATGTGGACAAGGAAACCGGTGAATTTGAGATCATTGATTATGTCAGCGTCGTGGATTGCGGAACGACCATCAATCCACTGATGGCCAAAGGCCAAATCGAAGGCGCCATTACCCAGGGACTCGGATTGGCTTGTTTTGAAAATGTGAAGTATGGCAAAAAAGGCAATCTTTTGACCAACGGATTTCAGTATTACAAAATACCGACCGCTCTGGACATCAAGAAATTGACCACCGAATTCGCAGAAAGCTATGAACCGTCCGGACCTTTCGGGGCCAAATCCGTGGCAGAGATCGGAACCGACACCCCGCCGGCGGCCTTGACCAATGCCATTTACAACGCCGTGGGGGTTCGAATCACCAAACTTCCGGTCACACCGGAAAAGATCCTGAATGGAATCATCGCCAACCAACAAAAGGAGAAAGCAAAATGAAAAAAGAAACACCGCTTATTTTAAATGTTCTGTTCTATGGCGCTCTGTGGGGCTTTTTGGAGGCCACGCTCGGCTATGGGCTGAAGTTCTTGCCGCCGCTCGTTTCCGGAAGCGTCATGTTCCCGATCGGAGCGGCCATCATGCTTTATGCTTATCAAAAAACGCAATCCAAAAAAGCCATCTTATACGTGGGATTGATCGCTGCTTCGATAAAAGCCGTCGACTTTATGCTTCCGGGTCTGCCAACCATCATGACTTACAATCCGATGATCTCCATCGTGTTGCAATCGCTGGCGGTCTTTAGTCTGCTTCCGCTTCTGAAACACCAAAAGGCTTTGGTAAGAGTCTCGGCTTTCGTGATCCCCGGTTTGTTATGGAGAATCTTCTTTTTGGGAAATCAAGGCCTCAACATCTTTTTGTTCGGCGAAGTTTACAAGCAGATCCAAAGTTTGGAAAACATGATCGATTTCACGATTTTACCCGGACTTTTGGACGGGGCGGTTTTCGCGGGCCTCTATCTTGGATCGCGGGCAATCTTTAAAAAAACCACTTGGTTGTTTAGGCCAAATTGGGCTGTTTCTGCCGCGATGTTTATAATGGCCATCGCCGCGACTTTGCTAATCTGACCATCGGCCAAGCCCGGTTTTGACCGGCTTTGGCTGCTTTCTTAAATTTAATGAAAAGGAACCGATGGGATGAATGCCAAATGGAAAGCTTTGCTTTCCATTGGTGCCATCGGCGGAGGGGAACCTTCAAGGAAGAAATATGATCACCATCGTTACCGGGGACATCAATTCCCGAAAGACCACGAGACTGCTTTCCCATTACCGGGAAACCAAACGCGGAGACGGATTCGTTTCCGTAAAAATACTAAGCGGCAACCGGGTCCAAGGTTATCAGGCGATGCGCCTATCCACCCAAGAGACCAAAGATTTGATGCTGCACGAGGCTTTTTACGTCGGCCAGTTTGAGAAAAGAGGAAACATCGGGCCGTTTGTGATCAACGGTCCGACCATGGATTGGATCGAAACGAACATCATTCAGATGATCGAAGCGAAAACTGAACCCATTTATCTGGATGAGATCGGCCAATTGGAATTGAACGGCCTGGGGTTTGATGCCGTTCTGAAGAAAATGATTGAATCAAAACTTAATTTGGTGCTGGTGGTCCGGACCGATTTTTTGGACCAAGTCATCAAAACATATCATCTGGAGAAAGCCAAAATCATTACGGCTTTCTGACCGAAGGGGAGGGGAACAAACATGTACGATTTCGGAATCATTAATGGCAAACTTTATCAGAACGGGCGCTGGGTCAATAAGAACCTGTATGGCTCGGAAGGAAAAATCCAGGCCATTTCCGCGGAGTTTTTTGAAGCCCGGGAACTAACCGATGTAAACGGGATGGAAGTCATTCCCGGGGTCATTGACCCCCATGTTCATTTTGAATTGGAAGGCGGATCAATTAAGTCCGTCGATGATTTTTATTCCGGAAGCGTCGCCGCGGCCTACGGAGGGGTGACCTCGATCATTGATTTTCTGGATCCGGTCGACTGCGCCGAAGATCTGGAAGCAGCTTATCTAAAAAGACTGAACCTCGCCAAAAAGAGTATCGTGGATTATGCCTTTCATGCCACGATCAAAAACCCGAAGAGCGATCTGGAAGCTTTTGTTTTGAAAATGAAATCCCTGGGCATGAATTCGCTTAAGCTCTTTACGACTTATTCGGATTCCGGCCGAAGAACATATGACGAAGCAATCATCGAATTGCTTAAATTATCCAAAAAACATAAATTTTTGCTCATGGCTCACATTGAAAATGATGACCTGATCCGACTGGATGATACCTTTACTTATCGGGATCTTCCGAAAAGCCGGCCGCCGGAAAGCGAAACCTCGGAAGCGCTGAAACTGGCGGAGTTCACGAAGAAAACCAATGGGAACATGTATATGGTCCACTTGAGTTCGGGGAAGACTCTGGAATCGCTTTTGACCGCTTACCCCGATTTGATCAACGAACACTTTTTCATTGAAAGCTGTCCGCAGTATTTTACTTTTACCCAAGACGACTTAAAGAAAAAAGATGGATATCTCTATACTTTCGCGCCGCCGCTGCGGTCGTCTTTTGAACGCGATCTGCTTTTGCGGCTTCGGGATTCGGTGTACGCGATCGGAACCGATCACTGCGCTTACATGAAGGCCGACAAAAAGGCGAAAACGCTCAAAGAAACCCCGCTGGGGATCGGCGGGATCGAACATTCCCTGAACATCATGCGTTATCACCTGAGTGACGATGCCATTGATAAAATGACCAGAAATGTTGCCCTCTCCCAAAGGCTCGCCACCAAAGGCGAACTGAAGGTCGGTTTGGACGCCGACTTGGTGATTTACGAACGGAACAACCGGGAAACGATCCGTGGAAATCACGGGACATCGGATTACTCGCTGTACGAAGGCTTGCCTTCGGCCGGACGGGTCATTTCCACGATGCTAAGAGGGAAATTCATCCTGAAAGACAACCAATTTCTGGGCGGAGTCGGGAAACTGATCGGAGGAAACAAAAAGCCATGATTAAAGCCATAACCAATGTTGCGGTCTATGATTTTACGGATTTTACGGAGGACGCTTATGTCTTGTTTTCCGATAAGATCGTCGGGATCGGGAAAATGGCTGATTTTGAAGACCTCGGTTATGAGATAACCGACGGAAAAGGCTGTCTTTTGATGCCGGGGCTCGTCAACGGGCACATGCACATCTATTCAGCTTTCGCCCGGGGAATGAACGTCCCATATCATCCAGCCAACTTTCAGGAAATTTTGGACCAGCTGTGGTGGAAAATGGATCGCCATTTGGATCTGAAAATGATCTATGACAGCGGGATCGTGTGCGCGGTCGACTCGATGAAAAACGGCGTGACCACTTTGATCGATCATCATGCCAGCGGTCTGGACATCACCGGTTCGCTGAAGACCTTGAAAAAAGCGGTTTGCGAGGACGCGCTTTTGCGCGGCGTGTTTGCCTTTGAAACCAGCGACCGTTTTAACATCGACCAAACCATTGAAGAAAACAGCCGTTTTATGGCCAATAATCATACCCCGTTCACGAGCGGCCTTTTCGGGCTGCATGCCTCCATGTCGCTTTCGGAAGCGACCTTGACCAAGGTCAAACTGGCCTTGGGGGATGATCCGATCCACATTCATGTGGCGGAAAGCGAAATGGATCAGGCGGACTGTTTGGAAAAGTACGGCGAATGGGTCGTTAGCCGCTTGAAGCGCCACGGCCTGCTAAACTCTGGCAGCCTTCTTGCCCACTGCATTCACGTTCATGACGAAGAACTGGAGATCATCAAAGAACAGAACTGCGTCATTGCGGTCAACGTTTCGTCAAACATGAACAACGGGGTCGGGCTTCCGAATCTGCGGGCTTTCCGAAACAAAGGCATCCGGGTCATCGCCGGAAACGACGGCTTGTCCGCCGCCATGGCTTTGGAATACCAAAACCTGCTGTTTGCGTCCCATCTGAAGGACAAGACGCCGACCGGATTTGGTTTGGATGACCTCAAGAAGATCATCAATGACACTTACGAATATGCCAGCGCTCGACTGGGCATCGGCTTGGGCCGCATCAAAAAGGGCAATGCGGCGGATTTTCTGCTTCTGCCTTATGTTGCGCCGACCCCGATGAATCAAAGCAATGCCATGGCGCATGTGTTTTTCGGGCTGTTCCCGGCCTTTAAGCCCAAACAAGTTTTTGTAGCCGGGCAAGCAGTCGTAAAAGACTATGAAGTAAATCCGACTCTTAAACGAAAATACGCGGTCGCGGAAAACTCCGCCCGGATCCTTTGGGAAAACATCGAAAAAGAGGACACAAAATGAATTTAAAGACATCCTTTGACGGCCTGACCCTGGACAATCCGTTAATGCCGGCCTCCGGACCTTTGGTCGGAGACTTGGAAAAGCTTCGGTTCATGCAAGAAGCCGGATGCGGAGCGGTCGTCACCAAGACCATTTCCACGAAACTTCCCAAGATCCCGAAGCCGTGCATTTACGGCGACCGGGAATATGTGATGAATTGCGAACTTTGGAGCGAAATACCGAAAGAAATTTGGCTAACAACCATTCTTCCCGAGTTTCTGAAAGTCAAAGACCGACCGCTCATGGTCAGCGTCGGCTATACCAAAGAGGACATGGAAACCTTGATTCCTTTGCTTGATCCGTTCGCGGACGCTTTTGAAGTCTCGACCCACTATGTTGGGACGGATCTTTCCGTCATCGCAGGTACCGTTCGCACCATTCGGGAACGAACCAAAAAACCGATCTACATCAAAATCAGTCCGCATATCCCGAATCCCGCGGCTTTCGCGAAAACCGTTCGGGAAAACGGCGGCAATGGAATCGTGGCCATCAATTCGCTCGGCCCGACCATGAAGATCGACATCGAGAATCGTTCGATCCTCTACGGGAATGAATCCGGTTTTGCCTGGACCAGCGGTCCGGTCATCAAAAACCTGGCTTTGGCTACCGTTTATGCAATCAAAAAAGCCGAACCGTCTTTGACAGTCATCGGCGTCGGGGGAATTCAAAGCGCCGATGATGTCATCGAATTCCTGCTCGCGGGAGCCAGTGCTGTGCAAATGCTGTCCGGAGCCTTGCTCAAAGGCAAACAGCTTTATGCGAAGATCATCGAAGATCTTCCGGAAAGATTGGAAAAATACCGGTTCGAAAGTGTTTCGGACGTCATTTCTTTCGGACTTAAGAATAATGTCAAGTATACGGCCGGTTTGCCGCAGCTAATTGCTTCAAGGTGTACCCAATGCTTGCTGTGCGTCAAAGTCTGCCCGTATTTTGCCATTGCCATGAAAGACCAGATCACCTTTGATGCGAACAAATGTTTCGAATGCGGACTATGCGTCGCCAAGTGCCCAACCAAAGCCATAACCATGAAATAAAGGAGGCCCGGCCGTGAAAAACATCAGTCAATCGGTCCCGCTCGTCGATTACGAAGAAAAAGCCTCGGGAAAGACCGTATTTGTTAATGACATCCGGATGGAGGATTTGCATTACGCGAAGACCGTCCGTTCCGAAAAAGCCCACGCTTTGATCAAAAACATCGCCATTCCTGCCCTTCCGGACGGGTATTTTACGGTTGATGCTTCGGATATTCCCGGAAAGAACTTTGTGAAGGTCATTTCTGAGGACTGGCCGATTTTCGCGAAGAACACCGTCAACCACATCGGCGAGCCGATCATGCTTTTGGTCGGCCAAGACAAAGCCGTGCTGGAAGAAATCGCGAAAGCCATTAAAATCGAATATGAGGAACTGACGCCCGTCTTTGATTATCAAAACAGCGCCGTTCACAAGCATTATTCCAAAGGCCATTTTGAGGGCCTTTTGAAGTGGCCGCACCGCCTGATCGAACATACTTACGAAACCGGCTATCAAGAACAGGCTTACATTGAGCCCCAGGGGCTGATCGCTTGTTTGGAAAGCCAACGGAAGATCAAACTGATTGGATCGTTTCAATGTCCTTATTACGTGAAAAACGCCGTCATCAACGCTTTGGGATGGAAGTCCGACCAAGTGCGGGTCATTCAAACTGCGGTCGGGGGAGCTTTCGGTGGCAAAGAGGAATTTCCGTCGCTGATGGCCTGCCAGTTGGCCGTTGCCGTCAATAAGATCCGTAAGCCGATCAAAATGGTTTATGAACGCGAAGAAGACATGCTGGTCACCACCAAACGGCATCCGTCCCGAATCAAACTATCCGGGATCGTTGACGACAATCGCCGCCTCTCGGGAATCAAAGCTCAAATTGCTTTGGACGGCGGGGCTTACGTGGGATTAAGCAGCGTTGTTTTGGCTAGGTCCATGTTAGCCGTGACCGGGGCTTATACGATCCCGAATCTGGATGTTACCGGCGACGTTTATGTTACCAATACCGTTCCGACCGGGGCTTTTCGGGGTTTCGGAGCGCCGCAGATGATATTTGCGATCGAAATGTTCATGCATCATCTCGCGGAAGAGTTGGGGATCCCGGCTTATGAGTTCCGAATGGCCCACCTGGCCAAACAAGGCGATTTGACTTCGACCGGAGGCGTTTTCCGCGACCCGATCATTTTGAAAGAATTGATCAACAAAGTCGCCAAAGCTTCCGGTTATTTTGAAAAATACCAAAACTATCAAGTCCAAAACAGTTTCAAAGGCATTGGGATGAGCTGCTTTTTCCATGGCTGCGGATTCACCGGCAGCGGGGAAAGCACCCAAATCAAAGCCAAAGTGAAATTGCACAAAGATAAATCCGACCAGGTTTTCATTTTGGTCGCGGCCGTTGACATGGGGCAAGGCGCGAGAACCACGCTGAGCAAAATCGTTTATGATACCCTGCAGATTCCGGCTTCCCAAGTAACCTTTGCCAGACCGGATACCGATGACGTGCCTGACTCCGGACCGACCGTGGCTTCGCGAACCGTGATGATCGTGGGCGGGCTATTGGCCAGAGCCGCCCAGAAACTTCGGGATCAATGGGTCCAAAATCAGGAAATCACCGTGATGGAAAAATACCAACAGCCCGACTTCATCAAATGGGATGACGAGGCCCTGCAAGGCGATGCCTACCCGGCTTATTCCTGGGGCGTGAACGTCGTTGAAACGGAAGTCGACCCGGTAACTTATGCTGTCAAAGTGATCGGGATCTGGAGCGCTTATGATTTGGGAAAAGCCATTGATGAAAGAATCATCCAGGGTCAAGCCGACGG
The DNA here is from genome assembly GCA_002347755.1 of Caryophanales bacterium UBA2253. GTDB lineage: Bacteria > Bacillota_I > Bacilli_A > ML615J-28 > CAG-698 > UBA2253. The sequence goes on from DDXT01000060.1 coordinate 17,938, forward strand.
CGGCATTGCTCAGGGCATTGCTTACGGATATTTGGAAGTGATGCGTCATGAATCCGGGAAAATCAAACAGCACAATCTGACTGATTACATCATCCCGACTTCGGCGGACATGGCCCCAACCCAAACGTTCCTGGTAGAAAACCCGTTTGCTTTCGGACCTTACGGAGCCAAGGGAGCCGGGGAACTGACTTTGGTCGGCGGGGCGCCGGCGGTGGCTTTGGCCATTGAACAAGCGATCAAACGGCCGATTCACAAAATTCCCGCGACCCCGGAATACATTATGGAGCTGATGAATCATGAAACCGATTAAATTTAGCCTTAACGGCGAAGAAGTAATACTCGCTCTAGATCCCAGCCTGCGGCTTTTGGACGTACTGCGCGACCATTTCCATCTGACCGGATCCAAAGAAGGATGCGGCGAAGGGGAATGCGGCGCCTGCGCGGTGCTTTTGGACGGTCACATCATCAACAGCTGCTGTTTTCCTTTGGGAAACGCAAACGGCCATTCGGTGGTCACGATCGAAGGATATTCGAAAACCAAACGTTATAAAGCCCTAGAAGACGCTTTCGGTGAAGAAGGCGGTATGCAGTGCGGTTTTTGCACGCCGGGGATGATCATCGCGGCCGAAAGCCTGCTGAACAAAAATCCCCATCCGACCGAAGAAGCAATCCGCATCGGGATCTCCGGGAATCTCTGCCGCTGCACCGGTTACAACATGATCGTTAAAGCGGTCAAAAGAGCCTCCGAAAAGGGGGCGGGATTATGGTAAAACAGATCATTCCCGCCAATTATCGGGAAGCGCTCAGCCTTCTAAACGAAGAACCTTATCAAATCATCGCCGGCGGAAGCGATCTGATGATCCAAAAACGGAACATCGCCGGACTGCCTCCGAAATTTGAAAAGAATCTGCTTTATTTATTCAATCTGAAAGAACTTAAAGTCGTGATAAAAGAACCGTCGCAGATTCGGATCGGGTCGATGACTTCGCTGGAGGATCTGCTTGATCATCCCAACACGCCGCCGCTTTTGAAACAAGTCATCGCCGAGATGGCTTCGCCGGCGTTGCGAAATGTAGCCACTCTGTCCGGTAACATCGGCAATGCGTCTCCGGCCGGAGACAGTTTGGTCGCGCTGTTTTTGCTAGATGCGGTGGTGGTTTTGGAAAGCATTGGCGGGATCCGGCGGCTTCCGATCGAAGAAGTCATCGTCGGGCCAAGAAAAACCGTGATCCGGGCCAATGAACTGATTCGGGAGATCATCATCCCTGATCAGGATTTCACCAAAGTTCAGTGGGTCAAAGTCGGAGGCCGAAAAGCCGACGCGATTTCCAAAGTGTCGTTCGCCGGCGCGGTGAATGTCAAAAACCAGACGATCCAAGATTTTCGGGTCGCCCTGGGGGCCGTCTATCAAACCGTGATCCGCAACCGGACCATCGAAACAACGGTCAAAGGCCAAACCGTTTCCGCTCTGAAGAATGGAGTCAAAACCGCATTGGCGAAGTTTGAACCGCTCATTCGTCCGATCGACGACCAGCGTTCAAACAAAGACTATCGCAAGCAAGTGGCCCTGAACATGATAAAAGACTTTATCATGAAGATTTAGGGGAGAACCCGAAGGTAAAAAATGAAAACTTTCGTCAAACAATATCAATGCACTTTGTGCGGCCAAGTCTTTTCTCCGAGCCCAACCGCGGAAACCTGCCCTTCCTGCGGCGAAAAAGGCATCTTGGACATTGAATACGATTATGAAACGATGAAAAAGACGGTTGATCGGAAATATTTTCAAAACAACCAGGACTTTTCGATGTGGCGTTATCAACCGCTGATGAGCGTCGAAAGCGATGATATCGGAAAGATGCTCCATGTGGGGTGGACGCCGCTGTACCAAGCCGTCAGATTAAATCAAGAAATCAAAGTAAAAGCATTATACATCAAAGATGAAGGGGTCAACCCCAGCGCTTCTTTGAAGGACCGGGCCAGCGCAGTGGCGGTTTTAAAGGCCATGGAAGCCAAGAAAACCGTCATTTCTTGCAGTTCAACCGGCAACGCCGCTTCCAGCCTCGCCTGCCATGCGGCGCGAATGGGGTTAAAAAGCGTCATCTTCGTTCCGAAAAGAGCCCCGCTGGGGAAAGTGACCCAACTGATGGTTTATGGAACGACGCTGATCAGCGTGGACGGCGATTACCGCCAAACTTTCAATCTGTCCAAACAAGCCATTGAAGCTTACGGTTGGTATAACCGGAATGCGGCCATCAATCCCCATTTGGTCGAAGGAAAGAAGACCGTGGCTTTGGAAATCGCTGAGCAGCTTGATTTTTCGCCGACCGATTGGGTAGCAGTATCCGTCGGGGACGGCTGCACCATCGCCGGGGTATGCAAAGGATTTTATGATCTGCTCATGCTCGGGCTGATCAAAAAGATGCCGAGACTGCTCGGGGTCCAAAGCGAAGGCTGCGATCCGTTCTGCCAGGCCTGGAAAACCAAATCGCCGCTTAAAGAATGCGAAGAAAACACGATCGCGGACAGCATCGCCGTCGGGATCCCCCGAAATCCGATCAAAGCCCAAAAGGCCGTTGCCAACTCGGACGGAGCCTGGATCGCGGTTTCGGATGCCGACATTCTGGCGGCCATGAAACAGCTGGGAAGCCGCGAAGGCATCTTCGGCGAACCCGCCGGAGTGGCGGCTTTGGCGGGCATTCAAAAAGCGGTCCATGAGGGAATCATCAAAACAACCGAGACGGTCACCTTCATCATGACCGGAAACGGGCTCAAAGACCCGGAAAACGCCCGAAAAGCCGTTGGCGCTCCCGTTCTTCTAAAACCCGATTTACTTGCCCTAGAGAATTATCTAAAAGAAAGAGGAGAATTCAAACATGTATAAAGTGCCATTCGGACCAACTTACGAGGAAATGCTTCATCCGGACAAAATTGATCCCGAAATCCGAAAACAGGCTCTGAAAGCCAAAACCAACGAACTGGATCCGATCAACCTTTTCAACATCATTTGGAAAAACGAAAAGAACCAAGTCAATAAGATCGTTCTGCCCAAAGCCCTGACCGGGGTTGACGCCAACATCGTCGTTCTGCTCGGGAAATACTTCCCGTCCGGTTCCCATAAAGTCGGACCGGCTTATTCAACGCTCATCGAAGGCTGCGTCGACGGGGACATCATCCCCGGAAAACATACCATTCTCGGACCTTCCACCGGCAATTTCGGAATCGGGGTTTCATACATTTGCAATTTGATGAAATATGATTCCATTGTCATCATGCCCGACAACATGAGCAAGGAACGTTATGACCGCATCCGCAAGTATGGTGCCAAACTTGACCTGACGCCCGGAACCGAATCAGACGTCATTCTGACGCTCGAACGAACGTATGAACTTAAGAAAAACCCGAATTTCCGGACCTTGGCGCAATTTGAACTGTTCCCTAATTACCGGTTCCATCGTCATGTTACCGGAAACAGCGCCGTCGAAGCGGTCGAAGGCATCGGAAACGGCCGGATCGCCTGCTTCACTTCGGCTCCCGGAAGCGCCGGGACGCTGGCGGCGGGAGATCAAATCAAAGCGGTCTTTCCGGAAGCCAAGATCGTGGCGCTGGAGCCTTACGAATGCTCGACCCTCACGAACGGAGGCCGCGGGCAGCATCGCATTGAAGGCATCGGCGACAAAATGTGCACGCTCATCCATAACGTTCTGACCACCGATTTCATCGCTTTGATCAAAGACGATGATTCGGTCAAAGGTCTGAAGATCATTCATGACGCCCCGCACATTCTGAAAGAATTTGGAGTTGACCAAGAAACCGCGAATGCGATGACCGATTTGTTCGGCGTTTCAGGGATCTGCAACATTCTGGGAGCCATCAAAATGGCCAAGTATCTCCGCCTTGGAGAAAATGACAACGTCGTTACGATCGCGACTGACGGTTTCGATCGTTATGACAGCGTCATCCAAGATCTGGATCACCGGGTTTTGGAAACCGAAGATTTTGTTCTGCGGCGCTGGTTCAAAGATATTTTCCAAAAAGCCGACACCGAAGACATCGAGGATGTTCGGAGAGCCGCGGGAAAAGAAAGACTTTTCAAACAGAAAGAGAAAGACTGGCTGCGATTTGGCTATTCTCTGGAATACCTTAACAAAATGCGTTCCATGCAGTTCTGGGACGACGAATATGCCAAGATCAAAGAATATGAACAAAAGATCAAAGAAAAAAGAGGTGAAACGGTATAATGAACGTTCCTTTTTTGGAAATATTGAACCAAGCGAGGTCCCATGAGAAAGCGATGACGGCCTTTCTCCGCGACCTGATCCGCATACCCGGCGAATCGGGGAAAGAAGAACAAGTCATTCTGAGGATCAAAGAAGAAATGGAAAAAGTGGGGTTTGAGGACATTGCCATCGATCCGATGGGAAACCTGCTTGGAAAAATGGGCAAGGGAAAACATCTGATCGCCATGGATGCTCACATTGACACCGTCGGCATCGGTAACATTGAAAACTGGACTTACGACCCCTATGAAGGCGGCGAAGACGCGGAGGTCATCGTCGGCCGCGGTTCCAGCGATCAGCTGGGAGGCATCGCCGCCATGGTCTACGCCGGGAAAGTCATCCGGGATTTAAAACTCGAGGATGATTACACTCTTTTGGTCACCGCTACCGTTCAGGAAGAAGACTGCGACGGGCTATGTTGGCAGTATATCATTGAAAAAGACCGGATCCGTCCGGAATTCGTGGTCATCACCGAGCCGACTAACGGCCGGATCTACCGGGGACACCGGGGCCGGATGGAAATAAAAGTCACCGTTTCCGGCGTCAGCTGCCACGGAAGCGCTCCGGAACGGGGCGACAATGCCATTTTCAAAATGGCGCCAATCCTGTTGGAAATCGAAAAATTCAGCCATCAGCTGAAAAATGACGCTTTTCTTGGGAAAGGAACAATGACGGTCAGCGAAATCTTCTTCAGTTCGCCGTCCAGGTGCGCGGTCGCGGACAGTTGCTCGATTTCCATTGACCGGCGTTTGACCCAAGGGGAAACTTATCAGTCGGCTTTGGAAGAGATCCGAAATCTTCCATCCGTAAAATCTGCTTCAGCCAAAGTGGAAATGTATGATTACGAGCGTCCGTCTTACACCGGGTTGGTTTATCCGACCCAAGCTTATTTTCCGACCTGGGTTCTTCCGGAGAACCATGTGGTTTGCCAGACGGCCGTCGAATCGTTCCGCCGGTTGTTTGGAAAAGACCCGGTCGTAGACAAATGGACCTTTTCCACGAACGGCGTTTCCATCATGGGACGCCACGGCATTCCTTGTGTCGGCTTCGGGCCGGGACGGGAAGAAGAAGCGCATGCTCCAAATGAAAAGACCTATAAAACAGAACTCGTCGATGCCTGTGCCATGTACGCCGCCATCCCGGGAGTTTATCTAAATAATCAGAAAAGAGGATGAAACAAATGAAACCATTGTTTAAAGGCCGACACTTCATTACTTTGGAAGAATGGACCAAAGACGAAATTGATGTTCTGCTTAAAGTGTCAAAAGACCTCAAGAAAAAGTTCTTGAATAACAAACCAACCACGTACCTGACCAATAAAACCGCCTTTTTGATGTTTTTCGAGCAATCCACCCGAACCCGAAATTCCATGGAATCCGGTTTGGCTCAACTCGGTGGACACGCGACTTTTTTGGATACCTCGATGATGCAGATCTCCCACGGCGAAAGCGCCAAGGACACGGCCATCATCTTGTCCAGCTACGGACATGCCATTGCCTGTAGAAACTGCTTCTGGGGAATCGGTAACAAATACTTGCGCGAAATGGCCGCCCATTCGACCGTTCCGATCATCAATCTTCAGGACGACTTGTTCCATCCGATGCAAGCCTTGGCCGATCTGATGACCATCCAGGAAGTATTTCCGACCACTCAGCATCTGAAAATATCCATCATTTGGGCCTACGCCACCACTCACAAAAAGCCGATCAGCGTTCCGCTATCCCAAATCCTGCTGTTCCCGAGATACAGCATGGATGTGACTTTGGCTTATCCGAAAGGTTATGATCTCCCGGATTGGGCCGTCGACAAAGCCAAAAAGAATGCCTTGGAAAACGGGGGCAGTTTCCGAATCACCCACGACATGGAGGAAGCTTACCGCGGCGCGGACATCGTGATCCCGAAAAACTGGGGAAGTTGGGTCACCAACCAATCCACGGCCGTCGTCGATGATTTGCTTGAATCGTACCGCGGCTGGAAATGTACCGAAGCCATGATGGCTTTGGCCAATCCGAACGTTCGCTACATGCATGCTTTACCGGCGGACCGGGGAAACGAAGTCGAAGACTCGGTCATCGACGGAAAACATTCGATCATTTATCAGGAAGCCGAAAACCGGCTGCATACCGCCAAGGCCGTCATGGTCATGACGATGGGGAACAAATAAAAAAAAGAGCCGTTCGCAATCGAACGGCTCAGACTGATGACAAACCCCATTTCCAAAGATGGGGTTCGTTTATTTTCCCACCACTATCTTGAAATAACAAAAAAAACACTTTTTTTAGACGCGAAAAAGATATCTTTTTGGTGCCATTGTCCCATTTTATTACAAGAAAAAATGAGCGTTGACTTTGTCAACGCTCAAAGCCGTTCGCAATCGAACGGCTCTTTTGGTTTAATACAGGGATTTTTGTTTTTCTTGATATTCCCGAAACAGACTTAGGCATTCTTCGCGGAAGCCTTCTTCGAGTTCCAAAACGCTCGGGTCCGGAAGGCCGTTTTTTATGAACTCGTAAATGTAATCATCCCGAAACCCGATGGTTTGGGCATCCAAAGGCCGGCTTCCGTAAATGACTTTCTTGATGTTTGCCCAAATAATGGCTCCCAGACACATTGGGCATGGGTATGCAGTCGTAACGATGATGCAGCCGGATAAATCATGGGTCCCCAGCGTTTTTCCGGCGGCGCGGATGGCATTGATCTCGGCGTGAGCGGTCGGATCCTGGTCGTGAAGCACGGAATTGGAGGCGATGGCGATGACTTTTCCCGAAGCGTCAATGATGGCCGCCCCGAACGGGCCGCCAATGTCTTGGTTCATGGTTTTGCGAGCTTTGGCAATGGCCTTGGTCATAACGGCTCTAATTTCTTTTTTTTGTTCCATACCTGATTCTCTTTCTTAAGAAAATGGATTTGAAGACCAGTATAATTATAACCGTTTTTAAGAAAACATGCAACCGTCCGCTTTTGAGAAACTTTTTTTAGTTTCGGATCCGAGGATGGTAAGCGGTATGAAGCAGATGATGACTCTTTTCTCCCAGCGGAGCAATCAAAAACTCTTTGTACAGTTCGGCGATGATCGGGTTTTCGTGAGATTTTCGAATTGGCATGTTTTCGTCGACACGGTAAGTGGCATCAATCCGTTCTTGCCTGGTTTTGGTGGTGGTCCCGTAAGGCTGACCACCGCCGCCGATGCATCCGCCCGGGCAACACATGACTTCAATGAAAACATACGGAGAAGTGCCATTTTTGACCTGTTCGGCGATTTTTCTGGCATTCGCGAGCGTATGGGCAACGGCGACTTTGATGGTCTTGTCTCCGAGTTTGACTTCGGCTTCCTTGATGCCCTCCAGTCCCCGAACACTGGTAAAATTGATGTTTTTGAGCGGTTTTTTGTTGACGACTTCATAGACGGTTCGCAAAGCCGCTTCCATGACGCCGCCGGTGGCTCCGAAAATGGCCCCCGCACCGGTCGTGATTCCAAACGGACTGTCAAAAGGAGCTTCTTCGAGTTTATCGAAATTGATTCCCATTTGGCGAATCATCTTTCCGAGTTCGCGCGTGGTCAGGACCGCATCCACATCCGGATGCTGATGATCGGTGCTCATTTCCTCGCGTCCGGCTTCATACTTCTTGGCCGTGCAAGGCATGACCGATACCACAAACAAGTCGGCCAGATCGATGTTCATCTTTTCCGCATAATAGGTTTTGGCCAAAGCTCCGAACATCTGTTGCGGCGACTTGCAGGTTGAAAGATGATCAAGGATTTCTGGATAATGCTGTTCGGCGAAACTGATCCAACCCGGGCAGCAAGAAGTGATCATTGGCAAAACCCCGCCCTCGGCAACCCGGCGGATAAGTTCGTTTCCTTCTTCGATGATGGTCAGATCGGCCGTGAAATCCGTATCAAAAACTTGATAAAATCCGAGCAGTTTTAAAGCCGCCACCAATTTACCGGTGACGATGCTGCCGGCTTTGGCGCCGATCTCTTCGCCCAGCGAAACCCGGACGGCCGGGGCGATCTGAACGATGACTTTTTTATTTGGCTCATGCAGGGCTTTCCAAACGCGGTCAGTGTCATCTTTTTCGAGAATGGCCCCTACCGGACAAACGCTTGAGCATTGACCGCAGAAAGTACAGAATTCTTCGGAAAGGAAGCGGCCGTAGGCTGGAGTGACGACGGCGTCATGGCTGCGGCCCATCAGTTCCAATACATTGATGCCTTGGATGTTCTTGCATACATCGATGCAACGTCCGCATTTGATGCAGCGGTTCGGATTTCGGACGATTGAAGAATTGTTGTCATCGATCGGCCGGACTTTGAGCACGGTTTCGAAGCGGTTGTGATCGATCCCCAGTTTGTTGGCCAAGGCTTGCAGTTCGCAATTGAGGTTTTTGGCGCAAGCGGTGCAATTGGCATCATGGTTGGCCAAAATCAGTTCGGTGATGGTCTTTCGGGCATTGAGGACCCGCGGAGAATTGGTCTTGACGACCATTCCTTCTTTGACGATGGTCGAACAGGAGGTGCTTAACCCTTTCTGTCCTTCGATCTCAACGACGCAGATTCTACAATCGGATTTGATGCCCAGGTCTTCGTAATAGCATAAAGTCGGGATCTTGATGTTATTGGCTTTGGCGGCGTTAAGGATGGTGGTGTTTTCCAAAACACTGATGTCGATGTTGTTGATTCGTAGATTTACCATCTCATTGCCCTCCTAGGTTGGTCGGATAATCGATTTGTTCAATGTAATCTTCGCGGAAGTACCGCAGCGTGGAAATGATGGCGGTCGGAGAAGTTTGCCCCAGTCCGCATAAAGATGTCTGATGCATGACCCGAGCCAATGATTCCAAGCTGAAGAGGTCTTTGGCGGTCGCTTTTCTTTCAATGAACTTGTTTAAGATGATGGCCAATTGGGCATGGCCTTCGCGGCACGGCGTGCATTTTCCGCAGCTTTCGTGCTCGAAGAAACGAACGACGCGCATGAGAATGTCAAAAATGTTGAAACGGTCGTCGATGACGATGATGGCGCCGGCGCCGGTCTTGGATTCAAATTCCTCAAATCGTTCGTAATCGATGACCATGTCCAGCATGTATTCGGGAATGATCGGACCGCATGCTCCGCCCAGTTGGACCATTTTTATTTTTCGGCCGCTTTCCGTGCCTTGGCCCAGTTCCTCGACGACTTGACGGATGGTCACTCCGAACGGGACTTCGAAAACCCCTTTGACTTTCGCATTTCCGGACAAGCAAAGCAGTTTCGTTCCGGTGGAAGATTTGGTTCCGGTTTCGGCGTATTTCTGGCCGCCGATGGAAATGATCAAAGGAATGTTCGAAAAGGTTTCAACGTTGTTGATCAGGGTTGGTTTTCCGAACAGACCTTTTTGGGTTGGAAACGGCGGTTTGACCCGCGTTCTTCCCGGCTTTCCTTCAATGGATTCAATGAGCGCGAATTCCTCCCCGCAAACATAGGATCCGGCTCCGGAACGGATTTCGATGTCAAAATCGAATCCCGAGCCAAGAATGTTTTGGCCGAGGAAGTTGTTTCGCCTCGCTTCTTCAATGGCCCATTGCATGGTGCTCATCGGTAAACTGTATTCGCCCCGAACATAAAGGAAACCGTGGCTGGCCATGGTGGCGAAGGCCACAATGATCATTCCTTCAATGATCTGATGCGGGTCGTTTTCCATCAGATACCGGTCTTTGAAGTTTCCGGGTTCGCCTTCATCGGCGTTACCAATCACATATTTGACCGGGCCTTTTTCTTTGGCCAACCCGACCATTTTCATGTAAGCCGGAAACCCGGCTCCGCCTCGGCCGCGCAGTTTGGAAGCCTCGACTTCCTCGATCAGTTTGATTCGATCCGTTTTCAGGGCTTTCTTTAAAGCCGCATAGCCGTCGGTTCTCAGATAATCGTCAATCGAAAGCGGATTGATGAGTCCGCAACGCTTGGAAATGACTCTTTTTTCGATCATAGCTGTTTCCCCGAGTATTCGGAAATGATGACTTTGATCTTGTCTGGATTCAAATTGGTATAAGTTTTTCCGTCGATTCGCATGGCCGGAGGTTTGTCACAGCAGCCCAAACAACTGGTCAGCTCCAACGTAAAAAGACGGTTCGGAGTTGTTTCTCCAACCGTGATCCCCAATAGGTTTTCCAAGACTTTAAGGATGTTTCCGGAGTTGTTTAAAAAGCAAGGAATGTCCTTGCAAAGCTGAATGACGTATTTTCCCCTTGGTACGAAAGAGAAGAAGGAGTAAAACGAAATGACGCTGCAAACTTTGCTTTCGGTGATGTTGAGGTGTTTGGAAATCAACAAGATTTCCTCCTGGCTGATGCAATGGTTGTCTTTGGTGGCTTGGTATTCCAACAGGATCTCGATTAACTGATCTTCGGATCGCGGGTGCTTATCCAGAACCGATTGTAATTGCATTATTATTCTCCTATTCTTGTTTTTTTGTTCATAAACAAATATCAATATGGCAGAAAAACCCCGAATATTTTCTGCGATAAACTAATATAGGCCGTAAAAAGGGCGAACAAATCCAGAACGGTGCCGTGATTTTCCAATTCCATCGGGCCAAATCACGGGGTTGCCAGTCCAATATTTCCTCCTTTCGAGTCATTTTTTTAATTTTAACACCAGGAGGGGGAATTGTCAATCGCAAACCCGCAATTGAAAATGATAGTCGGATCGTTTTCATTGGCGGTTCAAACGAAGGAAAATGGCGGAAATATTCAAAAAAAACGGAAAGCGATTTCATTTTTCGAGTCGCATCCGGCATTTTAATGTGGACTTTTGGAAAATTTCGTGTTACAATTAGCAAGTAAAAAACATAAGGCGGTGGTGAATAATGTCGATCTTGAATCTCATTCAAGCGGCTGAAGAAAAGGCCGACAAGAAGCGACTTGAGGCTAACGAACAAGTTAAAGCCCTATTGGAAGAAACCCAATTAAAAAGCGAATCCGAGGCCAAAGCCATGCTGGCGAAGGCCCAACAGGAAGCCCAAGCATTAGAAGAAAAAACCAAGGGGGAAATTTTCGAAAAAGGAGAAGAATTGTTTCGCCAGGCGGAAGCCCGGGACCAGGAAATGCTCCAAAAAGCCGAAAAACAAACCCCAAAAGCCATTGATTTCATCTTAAAGAAGGTTATGCGTATATGATCGTTCCGATGAAAAAAGTCCACCTTGTGGCCTTGAAAGACGATCAGGAGAAGTTGATGGTTAATTTACAGAAGTGCGGAGAACTGATGCTGATTGCTTCCTCGGAGGCCAGCGAACCAGTCGACACCTACTCTGAAGAAAACATCATCCAACGAACTGAAAAGTCTTTGAAGTTTTTAAAAAAGTATCAAGAGAAACAAAAATTGTTCGGAAATTTCCAAGAAGTAAGTTATTCCGACTTTACCAACCTTGATCCCAAACGGGAAGAAAGGTTGACCAAAGTCGAAGAAACGGAAGAGGGAATTGCGAAATTGCGAAGCGAAAATGATGCTGTCAAAGAATCGGTTCTTTTTTTATCGGTGTGGCAGGATTTCGATATTCCTTTGAACAAATTGGATTCATCCCGATCGGTGATCTGGCATTTGGGATTTGTTGAAGCCAAAAACCAAAACCGGGTCCAAGAACTGATGGCGGAGACCGGAAGCGAAATTCAATTCTTCGGTCAAGGAAGCGAGGGCCAAGCTTTGGCGTTCGCGAATTACATCGATGATGACGCCGGTGTCATGGAAAAAATGCGAATCATGGGTTTTAACGAAATAAAGCTTCCGAAAGATTCCCGAACGGTCGCGGAAATGATTTCCGAAAAAGAGGGGCAAATCAGCGCCAACAATCAAGAAATCAAAACCTTGATGCAAAAAATGCGCGAGTTTTCTTCGGAAATAAACGATTTGAAACTGCTTAATGACCAAATCAGCAGCCTTAAAGAAATAAAGGAAGCGCCGGTGCTTCGAACCGTCGAAACGGTTTATCTGGAAGGATGGGTTCGAAGCGACCGGATCAAGCCGCTTAAAACCGCCATTGAAGAAGTCACCGAATTTTATGACCTGGAGCTGTTTGACCCGCTTCCGGAAGAAAATCCGCCGACTTGCACCAAGAACAATCGGTTCGTTGAAAGTTTTGAAGTGATCACCAACATGCTCGGAGTCCCCAATTCCAAAGAGATCGATCCCAACCCGGTCATGTCGATTTGGTACTGGGTCATCTTTGGGATCATGATGGGGGATGTGGGATACGGACTGCTCATGGCAATCATCATGTTTCTTTTAATCAAATTGACGCATCCCAAAGGGAATGGCCTGAAACTGATGAAGGTGCTGTTCTTTTGCAGCATAACGACCATAATTTGGGGAGTCTTGTTCGGAAGCTATTTCGGAGCGACCTGGCACCCGATTCTGATGGAACCGATGGTCGATCCGTTGAAGATGCTGATCCTGTCGCTGATCATCGGCGGCATCCACATCATTTCCGGTCTATTGATCAAAGCCTATTCCAACATCCGCCAAAAAAAATATCTGGCGGCAGTGGCTGATCAATTCAGTTGGATCATGATCATCGCCGGAGCGGGGATGTTATTCATGCCGGCTTTGGCCACTGTTGGGAAAATCGTTGCGCTGACGGGAGCGGGTTTGATTCTGTTATTGGCAGGGCGGGCCGCCAAAAACCCGGTGGCGAAACTTGGTCTTGGCCTTTACAGCTTATATGGGATTTCGAATTATCTGAGCGATATCCTGTCATACTCCCGGATTTTGGCCTTGAGCCTTTCCACGGCGGTCATCGCCATGGTCATGAACACTTTGGCGGGCATGTTGCAGACTTCGATCATCGGCATCTTTTTCTCGTTGATCGTCTACATCGTCGGGCACAGTTTCAATTTGGTCATGGGATTGCTGTCCGCTTTCGTCCATGCCAGCCGGTTGCAATACATTGAATTTTTCAACAAATTTTATGAGGGCGGGGGTTACGAGTTCAAGCCTTTGGATCTGAAATTAAAATACGTCAATCAAGTAAACATGAAAGAATAATTAATAGGAGGATTATTTATAATGAACGAAGGAATTTTATTAGCTGTTGTTGGAGCTGCGCTTGCGGCAACTATGCCGGGGATCGGTTCGGCCTTTGGCGTCCAGATGTCGGGAAAAGCCGCATCGGGAGTATTGTCTGAAAAACCGGAAATGTTCGGAAAATTATTGGTTTTGTCGGCCCTTCCCGGAACTCAGGGAATTTACGGATTTTTGACCGCCGTATTGCTCATGGTCCAAATCGGCCTTCTGAGCGGAAGCCCGGCGGCGCTGACCACCGCTCAGGGATGGCAATTTTTCGGAGCCTGCATGCCGGTGGCAGTCGTTTGCTTCCTTTCGGCGATCGCTCAGGGGCGAGCCACGGTAAGCGCCATTCACATGGTCGCCAAACAGCCGGATATGTCCGGTAAAGCCATCACCCTGGTTGCACTGGTGGAAACCTATGCGATTTTGTCGCTTCTCGCCAGCATTCTTCTGATTTTCAGCTTATAGGATCGTGATTTAAATTGGCAAACAATTCGATATACAAAAAAATCGAAGAAAGGGGTTCTTTGGATGCCGCCATGATCCTTAAGCAAGGCGAAGCCAAGGCGAAAGCTTTGCGTGAGGAAATTTTGGCCATCGCTTCCCGGGAAGCCGAATCGGAGCTGCAAAAAGAACGCCAGCGCCAATCCGACCTGGTGAAGATGAAGATGACCGAAAAAGATCAGCAGGCCAAACAAAGAACATTGATTAAGAAGAAGGCCCTCATCGACCGGGTTTTCAATAAAATTTCCGATAGTCTGATGAACCTTGACGATGAGGATTATAAAAAACTCATTGTTGGGCTGATCGGAGCGGATAAGATTGTTGGGGACGAAGCCTTGATGGTGTCAAAAGCCGATTACGCTCGTTACATCAAATTGTTTTCGAGCGGGAAAGCGGTTGAAGGACAATATGTTTTGGATAAAATGTCAGCGCTTTTGAAGAAGGACGGATGTCAGCTGCGGCTGTCGCCGAATCCGGCGCCGATCACAGGCGGATTCATCATTTCCGGAAAGCATTTTGACATTGACCATTCGTTTGAAACCTTGATTAAAAGTTTGAAAGAAGAACACGAAGCCGAGATCGCCCAGATGCTTTTTGGCGGTGAATGATATGAACTATCCATACGCCGTCGGCAGCATCAAAGCCCTGGAAGGGCGGATAATGGATCGGGGGAAACTTTCGAAACTGATCCGAACTGAAAAGAGCGAATTTCTGAAGACCCTGAAGGAATTGGGCTATGGTTCGGGAAGCAAAGGCGAAAGTTTGGAAATCGTCATTGAAGATGAACTGACTGCCCTCAAACATTATTTTGATGAGATCAGTCCCGATCGCGAATTCACCGATTGGTTTTTCATGGTCAATGACGCCTTGAATTTGAAAATTTTGTACAAAAAGAAAATATTCGGAGTGGAGATCTTGGACGTATTTTCCGGTTCGGGGACCTTTAAGAAAGAAGAACTGGAACGGGCGGTCCTCTATGATGACTTTACCGATCTTTCCGCTGATTTGGAAGCGCTGGTAAAATCCATCAATGAGAAAATTGAAGGGAACCTCAATCCGCGGCTGATCAGCTGCATCATCGACAATGTTCTGTTCGAAACGATCTTCAAACGGCTGCGGTTTAAGTCGGCTCCGGCCCTGAAAACTTATTTTCAGGCCTTCATCAATTGCGCCAATGTTCTGACTTGGCTACGGAGTCGGCTTTTGAATTGGGATTATTCCCAATTTTTGGAGATGTTCATCAATAACGGAAGCATCAAAGCCGAAGTTTTTTTGGAGGCTTATGCTTTAAACGGTGACGCGGCGGTTCATTGTTTTCGCGAATTTTATGACGAAAAGATCGCCAAGGCCCTGAAGGGGTACTTTGAGCGTCCGCGCTTGGGTCGGGTTGAAAAACGGTTTGATACCCTGATTTTGGAATTGATGAGTTTTTATAAGGATGATTCTTTTTCGATCGGACCGATCATCTATTACTATTTGGAAAAAATATCCGAAGCCAAAAACATTCGTTTGATCTATTCCAGCACTTATCTGGATCCAAACGATCTGCTTGAATATTAAGGAGGTGCGCATGAATCAAAAAGCCGAAGTCGCTGCCATCGGCACCGACGAATCAATCTTGATCTTCAACGCGGTGGGGATCCGCACTTTCATGACTAAATCCATGACCGAGGCCGACCAAATCATTTTTCAGTTGGTCAACCAAAAATTCAAGATCATTTACGTCAGCGAAGAAATTTATTCCAACATCCCGGAAACAATCCTGAAATATCAATCCCAGACTTTTCCGGTGATCATCCCCATTCCGACCAAAGAGGGTTCGCAGAATGTGGGACTGAAAAAAATTCAGGAAAACGTCGAAAAAGCCATTGGGATCAACATTTTTTAGAAAGGATGGCGATGAATAAAATATGAATGAAATTAAAGTCGGCATCATATCAAAGGTTTCCGGACCGCTGATTGTTGCGAAGAATATGAAAGACGTCCAAATGTATGACGTCGTTCGCGTAAGCGAAAAGAAACTGATCGGCGAAGTCATTGAACTCCGCGGTGACATGGCCTCCATTCAGGTCTATGAAGAGACCGCCGGCATCGGACCGGGCGAACCGGTATTTCTGACCGGGGAACCTTTGTCCGTGGAATTGGCTCCGGGTCTGATCGAAGGCATTTTCGACGGGATCCAAAGACCTTTGGACATCATCTATGGGCTTTCGGGAGACCGGATCCCGCTGGGGATCGATGTTCCGAAACTTAACCGAGAAAAAAAATGGGATTTCAAGCCGATCGCCAAAGTCGGGGCCAAATTAACCGGCGGCGATGTGTTGGGCGAAGTTCGGGAAACTCCGGCCGTTTTGCATAAAATCATGGTTCCGCCGTTCATGAAAGGCAAACTGACTTGGATCCATAAAGGCGAAGCCGTCATTACTGACGTCATCGCGAAAATGGAAGACGAAAACGGAAAGATCAATGAGATCACCATGTTGCAGCGCTGGCCCGTTCGTCGGGCCCGGCCGTTCGCGGTCAAACTGGCGCCCGAAGCACCGATGGTCACCGGACAGCGGGTCATTGATACCCTGTTTCCGATTGCCACCGGCGGAATCGCCGCCATTCCGGGTCCGTTCGGATCGGGAAAAACCGTCGTTGAGCATCAACTGGCGAAGTGGGCGGACGCGGAAATCATCGTCTATGTTGGCTGCGGCGAACGCGGAAACGAAATGACCGACGTTTTGAATGAATTTCCGGAATTGAAAGATCCGAAAACCGGTCTGCCTTTAATGAAGAGAACCGTTTTGATCGCCAATACTTCCAACATGCCGGTCGCGGCCCGCGAAGCTTCGATCTATACCGGGATCACCATCGCGGAATACTATCGCGACATGGGTTACCGGGTCGCCATCATGGCGGACTCGACCTCCCGATGGGCGGAAGCGCTTCGGGAAATGTCCAGCCGTTTGGAAGAAATGCCGGGCGAAGAAGGCTATCCCGCTTATTTGTCCTCCAGACTCGCGGAATTTTATGAACGGGCCGGCTTTGTCACCTGCCTGGGCTCGGAAGGACGAACCGGAGCCATCAGCGCCATCGGCGCGGTTTCGCCTCCGGGCGGAGATACCTCCGAACCGGTGTCCCAAGGCACTCTGCGGATCGTTAAAGTTTATTGGGGACTTTCCGCGACGCTGGCTTACAGCCGTCACTTTCCGGCCATTGACTGGCTGAAGAGTTATTCGCTGTATGAAGATACTTTGGATGAATATTTCGATAAGCATGTCAAGAAGGATTGGTCTGCGCAAGTCCATGAGACCAAGCAGATCTTGCAACAGGAAGCCAAACTTCAGGAGATCGTCCGCCTGGTTGGAGTAGATTCGCTGGAATTCTCCGACCGCTTGGTGCTGGATTGCGCAAGGAGCATTCGCGAAGACTTCCTTCATCAGATCGCTTTCCATGAAATCGACACTTATACGTCCTTAAGCAAACAATACGGAATGTTGAAAGCCATTTTGACTTGGTATCATTTGGCCAAACAAGGACTGAAAGAAAACGTCAGTTATGACAAACTGACCAACATGGAAATATTGGAACGGATCGGACGAATGAAATATTTAAGAGAAGACCATTTCGACGAAGAATACAAACAAATAATCCAATCGCTGGAAGAAGAGTACCAGAGTTTGCAAAGGGGTGACGAATCCGATGCCTAAAGAATATAAAACCATTCGGGAAGTCGTCGGACCGCTGATGCTGGTCGACCAGGTCGAAGACGTCAAATACGACGAACTGGTTCGGATCCGCCAAGCCAATGGGGAAGAACGGATCGGAAAAGTATTGGAAATCGACCGGGATCGGGCGCTGGTGCAGCTGTTTGATTCCTCGCAAGGATTGAAGATCAGCGACGCCAAAGCCATCTTTTTGGGACATGGGATTGAAATCAAACTGGCTCCTGAGATCTTGGGAAGAGTCTTTGACGGCATGGGCCGGCCGATTGACGGCGGGGGAGAAATCATCCCGAAAAAAGTCGTGGACATCAACGGCACGCCGCTTAATCCGGTAGCCCGCGATTATCCGAAAGAATTCATCGAAACCGGCGTTTCCGCCATTGACGGACTAAACACTTTGGTCCGGGGCCAAAAACTGCCGATCTTTTCCGGATCCGGCTTGCCGCATGCTCGTTTGGCAGCGCAGATCGCCCGCCAAGCCAAAGTCAAAAACACCAATGACAAATTCGCGGTCGTTTTCGCCGCCATCGGAATCACTTTTGAGGAAGCCGATTTCTTCATCAAAGACTTCCAAAAATCCGGTTCCATCGAACGCTCGGTCTTGTTCATGAATTTGGCGAATGACCCGGCCATCGAGCGGATCGCTACCCCGAGAATGGCCATCACTTGCGCCGAGTATCTGGCTTATGAACTGGGCATGCATGTCCTTGTCATTCTGACCGACATCACCAATTACGCGGAAGCGTTGCGTGAAGTTTCCGCCGCTCGAAAAGAAGTTCCGGGCCGCCGCGGTTATCCGGGATACATGTATACCGACTTGGCCTCCATTTATGAACGAGCCGGCCGGATCAAAGGGAAAAAGGGTTCAATCACTCAAATCCCGATTTTAACGATGCCGGAGGATGACAAAACCCATCCGATTCCGGACTTGACCGGATACATTACCGAAGGTCAGATCATTCTGTCCCGGGATCTGTACATGAAGGGAATCACCCCGCCGATCGATGTTCTGCCATCGCTCTCCCGTTTGAAAGACAAAGGGATCGGAGCCGGAAAGACCCGCGAAGATCATTCCGAAACCATGAACCAGTTGTTTGCGGCTTATGCCCGCGGTAAAGAAGCCAAGGAACTCTCAACCATTTTGGGAGAGGCGGCGCTTTCGGACATAGACAAGCTCTATTCCAAGTTCGCCACCGAGTTTGAATTGAAATACGTTTCCCAGGGTTATCATACCAACCGAAGCATTGAGGAAACCCTTGATCTCGGATGGAAGTTGCTGACGATCCTGCCAAGAACCGAATTGAAACGAATCAGTCTGGAAAAGATTGAAAAATACCTTCCGAAAGAGGTGTAACCATGGCACTGTTGCATGTTAACCCGACCCGGATGGAAATGACCCGACTGAAAGTCCAGTTGGCAACCGCTAGACGGGGACACAAACTTTTGAAAGACAAACAAGACGAGATGATTCGTCATTTCATGATGTTCATCAAAAAGAACCGCAGCGTCCGGATCGAAGTCGAAGAAGCGCTGGTGCAGATCATGAAGAAGTTTTCCAGCGCTGAGCTGAAAATGAGCCGGGTGGGGATTTTGGAAGCCTTGATGGTTCCTTCCCAAGCGGCGGAGATCGGCGTCGGATCGAAATCGGTCATGAACATTAAGATCCCGACCATCAAATATCAGGAACCGAAAGCTCTGGATCTCACTTACGGGTTTGTTTTCACCCCCAGCGAATTGGACCAAGCCATCATTGATTTGTCCAAGCTGCTTCCGAAACTGATTGAACTGGCGCAATTGGACAAGTCTTGCGACATGCTGGCTAAAGAAATCGAAAAAACCCGCCGGCGCGTTAATGCGATCGAATTCATCATGATCCCGGATCTCGCGGAATCCATTCATTACATCCAGATGAAACTGGAGGACAATGAACGAAGCAACATCATCCGGTTGATGAAGAGTAAGGAAATCATTTTGGAGAAAGCTCAAAATCAAATTGATTATTCATAAACCAAGAGGGAACGAAAGTTCCCTCAGAGCGTTGACAAAGTCAACGCTCATTTTTTCTTGTAATAAAATGGGACAATGGCACCAAAAAGATATCTTTTTCGTGTCTAAAAAAGTGTTTTTTTGCTATTTCAAGATAGTTGTGGGAAAATAAACGAACCCCATCTTTGAAAATGGGGTTTGTCATCAGTCTGAAGGAACGAAAGTTCCCTTTTTTCGGTTTCGTGGATTTTTTCATTGCAAATTCTAGGAATTTGTGTTAACATAATAAAGCAAAATTAATGCGGGTATGGCGGAACTGGCAGACGCGCTAGACTTAGGATCTAGTTCTTCGGAGTGCAGGTTCAATTCCTGTTACCCGCACCAATTTGAAAAATCAAGGCCTTCTGGGCCTTTTTTGTTTTTTGTTGATGATTATCAAAAGTGTTTATGTTAAAATATGAATTAGCGAGGGAAAGACGATGACCAAAATCCGATATGCTACTATCAAAGATTTGAAAAAGATCATGGATCTTTGTGATCTGGTTCGGGCTCAGCTCCGAGAAGACCAGATCGACATGTGGGACGAAGACTATCCCAACGAGGAGATCTTTGGCGAGGACATCCAAAGAAAAAACCTGATCGTCGCCGTTGATGGCAGGAAAATCCTTGGAGCGATCAGCTTTAATTTTGATTTAAAAACCGAATTATTTTTTGATGTGGAAGACGAAACCGTCTGCGAAGCGGAAATAAGCAAACTATTGGCTAGCTGCTTGGCAACCAAAGAAACCGTCATGTCATTGCATCGGCTGATGGTTCATCCGGATCATCAAAGACAAGGAATTGCCACTCGTCTGATCCAAGAAGCGGAAAAAGTCGGACTTGGAAAAACCATCATCCTGTTTACGGAAGCCAATAACCAAAAAGCCATCAACCTTTATTTGCGGCTGGGTTATACCCGAAACGGAATGTACACTTTTACTTTTGGGTCTTTGGCTTATTTGTATAAAAAAGCCTGATTATCCGAGCCGGACCCGGCGCTTTTAGGGCTTTAAAAAATCCGGGTAGTTTATGACATGCTATTAAATAAGAAAACAGGTGAAGAAAATGTATACAATTAGGAAAGCCGTTCCGGAAGACGCGGACGGCATCGCTTATGTCCATCATCATTCCTGGATGGAATCATATGCTGACATCATCGACGAAGCTTTTTTGAAGACCAGGACTCTGGAAAGATCCCAGTCCATTTTTCATAAAAACGAATGTCGGAGCTATTTGGTCGTCGAAGCTGACGGCATGGTGGTTGGATTCGCCGGTTATGGAAAAGCCCGGGATGCAGATCTGGAAGGATATGGGGAAATATACGCCCTCTATGTTCTGAAGAAATATCAAAAAATGGGAATCGGAAAGAAATTGATCCTCATGGCTATGGCGATGCTTCCCGAATATGATCGCTATGCCGTTTGGGTCCTTACCGATAATCAAAATGCCATCGGTTTTTACCAGCATCTTGGCTTTGCCTTTGATGGGACCACCAAGGAAGATGTCCGGCCGGAAACGGTGCTAAAAGAGTCCCGTCTGATCAAAATCATAAAGAACAAATAAAAAACCGAAAAAAATTCGGTTTTGGAATTTCATTCAGTCTTTGGCTTTTGGCGGCTGATTTGGATGGCTTGAACAAGGAGCACGACTCCCGGAATGATAAGCAGGATGATTCCGGCTCCCAGAAAGACCAGGGCCATGATCGTCCAAAAGTTGAAAGCGGAAGCTTGGCGAAAATGCACATCGAGGAATTGAATTCCAAGCAGAAACAGTGAAGAGCTGATGGTCAAATAAATCGGAACGCATTTTTTCATTTTTTGGTTTCCATCCTTTATTTAATTTTAGTGAATCATCAATTGTTTATGGAAACATTTTTCCATGAATGGTCATCCCCATCGCCATCATTTTAAACCCGGAAAAGATTTTTGTAAATGGAGATATTTTGGAGCCCCTTCCAAACAAAATGGTGAAATATGAAAAACATGAAACAATGGGATTTTACGAAAATCCCCGCTGAGATCCGATCATTGATCGGAAACCTGCCTTATCGGGTTGACCAAGTCGGGTGTGCAGCCTCCAAAGTCATTTTTTTTGCTAACAATCTCGTTCTGAAAGTCGATGCGATCAACGAAGAGTCGAACACCGAAATCATGATGACCAAGTGGCTCGATGGGAAACTTCCGGTTCCCAAAGTGATCGCCTCTTCCCAAGCCGAGGGATACAATTATCTGCTGAGTGAAAAACTGGGCGGCAAAATGGCCATTGATGAATTCTATTTAAAACGACCTGAGGAATTGGCTCGGTTGCTGGCACAAGGACTGAAACGGCTTTGGAAAGTCGACATCACCGATTGTCCTTACAAAAATGACATTGCGAACAAATTGCGATTGGCCAAAGATCTGATCCAAACCGGCCAAGTCGACGTCAATGATGCCGAACCCGGCACGTTCGGGATTTGGGGATTTTCCGATCCCCAGGATCTTTATGAATACTTGGATGCCAATCGTCCAGAAGAAGAGCTGGTTTTTTCTCATGGTGATTATTGCCTTCCGAATGTCTTCTTTTCCAAGAATGAAGTCAGCGGATTTTTGGATTTGGGAAGAAGCGGGATCGCAGACAAATGGCAGGACATTGCTTTGTGCGTTCGCTCGCTGAAACACAATTTAAAAACCGATGCTTATCGGGAACGGTTCTTCCAAGAACTTGGGATCGCTCCGGATGAGGAAAAGATCCGCTATTTTGTTCTTTTGGATGAATTATTCTGATTATCTCCGTTAATTAACTTGAAAATATTCCATGTTGCTTACATTTCAATAATGTGTATAATGAAGAAGGAATGATAAAGCGGAGAAAAAATGGACAATATGGAAACTGACAAACAAACGAAACGCCGAAAAGTTCTTCGAACCATGTCATGGTTCGTGGTAGTTTTGCAAGTGACGGCGGTATCCTGGCTGCTTATTTCTTTGGGCGTCGATAAATTTACCTCCATGGTTTGGGCGGTCTTGTTTTCCGCGTTCACGGTCATTGGCATGCTGCTGAAAAGAGAGGTTCAGAAAATTTACAAATTTACCAAGCCGGATGTAATCTATCCGACTTTTTTTATTATGACGATATAAATCAGAATGTCATTGGGTTTATGGCTGGTTTTATTCAATCTGTAGTATAATAAACATAAACAATCAAGTAAAATAATAGGAAAATTGAACATAGTGTTTTATAAGACTTTATTGCAATAAAAGAGTATAAAAAAACTTGTCGATCTAAAACAATAAACCAACTCAAAGAGAATTAAAGATATTCCTTTACATTTTAAAGT
>DDXT01000015.1 GCA_002347755.1 Caryophanales bacterium UBA2253
ATTTAGTTTTCAAAGACCTTATTTGTTATTTCCCGATATTTTTGGTCCGAATGACCAGAATTACCGAAATTTTCCAATGGTTGCGTTTTGGAGAGCAACCTTGAATATTATACTATAAAGCACTATATTTGTCAAACATTTTATTTCTTTTTTTGCGGATTTGGCACTTTGCGAAACCAGATAAATCAAACGGTGGAAAACTAATTTCCGCCCATAAAATTGGTCTGTTCTTGGAAAATGGTCCAATTCCAAAAAAAAAGGGTCTTTCAAATGAGTGCTTGATAATTATAATCCTTTCAAAACTAAAAGTCAACGGTCTTTTGCACGAAAAAAGAATTGCTTTCGCAATTCTTATATTACATAGATCTTAAATACTTTTGTCAAGGTTTCGTCGCCGATTTCCATCGTAACGGATAAGGTTACCAAGGTTTGGCGTTCCGGTTTATGATATGTTCCCGTATCGCTCAAGTACTCCGGATGGCTGGATGACCAAGACAAAACCGCTTCATAATCTTCGTTTTGGCTTGGCAAAACCAAGTCCTGGCTGGTTTCTCTCGGGATGATGTTGTTATACATATAAAGATATAAGCTGGAGAATTTCTCGCTGGTCGTCATCCCCAAGGCCAAGACCGGGTAATCATAAACAAATTGGTTTCCGTTTAATGAAAGGACCAAACGAAGATTGACCAGAGTATCGTTGATTAATTCTTGGTTTACCAATCCATCGCTGCTGATTGCGGCTTCGTTATCATTGGAAAATGTATAACTGACCGGTTCATTCATTTGAAGCAGGAACAACTGGAATTCCACCATCTTCAAAAACTCTTGCCATCGCCCCGCTGAACTGCGGATGACGGCCGGGCAGCCCTTCCCGGAGAAATCATTGTGCTGTTTGATTGCATCGAGGCCCAACCCGTATTGGTTAAGCAAAGACGCAACCAGCCAGGCTGTTCTCCGCAGGGTCCTTTGATAGTTTCCGCCCAGATTGATGCAGGTTTCGATTCCGATTCCGTTCTGATTTCCCCCGCCGATGCACCAGGCTTGATAATCATTGTTAAAATAAGTGGTCCCGTAAGCATGGCTTCCGTCCCCCGCGTGCCAGGCGATCTCGTCATTCGGAACATGTTGGAAACAATTGGTATCGTCGATCGAATAATGCCAGGAAGCCACGCGGCCGGAAAGAGAATTTGCCTGGGCATGGATGTATTGATCAACGCCGATGGCGGTGTCGTTGGCCCCACTCATTCCCGTGTCATGAATGACAATGTATTTCACTCCGCCCGGCATCTTCTGGCCGATCAGCCCCGTTCCCGGCCGCATTTGATTGACCGTGTTCGGATAAACAATGCTTTTCGTTACAACGACTTCTTCTTCATAGGGAATGGTTATGCGGTTGCTTGCACTGGCAGGAAACAAGTTTGTCATATAATTGTTTATGAAGTTGGTTTTGTCCATTTCGGATACTCCCTTTGATTCATAATTAAAAACATACTGATACTTTCGATTGGAAATCTCATAAGTTGCAATCAGGTTTACGGTTTGGGCTTGAAGAGTTGGATTCAGCTCGCCGTTTACGACCATTCCGGGACAGCTTCCCAGCCAAGATAACCCGCGATCATAAACGGATTCGGTTTGAGGAAGAAGCCCGCTTTCCAAATCAATCATCGGCCCGACGGTTTCTTCCAGCCATTGGTTGGTATTTTGAACTTGGGTGGCGGCGGGAATCATCAGGATTTTTACGGATTTGGAACAGGTTTTGGTTCGTTCCTGGTAAGTTACATTAATGGATATGGTGGCATAACGGTCCATTTTATCGGGAGTGATCTGTCCTTGATCAGTGATGAAAGCGGAATTGGTTTGATAACTGACGCTCATTTCGTAAAGCGGATGGGAAGTCAAAAATTCTACATTCGCGCTGATCTCATCGGGAATGGCCGCTTTTAAATAAACGCCAATCACTTCCAAAGGATCAAATACTGTAACGGAATAGTTTACTAAGGAACCGGGATCACTCACTAAAACGATGGTGATGACAGCCGTTCCGGCTTTTTTGGCAGTGATCAGTCCGGAAAGATCAACTTCCAAAATTGTAGAATTAGACGATGAGAAAACAAATTCGTCGCCACCGGCACTGTTTACATTAAGCTGGGCGGTTTGTCCCATCTCGATCTCGCTTAAGCCTTCTACATTGATAATGGAAGTTTTTAAAACCGTCAGATCTTTATGAAAGTCCAAGCTGACATTTTCAAGCGTAATGGTAACGGTGAGTCTGACGATCTGGTCTTCGGATTGCCTGCTTACCGCTCCTTGGTTATTTAGTACTTCCGGATTATTGGTTGAATATTCATAAACGGCTCCGGAAGCGTTGTCTTCCGTTGGAAGCTCCAAATCCTCAGAAACATTCAAAGGAATGTCATCAAGCAGCGCCGCCGCCAAGGCATTGATCCTTTGAATGGTTTCATGATCGGGAGAAACCACCGAAACAGAAAGCGAAGCCGAAGCCTGGGTTTTATTGACCAAAACCGTGATCGTGGCGGTTCCTTCCGAAATTCCTTCAATTATTCCTTCCTCAACTTTTACTATTCCATCATCCGAGGATGACCAGATAAATTCGGCTGAAGCTTTGGAGGATACGGCGGTAAGAAGCACCGCTTCCCCCACGGTGATGGTTGTCGGTCCGGTCAATTCGACCGTAACCTTCGTGTCGGCGCATCCGAACAGAAGGGACAATGTCGCCGCCATAAATAAAATAAACCCTTTTTTCTTCATACATCATAGATTTCCTTTATTACTTATTATACACGGTTTTTCAAAATTCTCAATGGCTTTTTATGGATTGAGAGATTAAAAAAATAGGGCGATTCCTTTCGGAATCACCCTAAGTTTTTAAAGTCTCAGTTGATTAAGCAACCGGGTTCCATTTTGCGTAAAGAACAACGTCAACAATTCCCAATCCAACTGGAGTCATTGTTGCCTTGTTGGTCAATGCAGCATCAAGATACCATCCACCAAAGGTGAAGCCGGTCTTTACAACTGTTAAAGGAGTGACAGCCGTATCGCCGCCAGTGTAAGTCATTGTCAGGCCATCAACATAGGTCTGAGAAGCGGTTGCATCCAAAGTCCAAGTGTTGGCAAGGAATTGATTGCGGTAAGTACCGTAAGCATAAAGCCCTGTCAAATATTCTCTAATACGGCTATTAGATCCAGAAATGTCGTTTACAACTCCCGCGTATGAGCTTGCCGGGAAATAATGGAATTCATACGGTAAACCGAATCTTCCCAGTAAATCTCTTCCGCCATTATGGCCGATCTGAGTCGTATCATTTAGCCAGTACAGAAGCGGCAGCCATTTAGCGTTGTAAGCAGCCTGACGGAAGAATTGAGTAGCCGTTCCGGTTGCATCAACAGTCAAAGCTTCAAGGTTTGCAGTCTCGTCAGCGGCGCTGTCTTTGTACAATTCGAACAAATAAGTTCTCATGTTAGGCATAGTGAACCACGCTGTCAAGTAAGTCACAGTTGCAAATTCCGCGTAAGTTGCAGGCAATGCAGGATAAGCTTTTGCTTGCAAGTGAGCATACAAGTCAGTCAGGAACAAAGTTGAAACTTGCGCTTGAGTCTGAGTGTAAATCGATCCACCGTTTAATACTAAATCGATGTTTAAAGGAACGCTTAACTTAGTATCATATTCGCTTTGTAACCATGCATGATCAACGATCAGGTCTTTGACGCCTTGAGCGATTGGATCATAAGCGCGGTATACAGCCAATAATTTTTGCAGATAATCAGCATCAGCTGTCTGTAATTTCAAAGCAGCAATTCTGACATCCCAGAAAGCCGCGCTTCTGGTAGCCTGAGCTGTGAACAATGCATCATCGAAGCCAAGGTCCGCAAGCGGAGTCAGCATCGGTTTGTCATAGTTGCGATAAGTTTGAGCAGCTTTCAGGTTAGTGTCGACGCCGGTGAGCAAGCCAGCATAGTATGCAGCGATGGCCGCAGCGATCTCTTCAGGAGTCTTTTCGCCTGTTCCGCTTGGGAATACGGCGGCAGTTTCAACTGCTGGATCAGCTTTGGCGGCTTCATAATTGTCCATCTTGAGTTGAGCTGCAGCGATGTTGTTGTTGTAGAAGTTGTAACGGAAATCGTTTTGCGGAGCCAAGTTGTATTTTTCAATAGTGAGCTTCACTCCGGTTTGACAGAAGACACCCATGATCGGTTGGTTTTCTTGAGTCTTGAAGGTCATTCCGTATCCATTGGCAGGAATGGTAATGGTAGTGTCGGCTTCTTTCATCTTGCTTTGGATGACGCCGAATTCACTGCCGATAACGACGGTGCCGTCTGCAGAAGCGGTAAAGCCTTTACGATAGCCGTCATAACCAAGGTATTGTTCACGAGTTCCTTTGCTGGTCAGAGGAACGCCGTCAACGTCATTTCCGGATCCATAAGTGGCAAACGGTACTTTGGCTTCTTTATCAGTTAGGTTAACAAAGAAGACTGCCCAGTTTCCGCCGGTCTTTTCTCTTAAGTTTGCATATTCATAAGTAGGAACTCCGGCTGCGCTAACTGCGGTGATGTAAACAGTCACGTAATCCATTGGGAAGTATTGATATCTTCTTCCATCAGGGTTAGCGGTGAAAGTTGTCGATCCGTCAGTATCAGCATTGACATAGATTGTATAACCAGAATAGTAACTCCAGTATTGTTGTCCGGTATAAGTAGCCGATCCGACCATCTTGTCCCAGTAACTGAAGGTGTTCAACAAGTCATACTTGTAATCAGCAACAGCCGATTTCTGTTCAGAGAAACGTCCGCCGATGTACAAAGCATTTGGATCTTCCGCGATACCAGTCTTGACAACGAACGAAATTGTTGAATCAGCAACGCCGTCTTTCTTGAAGGTAGCGGTTAATAATGATTCGTGATAACGCAAGTATTGGGTCTTCAAGGTTACGCCATCGAAATCTTCTTCGTTTCCGGCCCATTCAATGGTGACGCCAGGAGCAGTAGCAACGCTGGCAGGAAGTCCGGTGATGGTGTTTCCGCCAACACGGTCAGCAACTCCGTAAGGGAAGTATGAAGGAACGGTTCCAATCAAAGCTGGGTCAGCGACGAAGTCGAAAACGGCTTTGCTGGTGTCGGTTGCCGCAAGAGCGGTAACGTTGACGGTTCCGGTTCCGGTGACAGCCGGGTCAAAACGATCATCAGTGAAAGTAACTGTGTAAACGACCGGAGTGTCAGCAGCCAAATCACGAGTGACGTATTTTCCGGTGTTGTCAAATACGGTGGCAACGTCAGATGCCCAAGCCATATCCAAATTGAATTTGGAATCAACGGTCGGCAGAACGATGTTGCTGTTAGAAGCCTTATTAGCTAAAGGAGCCAAATCGCCTTCAGTTAAAATGTAAGCGATCTTCTCTTCCATTGAATATCCCTTAACGGTCAGAGCATAGCTCAGAGGGATTCCGACCGCACCGGTTGTAACGGTTGCGGACAAAGTAACAACTGTATCATCATTAGGACGAGTATAGACTCCGTCTTTGGTCAACATTGGCGCATTGTTGGTTGCCCAGGCAATGGTTGTTCCCTTTAATGATGTGAGTAATGAAAGGTCAGCAGTAACTTTACTTGGATCGGTTGCTTTTAAGTAATCATAGAAGAAAGCATCCAAGTAGTTTTTAACAAGTTCATTGCTCTTGAAAGCATTGTCGTCTACGTCAAGGACTAACTTGAGCGTCAGAACTTCTTCAACCATGAAGGTCCCGTATTCAACTTTGCAAGTCAGGACGGTTTGCGCATCAGCGGTGATGGTTTCATCATAATCGAATACGCCATCGGTAATGGCCGTCGCGTCAGCTTTTGTCCAAGTAACCATGACTTTGTCATTGGCATAAACCGGAAGATCAAAATCAGCGCCAACAAATTCAGGCATGTTAGCCTTGATATGGTTCAGGGCTCTCATTCCGATTTCAAGATCAGTTCCTCTTTCATATACATCAACGACCTGGTCGGCGGAAACTTCCGGATCCAACGCTGAGGTGGCGGTGATGGTAACGGTGCCGCTCTTTAACGGAGTAACAAGGCCTAATCCGTCAACAATGGCAACGGTTGGATCGCTCGATGTCCAAAACAAACCTTTGTAAGCGGCGGCAGGAGTAATGTTGGTTGGGAACGCGATCGGTTCGCCAACATACATGGATTCTTGTCCCATAATGAAGATGGTGCTTGGTGCGAAATCATCCAAAGTAATAACCGGAATTACCGTAATGGTAACTTCAGCCGTAATGGTCGGTTGATCTTGAACCGATACGGTGACAATTGCTTGTCCGGCTGCAACCGCAGTGATGACACCCGCTTCAACAGTGGCAACGGCTTCGTTGCTTGAAGCATAAACTAAAGTCAGAACTTCAGCAGTTCCGCCCAACACAGGAGTGACAGTAACTTCATCCCCTGCGGTAACGGTTACCGCTGCTTCGGAGAAGTTCAAGGTAATTGGAGCCTTAGCTTTTACAATTACGGTCGCTTCTACTTTAACTTCTGGATAATCCGTAAGCGATACGGTGATCTTTGCGGTTCCCGCCGAAACAGCTGTGACAACGCCCGCGGCTACGGTAGCAACGGCAGCATTGTCAGTGGCATATTCCAGTGTCAAGCCTTCGGCGCCGACTACTTCAGGGACAATCGTGGCGGTCTCGCCAACGGTGGTCGTGAAGGAAGTTGTCGTCAAAGACAAGGTAGGTGTAACAGCTTCGTTACATCCAACAAAGAAAATTCCAAAAGCAATTAGTAATGCAATGATTAAAAATCCTTTTCTTTTCATTTCTTTCTCCTTTTTTGATTTTTGTAATGAAACGTAATAGTCTATGTAAAAACATAAAAACGTTTACGAAATTATTATAGCACAATAAATTAAAAATGTGAAGTCCATATTTTTAAATTAAGGCTGAAAAAACATTTATTATTTTCATCACCCGGTCGCTCGCTTTTTTCGAAGCCAAAAACAAGAAAAACCACGCTTTTTGGCGTGGTTTTCAGACTAGATTACCTTTTCCGGATTCAATATGTTGTTCGGATCAAATACTTTTTTGATTCCCCGCATGATATTCACTTGGGTTTCTCCCAAAAGCTTATGCATGTATACCTTTTTCGCAAATCCGATTCCGTGTTCTCCGGAGATCAGACCGCCGATCTCATCGGCCTTCTGATACATTTCTTCAAAAACCGCTTTCAGGGTCTTTTCAAAGGCTTCATCGCTCATGGCGTCTTTGCATATATACAGGTGCAGGTTGCCGTCGCCGGCGTGTCCGAAGCTCGGAATGCGGATGTTGTACTTCTTGGTCAGGCCGTAACTGAAACGAATGTACTCGCTGACTTTGGCGCGGGGAACGACGACATCGCATTCGTCCATTTGGGTGGTGGAAGCTTTGATGGCTTCCAGAAAAGCCCCGCGGGCTTTCCAAACCAAATCCTTGCGTTCTTCGGTATCAACAATCAAAACGTCTTCGGCTCCCAGTTCGCTCAAACAAAGGTCGGCGGCCTTCTGAACTTTGGCTTTGACGTCTTTGTCATCAATTCCGTCAAAGGTCAGCAAAATGTAAGCGTCGTTTCGGGTATCCGGAAATTTCTTTCCCAAAAACATTTCCGCGAACCCGACAGTTTCCCGGCTGAAGAATTCAACCGCGGTCGGATCACTCTTGGATTGCATGATCTGAGGAACATGATCAATGCCGCTTTCCAGGGTTTTGAACGGAACCAACAAACTGATGGTTTTGGTCGGAAGCGGCAGGAGTTTCAAATAAGCTTTGGTAATGATCGCCAAAGTGCCTTCGCTGCCGATGATCAGATTCTTCAGGGAATAGCCGGTCGTGTCTTTGACGACTTTCCGCCCGAACTGCGTAATCTCCCCAGTCGGCAGAACCACTTCAATGGCTCGAACCCAATCCCTGGTCACTCCGTATTTGACGGCTCGCATTCCTCCGGCGTTGGTGGCAATGTTGCCGCCGATGGTGGCGCTTTTCTCGCCTGGATCCGGAGCATAGAAATAGCCTTTCGGTTCAACGTAACTGTAAATGTCCATCAGCAGCACGCCCGGTTCCACGACCAGCACCAGATTTTCGGAATCGAGTTCCAGAATGTGGTTCATGCGGGTGGTATCAATGACGATCCCGCCGCAAACCGGCACGCAGGCTCCGACCAGACCGGTTCCGCTTCCGCGGGCGGTGACCGGGATCAGCCGTTCATTGGCATAAGCCATGATCTGCGATATTTCGGCCGCGCTTTCGGCTTTGATCACCAACTCCGGATATTTGGAGACGGTCCCCAGTTCATCCTTCGAAAAATCTTCGCTGATGTCTTTCCCAAAGAACAGGCGGCTTTCAGGAATGAGGTTTTGAAAATAAGCTAGGTCTTTTTTATTTATTTTGTTATACATTTTCGCACCTAAATCATTCCTTTCATGGCTTTTATTTGTTTGATCAGAATCGGAAGGATCGCAAACACGTCGCCGACGATCCCATAATGGGCCACGTCAAAGATCGAAGCATTGGCATCGCTGTTGATCGAGAAAACGACTTCGCTTCCCCGCATTCCCGCCGCGAACTGCACCGCGCCGCTGATGCCCAGAGTGATGAGCAGTTTCGGAGCCACGGTCCGGCCGCTGAGGCCGATCTGTTTTCGCGGGTCAACCAATCCGGCTTCAATGAGCGGACGGGAGCAGGCGATCTGTCCCCCCAACAAGTCCGCCAATTCCTGGGCCATTTTAAATTGTTCGGGCGTCTTGAAAGGACGGCCGAGGGCAATCAGAACGTCGGATTCGCTGATGTCCATGTCTTTGGGTTTCGGAAGGACTTCCAACAGGCGCAATCCGGTTTTGAAACTGAGTCCTTCGGTATCCATCCTCACGATCTCGCCGTGAGGAAGAACTTTTTCCGGTAATTTGAATATTTTGTATCGAACCGTGGACATTTGGGGCCGGTGGTTCGGACAAATGATCCCGGCCATGATGTTTCCGCCGAAAGCCGGGCGGTTTTGGATGAGGTCGGTATTTTCCTTCATCCCCAGAATGGTGCAATCGGCCGTCAATCCGGTTTTGAAGCGGGCCGCTACCCGCGGGGCAAAACTTCGGCCAACCGAAGTCCCGCCATATAATATGACGCTCGGATGGATCTCATCGATGAAGTTTTCCATCAGATTGGCATAGATTTCCACGTTGAAATGACCCAAATCCGGATGGCGGTAGACAAAGACTTTGTCGACGCCGTAGGCCAACAGTTCCGGAGCCATCTTGGTTTCGTCATCGGTAAACAAAACGGCAAAAACCGGATGGTGGGTCACGGTGACCAATTCGCGGGCTTTTCCGATCAGTTCCAGCGAAACCGGGTGGATTTCATGATGATTGTGTTCCACGAACACCGCCACTCCGACCCATTGGGTCTTGTCGATGGCCGGAGCGGCCACCGGGTCTTCTTCGAATTTGAATACTCCGGCCGGTCCTTTTCGAACGCAGATTTTGCACATTCGACAGCCGGAGTTGATGCTTAGCGATCGGCCATCGAATTCGATGGCGTTGAAAGGGCAGATTTTTACGGATGACTTCCCGATTTCGGGGGTCACAATGCTATTATTAATTACTATTTTTCCCATTTCATCGGCCTACAACATCTTCAAATCTTTCATTTTTTTGATCATTTGCTCAGCCAAGTCCGGGTTGGTCCCTTTCCAAAGCTCCTTATCGGTATTCTTCTGGGGCGGGAACATTCTTTCGACCTGGGTCGGCGAACCTTTGAGTCCGTAATGGCTCTCGTTTTGATCTTCCAGATCGGCGAAGGTGATTAATCGGACCTTGTAATCTTTCAAAGCCAGACTGCGTTTGTAAGAAGGCAGTCTCGGGGTATAAATGCCCTTGTCCACGGTGATCAGGCAAGGGTAAGAAAGCTCCCATTTTTCAGTGGTTTTGTCCATGCTGACCGAAACGACCAAGGATTTTTCCTTGACTTCAATGATCTTGTCCACGTAGGACATGTGCGGGATGTGCAGGCATTCCGCGATCTCCGGCCCGACTTGGGCAGTGTCGCCGTCGGTGGTCTGCTTGCCGCAGATGATGAGGTCAAAGTCGCCTTGTTTCTTGATCCCCGAGGAAATGGTATAGGAAGTGGCCACCACATCGGCCCCTCCGAATTTCCGGTCGGTCAGCAAAATGGCTTCATCGGCTCCCATCCACAGCGCTTCTTCCAATGCGGCTGCCGCGGACGGAGGTCCCATGGAAATGACGGTGATGACGGCCCCTTCGGTCTCTTTGAACCGCAGCGCGGTCTCGAGGGCATAGAGATCATAGGGATTCATTTTGGTGTTGTTGCTGTCGCGGATCAATACCCCCGTCACCGGGTCGACTTGAACCTGGGAACTGGCCGGCACCTGTTTTATGCATACTAATATCTTCATCGGATAAATCCGCCTTTCAAAAATTCTAAAGTCCTCTTAAATAATTCGGCGTGTTCGGCCCGTTGGTCATAACCATGTCCGGCCGCGTCAATGATGTGGAGCTGCGCATCCGGGAAAGTTTCCGCGTAACGGACTCCCAACAAATAATTGACGACTTGATCGGCCCGGCCATGGATGACCAAAACCGGTTTGGTAAAATTTTCCACGCCTTCATAACTGTTAATATATCGGGATGTCGATTCATTCATCGCCATCGAAATTTCAAAGTTGCGGTGATCGGCATTGCCATTCACCAGTTTCGGAGAAATCTCGAAATCACGAGCAATGTGTTCGGCGATGTTGCCGCCCGGCGACCACAAAATCGCTCCGTCGATCAGGTCGGGATGACGCGCGCACATTTGGCCGGCGACTTGCCCGCCCATGCTGTATCCCAAAACCACGATCTTTTTGACGCCCGGAAGGCTTTTTCCGTAGTCAAGCATCATTTCGGCGTCGGAATACATCGTGTCAAAAGTAAAATCGGCGAAAGTCCCGTCGGATTCGCCGTTTCCGTAAAAATCCATCCTTAGCGATGCCAACCCATTGGCTTCAAGCAAACGCGAAAGATCGCGGAAATAGCCGTTGTGTTCGGTTTTGTTACCGGTAAAACCATGGTAAAAAACGACCAAAGTATGACAAAAATGATCGGGCATCGTCAGATACCCGCGAAGGACATGTCCTCCCCGATTGATTATTTCAACGTGCTTCATCATTTTCCCACCAACTTCAAAGCTTCCCGGATGTTGTCATGGCCCCGAGCCAGATAATGTTCCACTTCCGAAACCTTCTTCAGTCCGCTCAGGGTGGCGAAGATGGCTTTTTTGGTGCTTCCGTATTTTTGAATTTTTTCTTTTGCTTCATCCATGGTCAGGCCGCAAGCTTCGGAAACGATGCTTTGCGCCCGACTGACCAATTTTTCGTTGGTCGCCAAAAGATCGACCATCAGGTTTTCGTACACTTTTCCGGTCTTGATCATGGCCGCCGTCGAGATCATGTTGCAGATCATCTTCTGGGCGGTTCCCGATTTCATTCGGGTGGATCCGGTCAAGGCTTCCGGTCCGGTCACGGCTTCGATCGGAAAATCGACCTGCGCCGCCAGTTTGCTGCTTCCGGAAGTCGTGATCCCGCCAGTCGGGCAGCCGATTTCCTTCGCATAGGCGATTCCACCCAAAACATAGGGAGTCCGGCCGCTGGCCGCGATTCCCACGACAACATCGTTTTTGCTCAGGTTGATTTTAATCAAATCTTCTTTGGCCATGGAAAGCGAATCCTCGGCTCCTTCAACGGCTTTAACGAACGCGCTTTCGCCGCCGGCCATCAGACACATGACGGTTTGATCGCTGACGCCGAAAGTCGGGCGGCATTCCACGGCGTCAAGGATGCCGATCCGGCCGCTGGTTCCCGCGCCCAGGTATATCAAACGGCCCTGGTTTTGAAAAGCCCAAGTCACTTGATCGACCAAAGCGGCGATCTGACCCAAGGCGGCTCGGACCGCCCCCGCGACCAGTTGATCTTCGTCATTGATGAGACGAAGAATGTCGATGGTGGCTTTGGTGTCGATATCCAGCGTCTTCTGGTTTCTTTGTTCGGTGCCGATTTTTTTAAGATCAACGCTCATGATTTTTCCTTTCCGGGAGTGATTTTCCCGAGCACCGCCGGCCGTTTGGCCCCGGTTGCCCCGATGACATTGCCCGGCCGATGATTCAAAGTCAGATATCCCAAGATCGCGAAAGCCACGGCTTCCTTGGCATCGCTGCTCAGTCCCAGATCCTCTTGAGTGAGGACCGGTTTATTGACGTTCTCCTGGAGTCTTTTCCTAATGTAGTCATTATGGCTTCCCCCGCCGCTAAGCACAATGCGGTCAAATTTTGGGGTAAATAGGCGGTAATTGGTGACCATTGCGTAAACAGTGAATTCGGATACGGTCGTAATGACATCGTTTTTCGCATAATCCGAAAAATGCAGTTTTTCCGCCAATTCTTCCATGAATTTTTGGTTATACAGTTCCCGCCCCGTCGATTTCGGCGGTTTACGGGTAATGAATTCATCCTTGATCAGTTCGGCGAAGATCGCCGGTATGACTTTTCCGGACATAGCAATGCGTCCGCCTTCGTCATAAGGCTGGTGAAAATATTTCTTGGTGAAATAATCGATCATGACATTTCCGGGACCATTGTCAAAAGCGACGACATCATCGATGTTCGCCTGCTTTGGAAGATAAGTCAGATTGCCAATTCCCCCGAGGTTTTGCAAGATGATGTTTTCGGAATCGCTTTTGAAAAGCATGAATTCCGACATCGGCACCAAAGGCGCTCCTTCGCCGCCGACGGCTACATCCATGGTCCTAAAATCCGAAACGACGGTGATGCCGGTTTTGGCGGTGATGACGCTCGGTTCTCCGATCTGCAGTGTCGAAGCCGCCAACCCCCGGTTCGGTTTGGGGTTGTGCCAAATGGTCTGGCCGTGGGAAGCCACGAAAGCAATGTCCGAATAACTTAGCCCGCTTCCTTGAAGCAACAAGTCGATGGCTTGCGTGAACTTACCCCCAAGTTCAAAATTAAGGCTGCAAATTTCGCTCAGCTTCGCGGTTTCGTCGCTTAGGTTCCTCATGAGTCGGGTTTTAAAACTCTCGTCATAATCCAACGTCACATATTTAAGCAATTCGAAATGTTCGTTTTTAATTTCCACCAAAGCGGCGTCGACCCCGTCCAACGAGGTTCCGCTCATTAAACCGATGGCGATCATATTTTCCCCTTTTCCAAAGCCAGATAATAAGCCCCGTAGATCGGGTCGTGTTCTCCTTCCGCGATTATTGGGTCATATCCGTCTTCATGCAAACATTTGATGACTTCTTCTTTCACATAAGGTGCTTTTTGAACAAAACTGCCGCGGAATCCCAAGGTCACCGGATCCGTCAAGTGCATCTTCCGATAGACTTTTTCCACGAACCCAGCCAAGTCTTTTCCGCTTTGCTTCAATATCGAAATGGCTTGAACATCGCCGGAAGCGGCTTCCGCGCCGATGAAGCGCCCGTAATCCGCGATTTGGCTCTTGGTTCTCAGATAGACAAACGGCTTCAGATCATACGCGCTTTTGGCGCCGATCAGATTTAGAAACTTCTTTTCCAGTTCAGTCAACGGCCCATCCTGTTCAAAACTCTCGATGATGCCGGTGATCAGGGTCTTGACCGCCGAAAAACCGGACCCTTTTTCGGTAAGCAGGTGCCCGTAACCGCCCACCAGCAGCCGCTGCCCGTTTCGGTATCCCAAAACGCTGCTGCCGGTCCCGGACAAAACCAGGATCTGTTCGCCGGTCGGGATCCCCTTCAGCGAATAAAGGCCGATGAGGGCATCGTTTTCCATGGAAACCGGGTAACCAAGCAACGCGCTCAGTTCTTCTTCCCGGCTTTTAACATTGGGGACGATCCCCAAGCCGGAAATTCCCAGCTGAACGTAGGTGATCTCAAACCGGTTTTTCAGATCCGAGACCGCTTTTTGAACCAATTCATAAAAAGGAAAATGGGCTTCGCCTTTGATGGCCACCGGCACTCCCGAACCCCCAACCAATTCATAAACCATTTCTTTGTTTTTGGTGAAGGCGCATAATTTCGTCTTGGTTCCGCCGGCGTCGACGGCGATCATTACTTTTTCCATTTTGGGTCCCTCCGTTTTATTTCATCAAGAATTTAAATCTAGTTCCGGATGTGATCTTTTTGATTAGATAATCGCTGGCGATGACTTCGCCGACGACGTTTACGCGTTCGTCTTCCGGCATCGTCATGGTCACGATCGATACTTCGCCCTGATAGCGGGCCAACAGTTTATTGTCAATGGTGACGTCTTTAGGCATTCGCATCATGGTATTGTTCGGTTCGATCGTCCCGGCTTTGAGACGGGTCGAAGACCGTTTGAAATACGGGCTGCCGTCCTGGCGGTTGCGATGGAGCAAACAAAGCTGCTGTTTTTCCAAATCGGTGATTTGGGTTTTCAGTTTGATCGGCAGTTGGATCAGATCAAAATTAAAATCCACGGCCGCGGACAGTTCCTCGGCGGAGGCAAAACTGTCGCCAAAGACGACTTCGTCCGCCAGCAGACAACGCATTTCCGAAAGGATCGCCGGAAGCGGCAAGTTCCGGTGTTCTTCGACGGTCGGAAGACCCTGATGGATCGGCCCGCGCTTTTGGTTTTGCGACGGAATGTAAACCATGACCGTCAGTCCGTGTTGCTTGAACATGACGTTTTTGGTTTCAACATCCGCCTGCGCCAGTCCGGTATATGGTTTCGGATAGAAATTATGGCTGACCCGCAGCCGGTTCATGTCCATCCCAAGCATTTCCAAATAATTCAAATCGTTTTCGGTGACGGTCGAAGCATTCAGTTCAAGATTGAAAGGATGTTCCAAAGAAAGTTGATAAACTTCGTCCAAAGTAAATCCCCAGTCCAGACGAAGGGAGTAAATTTGGGGAATTTCGAAATTTTCCATCATCGGCCGGGAGACATCCAGAATGACTTTCAGCCCCAAACCGTTGGCATGATCGACCACGGTTTTAAGTTCGTCGCGGAATTCCGGCTTCATTTCCGGAATGTGCCCGGAGATGAAAACCAATTCGATCTTTTTGGCTTTGAGCAGGTCCAAATAGGCCAGATTATCGGAAACGGTCTGTTCCAGCCCCACGTAAACCGAAGCCCCGATTTTGATCTTTTCTTGCAGACTGACCGGAAGTTTCCCGGTCGCAATGATCTCGCCTTTTAAGAAACGGGCAATGGTTTTGACGGAATTCGGAGTATATTCATACAAGCAATAATAATTGGCGATGTTTTTGAAAGCCAACAAGTCATAAGGGTTCCGAGTCGAGATCACAAACAGATTCCTGGTCTTTTTGTTCAGCCGAGTGACCAGTTTCGCTTGGCTATGGTTAAAACGGGCATTATAAGTGCAAACCACGATGGTCTGGTAATCCCAAGCCTGGGAAACAATGCTTTGAACCAGCAGATCATCCGGATTGACCGGTATTTTGATGGTGTCGAACTGAAGATTTTCAGCTTTGACCGCGTCAATGATCGATCTGGTTGACAAAACATCTTCGGCGATGGTCGTCGCAAACGGCTCGGTCGCGACCAGCAGCGTCTTTCCTTCCGGATAAAAATTCTTCCCTCGGACTTTGGTCAAAGACAGATCCACAATTTTGGCAGCGAAAGCTTTGCTTCGGCCATCAATGATGATGGCTTTTTTCTCCAAAAAACTCTTCGCGAAGAAATGTTCTTCCATCAACGGCAGGATCTTGGCTTTGGCCTTCAGGATCCGGGCCACTTTTTCGTCAAGCCGGGCCAGCGGAAAGGTTCCGTCGGAAACAGCTTTGGCGATCAGCTCCAGGGTATCTTTTTGTTTTTGATAAGTCGCGGAAACCATGATCATGTCCAGCCCGGCCAAAAGCCCCATCAGGGCCCCGCGGCTGGCGGTATAGTTGTCATCGATGGCTTT
Organism: Caryophanales bacterium UBA2253; assembly: GCA_002347755.1. Lineage (GTDB taxonomy): Bacteria > Bacillota_I > Bacilli_A > ML615J-28 > CAG-698 > UBA2253. The sequence goes on from DDXT01000015.1 coordinate 15,955, forward strand.
CATCTCCATGCAATCGCTGACGATCAAACCATTGAAATGAAGCTGGTTTCTAAGCAGGTCGGTCATGACCTTGGGAGAAAGGGTCGCGGGAAGATTGTCCTGCTCGTAAGCGGTAAAGAAAACATGGGCGGACATGATGGCGCCGACTTCTTTTTTGATGGCTTCTTTAAAAGGATATAATTCGACTTCATCGAGACGTTTTTTGTCATGAGGGACGATCGGCAGCCGGTAATGGCTGTCCGAAGCGGTATCCCCATGACCCGGGAAATGCTTGGCGGTGGCGATGATTCCCTGCGATTGCAATCCTTCGATGTACTTAAGCCCAAACTCGCTGACGCGTTTGGGATCATCTCCATAACTGCGAACGCCAATGACCGGATTGGCGGGATTGTTGTTGACATCCAAAGATGGGGCCAAATTCATGTTGATCCCCAAAGCCCGCAGCTCGGTTCCGGATATTTTTCCCAGTTCATAGGCATAATTCGGATTACCCGCCGCCGCCACGGTCATGTTTCCGGGCAGGAAAGTGGCTTCCTTCATGATCCTGGTGACCATTCCGCCTTCCTGATCGATGGCGATGAAGGGGATGACATCAAACCCCGAAAGCATTTCGTGATAAATGGTCTGGTTCAAATTATGAAGTTGTTCCAGACCGCCGATGTTTCGGGAAAACAAAACGACGTTTCCCAGTTTATATTCTTCTATAAGGTTTTTGATGTTATCGTCGAAACTCTGACCGGAAAAACCCGCGAATACCAATTGTCCGATTTTTTCTTTCAAAGTCATTTGTTCGATGGTTTTCATAAAATCTCCCGAGCGGTTCAATATAACAAATATTTGGCGCGCTTTTCCATGAATTTCTTGGTGTCGTTTTCCAATAATTTATATTGCTCTTCCAGAGTCAATTTCTGTTTGTTGATGAAATCTCCCCCGGTGTTCAGTTCCAACATGCAGGGGCGGTTCTCCCGATAAGGCGGCAAGACCTGGAAATCATTCGGATAAAGGTTCCGGATCACTTCCAACATCGTCCAGCCGGTTTTGACCGGTTTGAAAGTCCGGCGGTTCAAAACCTGGACTTCCACCCCGCCGCAAAGTTTGCTCGCGTATCTCGAGAAGGTCGGCGTGAAATAAGCCGGACGGAAACGAACGCCATCCAAATGGCAGGCATTCAGCGCTTCGGCCCATTCCTCAGGTTTGATGTACGGAGCCCCGATCAAAGCGAAAGGCAAAGTGGTTCCCCGGCCTTCGGATATGTTGGTCCCTTCAAAAATGCAAGTCCCATTATACAATACAGTCGTATCAACGGTCGGCAGGTTCGGCGACGGAATGATCCATTTCAGTCCGGTTTCCTCGAAATACATCTTCCGGTGCCAGCCTTTCATCAAAATCAGTTTTAAACGGCAGTTGATGCTGTCTTCGGAATTGAACATGTTGGCCAGTTCGGCCAAGGTCATTCCGTACCTTTGGGGGATCGGATAATAACCGATGAAAGATCGAAAGTTCAGATCCAGGATGTTGCCTTCGACGTCAAACCCGTTGATGGGGTTGGGGCGGTCGAAAACGACGAATTCCTTTCCGTAATCGCGGCAGGCCATCATCGCATAAGCCATGGTATAAATGTAAGTATAGAAACGCGAGCCGACTTCCTGGATGTCAATGCACAAAACATCGATGCTGTCCATCATGGCTTGGCTCGGGCGTTTGGCTTCGTTGTAAAGGCTGTGAACAATGATTCCGGTTTCTTCGTCAACATAAGAAGAAAACCGTTCGCCGGCTTGGAAGTTTCCGCGTACGCCGTGTTCGGGAGCGAAAAGCGCCACCAAGTTGACTTTCTCTTTCAGAATGGTGATCGAGGAAAGAAAATTGCTTCCCATTCCGGTCGGGTTGGTGATCAAACCGACCCGTTTCCCTTTGAAATAGTCCAGATGTTGGTCAATGAGGTCAATCCCCAGTTTCATTTTTGTCTCCTTTCAATTCCATCTCGGCTTTTAAGTTCTCGAGATTATGTGACAAATGCCAATATTGTTGAGCCGAGATCAGATAGATCCCAAACAGCGGCAAGCTGATCCCGTACAGCATGTATATCGGCAAGATCTTGGATTGAAATATTCCGACCAGAAGGATCGGCCCGATCATCAAGAAGGCATAAGCCAAAGTTTTGAAGAAATACCGGAAAGCCATGTAGAGCGAAAACTTAATCAGGTTCCAGGTCTTCATCCGGAAATTGGCGACGATCATCGGCAATTGCAACACGGCCAAGAAAATCGCAATCAAAAGAAAGAACAGAACTACGAACCCCACCACGGAAACAATGAAGGTGACCATGACCGCGGTTCCGGCGGAAGGACCGACCGTGTCGTATCCCGACAGCAGGTCCCAGTAAAAGATGGCCCCCACTCCGCCTGCTCCAACCATGGCGGTAACGATCAGATCCAGTTTATAAACATCTTTGAAAGCTTTCCAAAGACCGACAAAGAACAAGACAAAGACGTTTCCGGTTTTGTCTTCCTTGTAATCTTTGATGACCGAAAAGGCCGCAATGAAGCAGGGAAGAAAACCGAACCCCCACAGAACGATCGTCAGAAGCATCAGCCAACCGGAATCCTGGTGAAAATACCAGAATATGAAAGGCAGGCTGGCGACCAGCGAAGGAACGGCAATGGAAAGCAAATTGAGGAATAAGAGCCGGTACCCCCACTCAAAGATCTGGTACCACTTGCTGTTTACCATTTTCTCGATATCCATAAAAATCACCTTTTTGAACATTATACCACTGCGAAGCGTTTTTTTCAATGATAATGGTTAAGCTATTTTTGCCTGATGAAATTTTTTTCCAAAAGATCCCTCAATCATCTTTAGCGTAAAGAAAAAAGCGAAGTCCTTGCGGATTTCGCTTTTGGGGCCTATTAGCTATAAAGTTCCAGCAGTCTTGCCAAGTACAAAGTGGTTTGCGCGTCAAGGATCTCATTGTAGTCAGCTCCGGTAGTGATGACACTGTCGATGGCCGGTCCGATGTTGACGGAAACAGCCAGCATTCCCCACAGTGGGTCAAATATGACTTTGTCACGTTTGAAGAAGACCAAAGCGGTAACGGAGTCCCGATCATCGACTTTGCTCTCCGCCGCGGTAGTCATGATGCCATCTTCGCTGTAAGTCGGGTCAGCTTTGACGTATTTGGTTGTGTTAAGCATCATTTCCGTAAAGGCACGGTAAACATCCTTCGCCGTGACG
>DDXT01000066.1 GCA_002347755.1 Caryophanales bacterium UBA2253
TCTCACATGTATTGTAACACTACACATGGTTTTCTCAGAAAATGAAAATACCTGTTGAAATATGAAGAATGTTTTGGTATAATATTCATAGTCTCTCGCTCCTATAGTTTAATGGTAAAACAGAGCAATGGTAATGCTCAGATCCAAGTTCGATTCTTAGCAGGAGCACCATTTTGAATCTAAATCACGTGCAAGACGTGATTTTTTTTACCTTCTTTTTTAAAATTTCCCGTTGAAGTTTAAAAAACCCAGGACTTTCGTCCTAGGCTTTTGTTCATTCTCCCGCTGTAATTTCTTTAGCTTTCTTAAGGGTAATCTTGGTGGCAATCGGTCCAATTAATTCATATACCAATGTGGCCGCGAGAACGATGGTCCGAATTTGCGAACCCATTTCCGGATTGAGCACCTGGGCGGCCACGAGGCTGAGTCCAATGGCCACTCCGGCTTGAGGAATGAGAGCATATCCCAAATATTTGGCGATCTTGGCTTCTGCCTTCGTAATAATAGACCCAAGCCAAGCTCCCGACACTTTTCCGAATACTCGCAACAAACAATAAATTATCCCAACGACACCGACCGCCAACAGAATCGAAAGTTTCAGTTCCGCTCCGCTTAAGACGAAAAACATCATGAAAATCGGGGGAGTGATGAAATAGATCAATCCGTTGACTTCATCATATTTATGGCTGAGATTGGCGAATAAACCCCCCATGGCCATGCAAGCCAAAAGCGTTGACCCTCCCAAATAATCCGTTAAAAACAAAGTCAAAAAAACGAAGGCAATGGTTAAGCTGATGCGGTTTCCGCGACCCGTCCACCATTTACAAGCTAAGGTCAGCAGCACTCCGAAAATGGCGCCGATTCCCAAAGAAAAAATTATCTCCCAAATCGGTTCCCAAATCAGTTTTAAGGTCGAAACGTCGCCGTTTCCGCCGCCCAAAGCATTGGAAATGGCCACGCAAATTCCAAAAAGCATGATGGCAGTTCCGTCATCCAAAGCCACAACGCTCATTAACATGTCCGTTAGCGGTCCTTTGGCTTTGTACTGACGAACAACCATCAGAGTTGCCGCTGGTGCAGTCGCCGCCGCGATCGAAGACAATACCAACGCAAAACGGATGTTTGCGATGGTCAGTTCGCGAACGATCGCATAATAAATCATCAAACCGCCAAAAACCGCTACCACCGCGAAAAGAGATTCGAAAATGGCGATGATGATTGGCCGAATTCCAACTTGTTTGAAATAACTTACTTTCAATTCATTGCCAATGGAAAAAGCAATGAATCCCAAAGCAACATTGGAAACAATCCCAAGTGAGGCGATGTTTTCACTGCTGATCAGCCCCAAAACGCTCGGTCCAATCAAAAGTCCGCCGATCAGGTAGCCAGTGACATTGGGGAGGTGAGAGTATTTGGCGAGTTTGCCAAAAAGAAGTCCCGTTACCAGGACTATTCCGGCGTATAACAATACTTCTAGATTCATTGGGCTTGCTTACTGTCTTTTGTAGCCCTTGACATAGTCAAGCGGCAAAGTAAACACAATTCCCGAATTCGGTTTGGTCAGATCCCCGGCCAATTTTTCGATGACATCCAAAACAACCTGGATTTTTTCTTCTTCCAGAGCCATCAGGATGACTCGTGAATCCCGGCGCGGAATGTCAAACAAAGATTTTAAAGAGCCGATGATGTCATAATCCTCATTCTCAATCAGTTTTCTTCCCATTCCGGTGCTATTGATAATGGTCGCTCCCTTGATTTCTTTTTCCTTAAGTTCATGGACAAACTCATCAAGCAAAGCCACGTCATTCATTACGCATACTAATAACTTCATAATATTCCCTCACTACGAAAAAGTATTATACTCCAGATGAAAGCAAATTTCAACTCCGAATTGTAATCAATTCCCATTCGTTTTAAAGCGTCGATTCAACGCTTTTTTACCTGGATTCAATTTTATTAATGAGGAAAACAGTCGCATTTCTGCGACTGTAAATTTCGGAAAATTTAAATGATTTATTAAACCCAAATCAACCAAATCAGGACATATCCAGCAATGACGGCTGAGAGAGTAAACGGAATTCCGATTCGGAAGAAATCCTTGTTTTTGACTTCATAGCCTTCTTTGCGAAGAATCCCGATTCCCGCGATGTTTGCGGATGCGCCAATCGGAGTAATGTTTCCTCCCAAAGTAGCGCCGATCAAGAGTCCGAAATATAAAACATTCGGATCAACGCCCATGGTTGCCGCAATGGCGGTAGCCACCGGAAGCATGGTCGCAACGTACGGAATGTTATCGATGAAGGCGGACAGGATGACGGATGCCCAAACGATCAAAGTATAAACCACGAATAAATTGTCGCCACTGATCTTGACGAACAATTCGCCGATGGCGGTGACAACTCCCGCGTAATCGATACCGTTGATGACGGTAAACAATCCAAGCAACAATAACAAGGTCGTATAATCAATTCCCTTGAGCGCATCCCAAAGAGCTTTTCCATCTCTTTTAACGATGGTTTTGCGAACGATTCCAATGAAGAACAGGCCCACGCAAATGATGCCGTTGATCATTCCGTGAGTGGCAACGGATAGTACGGGAACAAAGGACGCCACAATGAGCAGAAGGATGGTTCCCAACAATAAGTATGAGGGAACATAATCCTTGACTTCAGTCACTTCACCGCCCTCGACGGTCGTTGTATCCTTCCGGAAGAGCCATAATAGAATAAAAATGGAAATCAAGGCTCCGGCTTCCACCGCCCAGAAAATCCCCAGTTTTCCTTGAAAAAAGAAGAAATCCAAAAAGTTCATATTGGCTTCCGCGCCGAGCATGATCGAAGTGGTATCGCCGACCAAAGTGGCGGCGCCTTGAAGGTTGGATGAAACCGCAATGGCGATAATGCTCGGAACCGGAGAGATTTTCAGTTTCTTACAAACGGTCATGGCCACCGGAGCCACCATAAGGACGGTAGCAACATTGTCCACGAAAGCGGAAATGATTCCCGCGAATAAAGCCAAAATGACCATGGTCCATTTCACATTTGGCATTTTTTTGATGATCAGATCCGCCAGTTTGGATGGCATCTTGGATTCAATGAAAAGCCCAACGACTCCCATGGTTCCGAAAATCATCAGAATGACATTCAGATCAGCGGGGGCCAATGCCTCATTGATTGGCATGATCCCCAGGATCAAGAACACGGCCGCGAATACCAAAGCGGTAATGGCCCGGTATTTCGGAAGGAACAAAAGCAGTAAATACATGCATGCAAATAAAATCAGGGCCAGTAACATTTCATACCTCGTTTTTCACAATAATGTAAATATTTTAACATAAAATCCCCAAAAATTCAATCAGTTTTTTGGGGATTACGCTCATTTTTTCTTTAATCGTAAACGAAGGATTGAAATCAAGTAAAGCAATACCCCCGTGCCCGCCAGAATCAAAATGGCCATAAGCGAGGTCGATAGTTCTTCTCCGATTTCCAGCCGGATGCCCATCTGGGTAATGAATCCGTAAGTTACGTCTTCCGGCGCGCCGTTAAACGCAATGTCCATCGGCTCCTCCATGATGATGATCCTTAGCAAAGAGGCGGAATAGGTTCCCGGAAACAGTTTCACAACGCTTTGAACATAACTTGGCAAGTTTCCGATCGGAACGTAAACTCCCATCAAGAACCCGACCAGCGTCCCAACCAGCGTCGAAACGGTAGCAAACGCCGATTGCGTCTTCACGAAGGAAATGATCAAAAAAAGGATCGCCGAATTGGCAAAAGTCGATAAGGCGATCACCCCGAGGACCTTAAGCAGAGCCAAAAGAGGCAATAGCTCTCCGCCGTTAACAAGGATGTAAAGTTCACCCAAAACCAATGTAACGCAAGACATTACGATCCCGATCACCAAAGAACTGATGATATAGCCGGCGGTCAGAGTCGCTTTTTTGACCGGAGCGGACCCGAAATCTTTTACCACGTTTTTCGTGTAATCATCAACGATCACTCCGAATGCCCCCAAAGTCGCGGTGACGCTGCAAGAAGCCACCAAACCGGAAACGATCCAACTGTCTAATACAAAGCGGGCGGAAGGAAATTCGCTCATGGATGAAACGAACACATCTCCCAAAAATAAAACATACAAGCCAATGATCAGAAAGACGCTCAGTAAGGAAAAGAAAACGGTGGCCTTATCACGGAAATACAATTTGATGTTTCTTTTCGCAATTTCAATCATATTGATCGATTTCCTTCCCGGTTATGTTGAGAAACGCATCATCCATCGAGCCATTGACAACGGACAAACTGACGATATCGGCATAATACTTTTGAATCAGCGGAATGGCTTCAAGGCTGCTTTTTAACGGGATTTTCACCAAGTCCGCAACGATTTGATGTTCGACGCCATCCGCTTGCAGTTTGGCAACGAGAGTTTCCATCGAAACCGGTTTGATATGCAAATGATCATGCGAATATTTTTCTTTCAGTTCGGTCGGAGTGCCTTTGGCAGCGATTTCCCCTTGAACGATGACGACCACGTAATCGGCGTTGTCGGCTTCTTCCATATAATGGGTGGTTAAAAAGATGGTCATTCCATAGTCTTTTCGAAGGTTTTCGATCGTGTTCCAAATCTGTTTTCGGCTCATCGGGTCGAGTCCGGTGGTCGGCTCGTCCAAAAAGAGTATTTTCGGAGTATTGATCAAAGCCCGAGTAATGTCGACCCGTCTTTTCATCCCTCCGCTCAAAGTTTTGTACCGGCGATTTTGAAAACTCCCCACATCGGTCATGGCAATGGCTTTGTCCACCCGTTTTTGAACTTCTTCTTTCGAGAAACCATAAAGAGTGCCGCGGAACAGGAGATTTTCCCGGACCGTCAAAAGGTCATCGAGGACTTTGTCCTGAAAAACCACGCCGATGTTTTGCTTGATTTTAAAATCATCCGGCCCCAGCGTCAAACCATCAATGGTAATGGTTCCCGAATCGCTTTTCAAAACGGTGGTCAAAATGTCAATGGTCGTGGACTTCCCGGCCCCATTGGGTCCCAAAAAGGCAAACAGGTCGCCTTTCTTCACATAAAAACTAATGCCTTTCACCGCATGAATTTCTTTGTAACTTTTGTGAAGATCGGAAACGTCAATGATCCGCTCCGCTTGATGGTTGGATGTATCAATATTGTTCGTCATTTTTTAATCCCTTCTTGTGTCATGTGCTTTCAACAGTTTTCCGAGCATTATCAAAGCAAAAATCATTACGGCCGCGATCGTAACCCATTTGAGAGTTGAAAACACCGAAGCCAGATATCCCAAAGCAGGGATCATGGTTGGATACTGGGAAAAAACAATGCTTAGGGTAATGTTCTCAAGCAGGTCAAAAGCGAATGCCGCGATTGGCAGAAACACGGAAAAATAATATTTTTTTGCGGTTTTAAAGAGGTACATTAAGATGACCGCGAGTGAAAAAGTATAACACAGCGGCCAAACGATGTCCAAAGTGTATTTCGTTAAAATGTAATAATCCCGACCGGCTTCCCCATAAATGAGCGCCAGTTCTTCCAGATTGGTCGGCGAATAGAAAATGAGCATGTCCGGAATCAATCGGGTATTGGCGTTTTCTTCAAACAATTGGTTGGTGAACGGAAACACCAATGCGAAGAAAAGGATCATCAAAACACAAGCCGCCAAAACATAAATACCGTTAATTTTATTGATTATTTTCTTCATAAAATCACCTTCCCGGTTATTTTATCATAATCCACCTAATACCACAACAAAAAATGGCACCGGTGTGCCATTTAAATTTTCTAAACAACTTCATCAAGAAACCTTATTTTGGCTGTCTTGAATCAGATCTACGAAGATCCCCGCCAAATTCGGGTCAAACTGCGTACCCGAGTTAAGCTGGATCTCGGCGATGGCTTCCGCGGAAGAACGGGCCGGACGATACGGGCGCTCATTAGTCATGGCATCATAAGCATCAACAATGCCGATGATCCGTGATTGAATCGGAATATGGGTTTCCTTAAGTCCTTGAGGATAACCTTTTCCATCCCAGCGTTCATGGTGGGAAAGAACGTATTCGGCGATGGTGGCCAATTCCGAAGAGGCTTTGGTGATCCGATAACCGATCTCCGGATGTTTTTTAATTTCCAGCCATTCTTCCGGAGTCAGTTTTCCGGGTTTATTTAGAATATTGCGGTCGATGCTGACCTTTCCGATGTCATGCAAGGTGGCAAGCAAAGCCAATTCATCCAAATCCTTTTGATTGAACCCGAGTTTTGTTCCCATTTGCACGGACAGAGTCCGCATCCGTTCCGCGTGTTCCTCCGTTTCCTGGCTTTTTTCAAACATGGTGGCTGTGATCGAGGACAAAAAGGAATTATGAATGCTGTTGCGTTCCAACAGTTTTCGTTTGTACATGAAGTCTTCGGCGTATTTCTGAACCCCGATGATGTTTTCTTCCGGGCTTTCTTTGGTGGCAAATCCCAGAGAAAGGCTAATGAAATTGTTTCCCATTGCCAGTTTGTCTTTTCCCCGTTTACATTGAGCTTGGATTTTTTTCAGGTAATAATAAGCGGTCTCGCTGTCGGTATTGGGAAGCAGGATCGTAAATTCATCACCGCCCGTCCGCGCCACGATGTCGTTTTCCCGGACGCAACCGGTAATGAGACTCGCCGTTCTTTGGATCAAGCGGTCGCCTTCGTCATGGCCGAAAGCATCGTTGGTCAATTTCAGTCCATTAATGTCTCCGATGATGATGGAAAGCGGAAGATATTTAAAATTGTCTAAACGGTCTTTTTCTTTTTCGAAATAAGCCCGGTTGAAAAGCCCCGTCAGGAGATCATGCTGGCTCATGTATTGAATTTCCAATTGTTTGATTTTTTGATCGCTGATGTCCAAAATCAAGCCTTCCAAGGCTTCTACTTCTCCGGTTTCATTATACAAGGCTTGTCCCTGTTCCAAAACCCATTTATGCTTTCCGGAGGCAGTGATGATAATGTATTCTTCGCGAATCGGTGTCCGGTTTTTGGCGGCCTCTCCCCAAACCCGCCACAGATGTTCTCGGTATTCGGGAGCAATCAAATCATTAAAAGATAGGTCTCGATTATTAAGAAGGCTTTCGGGACGGTATTCGGTTAAAGCAAAGCAGCCATCCGAAACAAACTGCATGGTCCACTGACGATCAAAAAGGCATTTATAGGCCATTCCGGGCAAATTGGCAAGAATGACGCTTTTGCTTCGGATGCTTTCTTTCAAATCTCTTTCGATTTTAAGCTGAGCGGAAATATCAAAGAAAGTGATGACGGCCCCCTCGATTTTATTGTCATGGAATTGCGGATAAGCGTAGTATTCAATTTGAATCGAAGTTCCGTCCTTTTTCCAGAATACGTCGTCATCGACCCGAATCCCCACTCCGGTTTTCAAGGTCTTCAGGATCTCGCATTGTTCGGGCGGAATAATCTGGTTGAAGACGTTACGGTTGTGAAAAAGTTTATGAGCGTTTTTCCCCAAAAGTTCGTTTTGGTGGGTGTACCCCAGCATCCCCAAACAACTGTTGTTGCAAAAAGTAATGGTTCCCACCAAACTGATTCCAAAGATGGCTTCGGCGGTCGAATCTAGGATCATGCGCAGCCGTTCTTCGCTGCGGATGACCTTTTCCTTTTCCATTTTTCGTTCGGTAATGTCCCGGACATTGGCGATGATGCTGGTAATCTTCCCGGAAATGTCATGCAAATACTGGATCAGCTGCTCGGTCAGAATGATGTTTCCGGCTTTATTGATCATTTCAACTTCCATGGTTAGAATTTCGTTATCATCCCCGATTTGCGGATTATCCGCATCGACTTCGAATACCGTCATGAAACTATCGATCGAGGTTGAGGAAACGATGTTAAAGACGCTTTTCGAAAGCATCTCTACCGCCGAATACCCGAGAACGCTCCCGACCGACGGACTAACGTAAGTGATCTGAAAGTCCATCCCAATGATCCAAACCATGTTCTTTAAATAATTGCCCAAGAAACTCTCTTTGTCACTTTGCTCCAAAAGCGGAATTTCCGACGAATTGATTTCCTTAAGCAAAAGAACGATTTGGTCTTTCTTCAAAGAGCAAATTTTAATTAGATAATTTATCTGAAAAAGCGAAGAATAGCCTTCATATTCTTTTGAGTTCTTGGTGTTGGCAACTTCGCAGAATTGTCTCCAAAGCGATAACTCATCAAAGCTGTCCGCAAAAATGGCGCTGCCTTTCCTCTTGACGAGATTGCGGCGCGATATTTTCGTGATTTTTTCAAACGAGGCGTTGACATCCATAAATTGAAAATCAACTGGTTTGTCTTGAGAATAAGTGATTTTTAAGCGAGCATAACCGGTGTCACTCTTATCTAAAATTTGTTTCCACATAACCGACTTCATGAATGTTTCCTCTTCTTCATTCTTTTGATTCTTCTACCAAAGCTCAAGCAATATCTGAATAAATATTTTCAAGCGAGTAAACCGTTTTATGTTTGGCGTTGTAACAACATTATTTAAATATTCCACTTTTAAAGTGTTTTAGGAAAGATGTCTTTTTTGACCTCCGGACGCGTTACGAGGAATATTATAACATAAACCGAAAGCGTTAACAATGCAATTTTGTCACCTTTATTAGAAAAAATCGCCCGCTTTTCGCGAACGATCAACATTTGAGAAATGAAAATATTTCTTCCGGCTTGTCAATCAGAGAAATTGCTCCGCAAGATTTGAGTTCCTCAAGGGTCCTAAACCCCCAAGTAACGCTGATGATCGGCAATTTGGCGTTGCCAGCGGTCAGGATGTCGGTTTCCGAATCCCCAACATAATAGATCAAATCCCGTTTGGAATCCAATTTCAGCTCGGAAATGGCCAGCATGACGCTGTCGGGAGCCGGTTTTGGAAGGACGCCTTCGCGATTTCCGATGGCGACGGTTACCGTGTCCTTAAAAAATCTTTGCCACAACCCGGTAACGGCTTTCTGGAATTTGTTGGAAACGATTCCCACCGCCACCCCTTGGTTCTTAAGTTCTCCAAGCATGTCCATGATGCCGGGATAAGGTTGGGTTTTGTTGAGCATGTTTTTTTTGTAATACTCTTGAAAATAAGTCAGGCATTCGGAAAAATGGTCATCGGTCAATTTTTCCGGACAACTCTTCTTCATCAGCACTTTGACTCCGTTGCCAACAAACCTTCGGATTTCTTCGTAAGTTCGGGTGGGATAACCAAAGTGGCAGAGAGTTTGCGTAACCGCATCAGCCAAATCGTCCAAAGTGTTCAAAAGGGTACCGTCAAGATCGAAAATGATCCCGATTTTTCGGTTTGGATCCTTGATCATCAATCAGTCCTATTGTTTCTGACTGTTAACAAAATGCGTAAACTTGGCAATCTTGTTGGTCGTTCCGAAAACAAAAATTCGATCTTTCGGGAGGACCGAGTCCGCGCCTTTTGGCGAAAAGACTACGTTTCCTCTTTCAATCAAAAGCAAGTTGACTTCAAAATTGTTACGCGGATTCAAGTCTTGAATGTTCAGCGGTTTGATGTCATCCTCAATGGAAATCTCCGCGACCGAAAACTCGGAATTGATGTTGAAATAGTCGACGAAAGTATCGCTGACGATTTTGTTGGCCAAACGAATTCCGGCGATCTTTTGCGGCGAAACGATGTCGGTTGCTCCTAGTTTCTTCATGACCGGAACGAAGAATTCGTCATCGACCCGGACAGTGATCTTGGGAACGCCCATTTCCTTCAAAATGATGGTCGTCAAAATCGAGTTTTGCATATTCGATCCGAAAGCGATGATGGCATGGTCAACATTTCCGACCCCGAGTTCTTTCAGCGCCACTTCATTGGTGGAATCGCAAATAAAAGCGTTGCTGATGAATTCGCTGGCTTTTACGACGTTTTCTTCAATGATGTCCGTCGCGATGATGTCGACGTTATGGTTGCTCAGTTCTTCAACCAGTTTTAGGCCAAACCGGCCCAAGCCCAGTACTGCAAATGATTTTTTCATATTTTCCTCCATTTACCCAAAGATGTTTAGGTTTGTTCTTCTCTGGGGTGTTTTATCCGATAATGATCTTTTCTTCAATGAATTTTATGCCATGGCTGCTTGCCTCAACGTTCCAGTTTCGGTTCCAAACGCTGATGATGGTGATTGGGCCAAGTCTTCCAAACAGCATGGTCAAGCAGAGCAATGCTTTGCTTAGCCAGTGCAGGCCCGGGGTGATTCCCATGGAATTCCCGACGGTTCCGAAGGCCGAAAAGACTTCAAAGGTGATTTTTTGAAAATAAACGGTATCCTCCACCAAAACGTTGGGGTTGAACCGCTCAACGATGGCAACCGCCAGAACCATCAGAATGACGAATGATAGGGAAAGCACGACTAAAATAAAAGCTTTGATGACGCTGCCGTTGGCGATTTTGCGGTTGTATGTGATGGGTGGTTTACCACGGGCGAAGGAGCCGATGTATTTGATGATGGCATAGAAAGTGGTGGTTTTGACACCGCCTCCGGTCGAAGACGGGGAAGCCCCGATGAACATCAAGATCATCACCACTACCAAACCGGAACTGGTTATGGCGTTAAAATCCACAGTCTGGAAACCGGCGGTCCGTGCGGAAACACTGGTGAAGAAGGCTTGCACCCAGGTAACGTTCTCCCAGTCCAAAAGTTTTATCAGCAGCATCCCCACGATGATCAGCCCAAGGGAAGTCCTTAGCACGATTCGCGAGTGAATGGATAAATTCTTCCAAGTTTTGTTTTTTAAAATGTCGTTGATGACGATGAATCCGATTCCGCCGACAATGATCATTGCCGCGGTATTGAAGACCAGAAGCGGATCCTGATAAGGAATCAGGGATTGTCCTTGGGTAAACAAGTCAAATCCAGCGTTATTGAAAGCGGAAATCGCATGGAAAACGCTAATGCCAACCGCATCCCAAAACGGAAAATATTGTTTAAACACAAAGAAATTGATGATGGCTCCCGTACCTTGGACCGTTAAAGACACAAAGACCGCGAAGCGAACCAACCGCACCATTCCCCGTAAGGAGTTTTGGTTCAGGGATTCTTTAATCAAAAACCGGTCTTGCATTCCGATCTTCAGGCCAAGGAGCGTAAAAATGAAAATGACGACGGTCACAAATCCCAGTCCCCCAACTTCGATCAGAACCGTGATGATGATTTTACCGAAAATGGTAAAAGTTCCCGCTAAGGTCGGAACGGCTGAAAGCCCGGTTACGCAAACCGCGCTGGTGGCCGTAAAGAGGGCGTTAATGAAAGACAGATGAACGTTGTCATAGGTTGAAAAAGGTAGGAGCAATAACAAGGCTCCAATCATGATCACGGCTACAAAACCGAAAATGATAATTATGTAGGGAGAGATTTTTTTCTTAACCATGGTACCACCAAGTTGTTTATTTCACCATAAAATAAATTTCTTACGTTTATTATACTACTTTTTTCCATCAATAGCAAGAAACCAATTTACCTCCCATGAGCGGCTTAAACTTTATTCAAGTTTCAAAAAAAATGCCATTTAAGGCACTTTTCTCATAAAAACCGATCAGCCAGCTTTAACGTTGTTGACCATCGTATTGATTTGATTGACGAAATCGTTAGACAGGTTGGCGATCGGAGTTCCTTTAAATTGAACCGGATCTTCTGGCGCCGGCATCGGATAATATAAATTGTTGGCATAAGCCCAGGAAGTCAGCCAGGCGTCATCGCCAACATAGTTGACGATGTCTTCATAAGCTCTCAAAACCGGGGTGCAATAACCGACGACGCTGGCGTTCAGATAAGCCATTGCCGGTCGGAGCATGAAATCAATGAACTTATGCGCCAATTCGACGTTCCGGGCGTTAGCCGGGATGCACAGGCAGTCCATGAACGCGACGGTATCTTCCGGAATGTAAATATCATAGGTGATGTTAGCTAGATTTGGATCGGTATCCAGACTGGTATAAAGCATGTCCAGGAAATCTCCGGTCCAAACAAACGCAATATCAAGGTTGTCGGCCACGATGGCTTTTTTCAAACTGTCAGTTCCCCATTCGGTGAACGGCCGCATTTCCAAAACGGTTTGCGCGCTGGCCAAGGCATCGGCGGATTCTTCGTTGATGCTGCGTCCCAAATAAAGCATGGCCGCAGCATAAGCATAACGCGGGATGTTATACATTCCGACTCGGGTTCCGGCCGGAACTTTGTCAGTTTCAAAGAAAGCATCCCATCCGTTGGCCAGAATGGCCGTCTCCAACCCAGCGACCTGCTTGTTATACATCAAACCCCAAGTTCCCCAAAAATAAGGAACCGCATATTCTTCATTCCCTTCGAACATTTCGCCTTGAATTCCCAAAACCCCCGGCATCAACGGATTGTTGATCGGATCGTAATTGGTCAGTTTGGTCAAGTCGATTTTTTGCAACAGACCCTCATCATGCATTTTCTCGATCATGTAATCGGATGGAACCACTAAATCATAGATTGAGGTTTCACTGGTGACTTTTTCATAAAATCCTTCGTTTGAATCCACAATCGGATCGACGACGACGCAGTGATATTCTTCTTCAAAGAGAGTGACAACTTCTTTATTAATGTACTCGCCCCAGTTCAAAAGAACTAATTTCTCCTTGTTTGAGCACCCGACAGTCACAAACACCAAGAAAAATGCCATTAAAACAAAACTAATTTTTTTCATGTTTAATTTTTCTACCTTTCTGATCTCCGATTAAATTTATGGTTAAAAGCATTACAAGCGTAAGCAGAGTCAGCATGGTGCTGAAAGCATAAACGGCCGGCGTCAGGCTGCGACGCCCGATGCTCGCGTAAATCCAGGTGGACAAATTCGAAGTTTCGGCGCTGTTGGTAAAATAACTGACGACGAAATCATCGACTGACATCGTAAATGCGAAGAGCATTCCTGAGAAAATTCCGGCTTTGATCGAAGGCACGATGACCTTTCTTAAAGCTCGGTATGGTTTGACCCCCAAGTCCAAAGCCGCGTCCATCAGGTTAGGGTCGATTTCCTTGAATTTCGGAAGGACGCTTAAGATGACATACGGAAGCGTAAAGAACAAATGGGCCAAGATCAAGGTTGGGTATCCGAAGATCCCCGGAAAAATAATCATCAGGAACTTGAAGACCAACATCAGGCTGACCCCGGTTACGATGTCCGCGTTCAAAAGCGGAAGGTTGTTCAGCATCAGAATGCGTTGACGTTTTTTCGGAGGCATGGCATTGATTCCCACCGCGAAAAGCGTGCCCACGACCGTTGAGATGATGGTGGCGGTGATGCTGACTCGGAAAGTGACATTAATGGCGTTGACCAGGCTTTCGATGTCTTGCATGTCCGCCGGGTCCCGGCTCAGAAAGATGGAATACCACTGAAAAGTGAATTGATCGAAACTCGAAAGCTGAAGACTGGAATTCACGGATTGAATCCCAATGACCAGGATCGGCAAGTACATGATGATGATGATCAGAACGACCATCACTTTGCTGAATATCTTGAAAACAGTTTTTTCAACTTTATGGTTTTTGTAGCCATATTCTTCCAAAGTGGCTTTTGGGTAATTCATCATAATAATGTTTCCCCTTCCTTGTCGACTTTGTTCACAATGAACAGCGATCCCAGAATCAGAACCAAAATGATGATGGCGAGCATTGAACCTAAGTTGTAATTGGTGTACATGAAGGATTGCTCGATGATTTTACCGACCAACACGACTTTTCCCTTCCCCACGATTTCGGGAATGGCAAAGCCAGACATTGAGGGCAGAAAAACCATGATCGATCCGGTGATCAATCCTTTTAAAGACATTGGGAAGATGACCCGCCAGAATTTTTGAAGATCGCTGGCTCCGAGATCAATGGCCGCTTCTTCCAGCGAGTAATCGATTTTTTCCAAAGCGGTGTAAATCGGCAGGATCATGAATGGGAGGTAAGTGATCACCAACCCAATGATGATGGCCAAATGGTAGCCGGCGTTCTCCCAGAGGCCGATGGAATAAAGGTCAATTCCGTAACCGATCCCGATTTTGGAAAGCAAATCCTGGATGATGTTGTTCGGTTCCAAAATGTTTTTCAACGCTTCGTTGCGAAGGAGGATGTTTGACCACATTGGCAAAATGAGAATGGTCAGAATAATGAATTTATTTTTGAAATGGGAACGGAAAACCCAGTAAGCGACCAAATAGCCCAAGAACCAACAGATGACCATGGTTACGAGCGCAAACATGAAACTGTAACCGAAGGCCTTATAGGTCGATCTTTCGCCCAAAAAAGCAAAATTATCCCACGTAAAGGTTGCTTCCCCGAACTTGATCCCTTTGATATCAAGAAATATCAACAAAATCATGACCAACGCCGGAAACAAAGCCAGCACGTAAAGCCATACCGAGTATGGATAGGCTAATCTTTTGAATTCTTTATTCATCGTTATGAACCTTCATGAGATGAATTTCATAAGGGTCAACCTTCAGGCCGATCGGTTGCCCGACTACGTAATTTTCGTACGTGTTGACAACAAATTCGATGCCTTGAATATTTATGCACAGTTCGTTATGAACGCCTTTGAAGATCGCCGAGGTGACGACGCCATCTATTTTGGCATTTGCAATCGGAACGACGTCGAAGTCTTCCGGACGGATGACCACATCAACATTTTCACCATCCGCGAAGGTGTAACCAGTGCAATCAAACTCCACGTCCATGAATTTTACGACGTCCTTCCGGACATATACACCCGGGATGATGTTGGACTCACCGATGAAGGTCGCCACATAGCGATTGACCGGTTCATTGTAAATGTCCTTCGGAGTGCCGAGTTGTTGGATGACCCCGTCTTTCATGACCGCGATCCGATCGCTCATCGTCATCGCTTCCTCCTGGTCATGAGTGACAAAGACAAAAGTGATGCCCAGAGTTCGTTGCATTTCTTTTAATTCATATTGCATGTTTTGACGAAGTTTTAAGTCAAGCGCCGCCAAGGGTTCGTCAAGCAAAAGGATTTGGGGACGGTTGATGATCGCCCGGGCCAAAGCCACTCGCTGTTGCTGTCCTCCGGAAAGTTGATTGACTTTTCGTTTTTCGTATCCCTTTAGTTTTACCAGTTCCAGAGAACGCTTGACCGATTCTTGAATCTTTTCCTCAAGTTTATTGTTTAAATCGCGATGGGAAATCTTCTCAGCTTGGGACTGGGGTACTCCTTTCGCAAGTTTTTCTTTGATAATTTCAGCTCGAATGTTAGCCTCGTTAAAAAATTTAAGCAAAAAATCCATTCCGCGGTTATGCAATCCAAACGAAATGTTATCGGCCACATTGAGATGAGGGAACAAAGCGTATCGCTGAAAAACCGTATTGATCGGGCGAACATACGGCGGAAGGTCGTTGGAAATCTTGCCATTGATGATGATCTGTCCTTCATTCGGGGTTTCGAAGCCCGCTATCATTCTTATGGTAGTGGTTTTCCCGCAGCCTGACGGGCCTAACAACGTCAGGAATTCATTTTCGTAAATTTTGAGGTTTAGTCCATCAACAATAACGTCATCGTCAAATTTTTTTGTGATGTTGTTTAGTTCAATTAAGACCTTTTTCACCAGTTTGTCTCCATGCAATATTGATAAAACAATTATATAGTAAAAATTTTAAAATACAAGTCCCATTTTTAAATGCCATATTTTATGAAAACATTATCATTTTAGGATCTTGAAAGTTAACTTTCCATAGAAAAAAGCCAGCGAAATTACTGACCTAAAAATTTAAATGGAGCAGGTAGCGAGGATCGAACTCGTATCTTCGCCTTGGGAAGGCGAAATAATAACCATTATACGATACCTGCAATATTTAGTTTTTTACGTATGTGATTTTATCATAAATAATGAATATTTTCAATGGTTTTTTTAATTTGCATGATAAAAACCCGGGAAACCCGGGTTCTTGGCTTTTAGCGTTTAAAAATCAAATAATATGCTCCGGGAACGATCACTCCGCCCCCAATGATGTTTCCGATGGTGACCGGAAGCAGATTGTTGAGGAGCATTTCCCAAATGGTGAATTCGCCGCCCAGTATTTTCGCAAAAGGCAAAACAAACATGTTGGCCACGCTATGCTCATATCCGCTGATGACAAAGAGCAATATCGGAAGCATGAGAACAACGACTTTGCTGCCGACGCTTTTGGCCGCGAAGGACATGTAGACAGCCAGACTGACCAAGATGTTGCAAAGGATTCCCCGAGCCATGGCTTCAAGAAAACTCAAATCGGTTTTTCCGGCGGCCACTTCCAAAACGTATTCCCTTGTCGTTTCCGAGGCGGTTTGAGAAAGAGACATTAATCCGGCTAAAGCCAAAGCTCCGAGTAAATTTCCCAAATAAACCAATCCCAGGTTGGCCAGGACTTTGGAAAAGGAGTAACGTTTGCTCATCCACCCCATCGTCAGCAGGCAGTTTCCGGTAAACAAATCCCCGCCGGCGATGACGATCAGCACCAAGCCGATCGGGAACAAGAGTCCCCCCAAAAACTTGCCAAAAAATGGGACGGTCGTCATGACCGAATTTCCCGCCAAAACCAAATAACCGTAATACCCCAAGCCGATGAAGAATCCCGCCAGCATCGCGGACAAAAGGACTTTCCAAAACGGTTTGCTTACTTTGGATTCCCCGCTTTTACATACTTCTTCGGTAATTTCCTTGGGCGCAAGCATCATCGGTGGTTGTTCGTTTTTCATTTCCATACTTGATTTACTTTCTCCAAAGCGCCAGCCGCCAGTTCGATACCCTTCTTCTCGATTGCTTCGGCTTGGTTCAAAAACCGCTGAGCCAAACCTGGATTGGTGAATCCGCACATGTTGGTTCTAACATTCAAGACGGCACCAATCATTCCCGCTTCGAGCATTTTTATTCCGACCCCGAAATCAGAAGTTGCGGATCGATTGGCATTTTCAAACATCGGAAGCGCCAATTCCATGGCTTTCAAAGCGATGGCTGCGGTATCCATCGGGACTTGGGTGGCTTTGACGGTGGCTTGCTCGACCGCTTTGTTTCGGAGGGCGATTTCCGAATCGCAGGTCTTTGGACATTGATAGGCTTTCATGATGGTGTTGAAGGCCTCGGTATCGGCGTCGATCAACTGAAGGGCTTGCTGTTTTTGTTCTTCAAGTATTTTCATTCGGCTCAAAAAATCCAACTTCGCCTTTTCATCCAGCGCTAAAAATTTCTTCTTTGCGATGGTCAACTGGGCCACCATCCGAATCAGACTGATTCCTTCCGCGACAGCCAAAGCCGACACGCTTCCTCCCCCCGGAGCGGGAGAAGGCGAATCAACTTCGTTCAAAAATCCATTGACGGTCATTTCGATTAATTTCATTATTTTCTCCTTATGTTTTCCGGCTCAAAGCATTCCATGCTTAAAGCAACTGGTAATCATAATTATCCTTGACGATTTCGAATCCGACTTTGGAATAAGCCCGGTTCGAACGAGGATTGGTTTTGTCTACAAAAAGCGTGCAGTATTCGAAACCGTCTTTCAGTTTTTGTTCACAAATCCAGTGAACCAAAGTCTGACAGTAGCCCCGATTTCGAAAATCGGGATGAGTGTAGACCAAATTGAGCGCAATTCCTTTGAAAGTCCGTTGGGTCACGCCGCATATCGAAACAATCCGCCCGTCCGGATCCCGAAACACGTAAAGCGATTCGGAAGCCATTTTTTTTATTCACCAGTTCCAGAAATTCGGTTTTTTCATGGGTTTGGTGGAAACAATCAAAATTGAAATTGACCAGATATTCCGCTAACAGGTCCGCATCCTCTGGTTTTGCCAGTTCTGCGGATCCGGCGCTCAAAGGAATATCGTTAAGTTTCTTCAAAACCATGATGTCCATGGCCGTGCGAAGGGTAAACAATCGCCGGCTTTGTTCCGTATAAGCTTCCCGGAAAAAAAGTCCGATGTTAAAAGAAGCATTTATTCCTGCGATGGAAATCTTGTTTTCAACCAGAAATTTCGCCAGTTTTTCACAAGCTTCCCTTGATTCCTTCAGTTCAAAAATCAAAAGATTCCAAGGAGCAGCGTTCAAAAAGATCAAAATCAATTCGCCCTGATCGTAGATCCCGCCCATGACATTTTCTGTCAAGGCTCCGTTGATCGCATAGTTTTGAAGATTAGTTAGAAAAAGTTGGGTTTCCGCGTCGTTGGCTTCCATGATCTTTCGATACCAACTCAAAAATTCTTCCGCGGAAACGCTAAGTTTTAAATCCATCTTTCCTCCTTGATGATTCAGTTTTTGATCACCGAATGCCCGCGAATGAAAACTTCCGACACATGGCTGATCCCAAAGTGGTATAAAACATAAGGCCAATTCAAAGCCTCAAAGATGACGAAATCAGCGTCTTTTCCAACTTCGATCGAGCCTTTGCGATCGGCCCGACCCAAACTTGCGGCCGCATTGATGGTTACCGCGGTAATGATCTCTTTCGGAGTCATCCGGGCTCGCATCATGGCCACCTGCATGGCTAAAAGCAAATTTTCTGACGGGCTGGTCCCCGGATTGTAATCCGTTCCGATGGCCAAGCCGCAGCCGTTTTCGATCATCATCCGAGCATCCGCTCCCGGTTTGTTTAAATATAGCGACGTCAAAGGTAAAATGGTGGCTACGGTTTTTGAAGCCGCCAATTTTTTTATTCCCTCCGGAGTCGAGACCAACAGGTGCTCCGCCGACGAACAATGGAGGTCTGCAGCCAAATCTGCCCCTCCGATCGACGTAATTTCATCGGCGTGGATTTTTAAGCCCAATCCCAAAGATGATGCAAACCGTAAAATGGTTTCGCTTTCAGCTCGGGAAAAGGCTCCTTCCTCGCAGAAGACATCGCAGAATTCCGCCAGATTTTGTTCCTTAACCGTTTTTAACATTTCCAGCACATAATCAATGTATTTCGACCGTTCCGAAGCAAATTCGTTTGGAATGGCATGAGCCCCCATAAAGGTGCTGACCACTTCCGTCCGATTTAGGTCATTTAGAGCTTTGGCCACTCGCAACAGCTTGAGTTCGGTTTCCAAATTAAGTCCGTAGCCGCTTTTGGCTTCCACCGTGGTCACTCCGTAAGCCAGCATGACTTCCAAACTTTTCCGAGCTTTTTCAAACAGATCGCCGAAACCGGCTTCCCGGGTGCTTTTGACGGTACTGTGGATCCCGCCGCCGCTTTTTAGAATGCTCAAGTAGTTTTCTTGGTTCAACAAGCGGTCCAATTCGTTTTCCCGGGATCCCGCGTGGACCAGATGAGTATGGGAATCAATGAGCCCCGGGGTAATGGTCTTTCCGGATCCGTCGAGGAGTTCGCCCTCATACTGTTTATATCCGTCATTGGTCCCGATGGCGATGAATTTTCCGTTTTCAACGACGAAAAAACCATCCGTCAAGATTTCCGCTTGGTTCATCTCCGAACCTTGGCGAAGCGAATTCTTCCCTCGGACCGTGACTAAATTACTGATGCTGTGAACGATTAATCGGCTCATGCTGACCTCGCTTCAATATTTTTGTTTCACTATTTTTCTTAAAAATTCTTCGTCAGCCAGATATGGCAAAGTGATCTGCGTATTGGCATTCTGGCGGTTGTAATCGGAACTGACTTCCATCGCATGGGGATTTCGGGCCCAAGATCTTCGGGCCACGCCGGACATGACATCCCACGGGATGGCGCTTTCCAAAATTTGGTCAACTTCCTCCGAACCGTCCAAAACCAAACCGAAACCGCCATTGATGGCTTTTCCGATTCCGACTCCGCCCCCGTTATGAAGGGCTACCATGGTCATTCCTCGAGCCGCATTTCCTGCGAAAACCGAAGTGGCGGTATCGGCCATGACATTGGATCCGTCGCGAATGTTCGCTGTCTCCCGGAAAGGCGAATCCGTCCCCCCGGTATCGTGATGATCGCGGCCGATCATGACCGGACCGATGAGTTTGTTTCGAACCATTTCATTGAACCGCTTGGCGATTTTCAGCCGGCCGGAAGCATCTTGATACAAGATCCGGGCTTTCGTCCCCACCACCAAGTGGTTGGCCTGAGCCATCTTAATCCAGTTGTAATTGTCAAAATCCTGAAAACGGCGGTTTTTGTCTATGCATTCCATTGCCGCTTGATCGGTTTGAACCAAATCGGCTTCTTTTCCGCTTAGGCAAACCCAGCGGAACGGACCATATCCGTAATCAAACATGAGCGGTCCCATGATGTCTTCCACGTAACTCGGCCAAATGAAGCCGTCATCAACGTTTCTTTGGTTTTTGCATATTTCCTTTACTCCGGCGTCATAAATGGCCTTCATAAAACTGTTTCCGTAATCAAAAAAATAAGTGCCTTGGGAAATCAGCGCCTTAACCAATTCAAAATGTTTCTTTAAACTTTCATTGACCAGTTCGCGGAATCGCGGTTTATTGGTTTGAAGCAAAAGCGTTCTTTCCGAAAAAGTGATCCCGGCCGGGCAGTATCCGCCGTCATAAGCATTATGGCAGGAAGTTTGGTCGCTGAGCAAATCAATTTTGATCTTTTGACGGACCGCGTATTCCAATAAGTCGACGATGTTTCCCAAGAAAGCGATGGCGGCCGGTTTTTTTAGGCTTAAGTATTTCTGGGCCGTATTGAAAGCCGATTCCGGAGTCAGTTCGACGTTGGTCACCCAACCTTGTTTCAGCCTGGTCTTGATCCGCGAATCATCCACTTCTGCCACCACCGCGACCCCGCCCGCGATGACGCAGGCTTTTCCTTGAGCCCCGCTCATGCCCCCGAGTCCGCTGCTGACGAAAAGCCTTCCGGCCAGATTCTGATCCTGAGTAAGGCCAAGCTTTTCCCGGCCGGCGTTGACCAGCGTCGAATAAGTTCCGTGAACGATTCCCTGCGGCCCGATGTACATCCACCCGCCGGCGGTCATTTGCCCGTAAGAAGCGACCCCGAGACTGGCGGCCTTGTTCCAATGAGCCAGATCGTCAAACATCCCGACCATCAGTCCGTTGGTGATGATGACCCGGGGAGCATGTCTGGATGAAAAAAACAATCCCAGCGGGTGTCCGGATGAAACCACCAAAGTTTGGTCATCCTTCATTATTTCCAGATATCTTTTGATTAAATGATATTGCATCCAGTTCAACATGACGGTTCCGGTTTCCCCATAGGTCACCAATTCATAAGGATAAAGGGCCACGTCAATATCCAAATTGTTGTCAATCATGACCTGAATGGCTTTCCCTGCCAAGGTTTTCCCTTGGTATTCATCAATGTTTTTGCCATAGATCCGCTCCGACGGGTAGAAACGATAACCGTAGATCCGGCCCCGAGTCAACAATTCGTCCAGAAACTCTTTGGCGAGCGTTTCCTGCCAAGCTGGAGGAATGTACCGCAGGGCGTTTTGCAACGCCAAAACCGTTTCTTCCTCGCTTAAGACAAATTCCCGTTTCGGAGCCCGGCGGACTTCCAGGTTAAAAACCGGATACTTGGGAAGTTCCGGAAAAATGGCGTCCAACCGGACGGTCATGGCTTGGGCAATCTGCGCGTTGTTCATAAATCTCTCCTAATCCAAAGATCCGATGGCTTTTGAAGCGGCTTCCACGATGACGTTGGAAGTCACTAGCTTTTTCGCCACATTCAAATGATAATACATGATTTGGTCTTTTTCGATGAAAGGGATGTCTTGGCGAAGGCACTGGTAAGCCGGTGCCGTTCCCAGACCCATGGTTTTCTTTTCTCGCAAGTCCAGAGCCTGGCAAGCAGTAAAAAGTTCCATTCCCAAAACTTGTTGGGCATTTCGAAGAATGTCCCGAGCCCCGCGAGCCGCGATGGTTCCCATGGAAACATGGTCTTCTTGATTCGCCGATGAGGAGATCGAATCCACGCTGGCGGGATGAGCCAGGACTTTATTTTCGCTGACCAAAGAGGCCGCGCTGTACTGAACGATCATGAATCCGGAGTTTAATCCCGGGTCTTTGGCCAAAAAGGCCGGAAGACCGCCATTCAGATTGGGGTTGACCAAACGTTCGATGCGCCGTTCGCTGATGCTGGCGAATTCGCTGATGGCGATTTTCAAAAAATCAAAAGCTAAGGCCAGCGGCTGACCATGAAAGTTTCCCCCGGAAATGACCGAATCCTCGGAAAAGACCAGCGGATTGTCCGTAGCCGCATTCATTTCAATTTCAACTTTGGCCTTTACGTAATCTAAAGCATCGCGGCTCGCTCCGTGAACTTGAGCCAAACAGCGAAGCGAATAAGCATCCTGAACCCGGATCTCGCCTTGAGCCGTGGAATATCCGCTGCCTTCAGTCAGTCGCCTAATGTTTTTGGCGACAGTCATTTGTCCGATTTGACCGCGGACGGAATGAACCTCTTCAAAGAAAGCATCGCGGATCCCATTCAAGGCTTCAAAGCTCAGCGCACCGGCGATGTCCGCGGTTTTCGCGAGATTGATGGCATCATAAACCGTAATGGCCCCGACCGAAGTCATGGCTTGCGTACCGTTGATCAGGGACAAACCCTCTTTGGCCTCCAAACCGGAAAGCGGCTGGAGATTGGCTTTGACCAAAGCTTCCGAAGTCGGCATCAGGCGGTTTTCGTAATATACTTCTCCAAGGCCCAAAAGCGTCAAACCCATGTGCGACAGTTGGGCTAAATCCCCGCTGGCCCCCAGTGACCCCTGTTCCGGGATCGCGGGGACAATTCGTTCGTTCAGGTAAATCATTAATTGATTGAGGGTTTTCAGACGGATCCCGGAATAACCTTTGGCCAAGGCATTGATCCTAAGCAACATTATTCCCCGGACAACTTCCTCGTTAAAATGCTCTCCCACTCCGCAAGCATGGGATTTTAACAGGTTTTCCTGAAGCAGGCGTAAATCCGCTTTGGAAATGGCGACATCGCTCATTTTCCCAAAACCGGTATTGACCCCGTAAACGGTTTTTCCGGAGCCGATGATGGCTTTGATGCGGCGGTTGGCCTCTTCGACTTTCGACGTGGCTTCTTCCGATAACTCAATTTTCTCAAAAAAACGAACAACTCGCATGAAAGAATGAAGCGTCAGGTCCTGGCCGGTAATCTTGATCATATTGATGCACCCCTTTGTTTTAACTGCTTTAATTTTACTCCATATCGGCGGCTTAATCAAGAAAAGGTTTTCATTTTGAAACATAAAAAAGCAAACGCGCGCTTGCGTTTGCTTGTTCTTCTTCATTTCAAATAAAGAGTTTTTCCGAGGAAATCTCCGGATATCTTCAGAACTGATGTTCCTTTCGAAAACTGGACAATTCCTCCTTCTTCATACATTAAGAAATCCGGATTATACATTAAGTCGCCGATTCCGAAACTGTTAAGAGGATCAAATCCAAGCACGCGAAATGAGCCTTCACTAGGAATTTTTCCCTTAATGAATTCCTGAATTTTCGCGGTTTTTTCGGTTTGCGATTGGCGGACCATGGTTTCTATTTTCCGATCAAGAGGAATATGAACTGGGCTTTTTTCAAAATCACTTCCAACAATTTCCAAAATGGTCCGGTTTTCCGAACCGATTTTGTGAAAAAAAGGACGGTTGCCGCTTTCCAAAACGAAACAAAGGGCGGTCCCGATGTCATAAGAACATTTTCGAATCTTCAAAAGCCGATCCTTATTCAAAAGCCGGGTTTTTAACTCGGACAGCGCTGCTTTGATCCGGGTCTCGCTAATGGCCAATAGAGCTTTTGTTTCAGCAAACTGAGCCAAGCCCTCAATGACTTCGATCCGGCTTTCATAATCATACTGTTTTGGAAAAAGCGCTTTTCGATTTAGCCGAAGGTTTTGAAATTCCCGGAAATTTGCTTCCGAAAATTCTTGAAGCAAATCGGCCAAAAGCCGGTTTTCCTGATGTTTCATCGATAAGTTTAAGGGTAGATAATCATAAAACAAACCTTGGAATTCATTGGGAAAACGGTTCTCCTGACAATCATTTTGAAAAGCGTGAAACATTTCATGGATGATTTTCGAAGTCAGGATCCCAATATCATCAATCGGGGATTCTTTCAGGTTCCAAATCGCCAGTTTCTTTCCTTGGTAATCAATGGCGGTATTGCCAAGAAAGATTTCGCTTTTGGGTTCTTCGGAATCAGCAAGCCAAACCAGGCGGTCATCATAAATGGCAAACGGGTAGACTTTGAATCCCGGCCATAACTTTTCAAAATCCATTTTTTTTATTTGATCGGCGACTTGATCATAAACGGCTCGCAGATTCATGCTTCCCCTCCCATTTTCCGAATGAATTCCTCGACTTCAGCTCGGGTGGGAAGGGCATCCATGACATGCTCTTTGGTAACGGAAAGAGCCGCCGCCGCATTCGCAAATCGGGCCGCTTCAACCAAAGTCCTTCCGGATGCCCAACTGACGGCCAAAGCCCCATTAAAAACATCTCCCGCTCCGGTTGAATCCAAGCAATCCACATCCAATCCCGGGATGGTTGTGATTTTATTTTTCTCAATAATCACGGCGCCATTTTTTCCACGGGTGACAATGATGGTTTTATTTAAAACTTGGAGCGATTCAATCAACCTGCTCAAACGCTCATGTGTCGTAAGAGCACAAATGGAAAGGGCTTCGCTTTCATTCGGGGTCAAAATCGTTACCCCGTCCAGGACTTCTCGGTCCAGAGGCTTCGCGGGAGCGGGGTTTAGGATCACTGGGACCCGATGCCGGTTGGCGAGGCGGATGGCTTGCTTAACAACCGGAATCGGGACTTCGAGCTGAAGCAAAAGAATCGAGGAATCAGCGATGACGTCTTCAAAATCATCAAGGTCTGGGGTTTTCAATTCCGAAGAAGCTCCCGGAAAAACAGTCACCCGGTTTTCGCCTTGCTTATCGGTTAGAATGACCGCATAGGCGGTTTTATGCCCAGATTTGACCTTCAGGTGAGGGATCACGCCCTGGTCGCATAAATACCGCTCACAGGCAATTCCGTAGCCGTCGTCACCGACCGCACTTAAAAAATGAGCTTTCCCCCCAAGACGGCTGACCGCCACAGCTTGATTGAACCCTTTCCCGCCGGGTTCGGAATGAAAATCCCGGCTGACCAGAGTTTCCCCAAGGCGATGAAAATGATCAACTTTCATAAAAACAGACTCGCCGCTCAGACCAATGATGGCGATTTTTGGTTTCTTGTTCATATTAATTCCTCGGTTATATTGTAAACTTTATTCGGGTTTTTTTCAAGAAATGAAAAATAAAAACCCCGAAAATTCGGGGTCATCAGACTGATGACAAACCCCATTTCCAAAGATGGGGTTCGTTTATTTTCCCACAACTATCTTGAAATAACAAAAAAACACTTTTTTAGACACGAAAAAGATATCTTTTTGGGGCCATTGTCCCATTTTATTACAAGAAAAAATGAGCGTTGTCTTTGTCAACGCTCTGACCCCGAAAATTCGGGGTTTGAAAGACTTATTTAATGTCTGCGTTCGGATCGAATCCCAAACGCCGCAAGGTTTCAACAACAAACGATTCGCGATATTCTTCTCCCGGTTTTCTTCCGTAATAAGATTTGAAGAATTCTTCGCAGGCCTGCTCGTAAGGGATCTTGGCCAAAGTGGAGATGATGCGAGTGCTGCGGTCAATCAGTTTTTTGTTTGAAGGAAAGACCTGAATCATCCAGTTTGACCAAACCCGACCCATTTTTGCCATGGTGGCAGTGCTCAAAAGGTTGAAGGCCAATTTGACCAACAGATGAGTCATCAGATCGGTGATGGTCCGCGGCAGTTTTACCGGAATCCAAATCTCGTTATCGTTTAGTTTGTGATCTGGGATGTCTCCCATCCGGATGACCAAACCGCCGTCAAAGTGTTTGACCTCTTCATTGAACCACTTCATCATTTGGCAGTTCGCCGAACCGTTGATGTCAATGGCGACCAGTTGAGCCGGTTTTCGGGAATAACGGGACGGATCGGCTTCATTGCCGATGCAGTATTGCTCGATTTCATTTGATCCCAAAGCCGGAGGGTTGTCAATGATGTCCTGAGAAGCTTTCAGGCGAATGTAATCAGCTTTGGACCAACCCAGCCCTTTGATCGGACGGCGAAAGACATGTTGCCAGGTTACGGAATTCGGATAGAGCGGGTCTTTTACATAAGCCCAGCTGATTTGGCTGGTGTGATCCGCAAACTTCCGGAAAGGCGGCAAAGTGAAAGTCGGCTGACGTTCGGTGGTATCGGTCATGATGTCCAACAGGTATTCGTGGGTGACATAAGTCACCAGTCCGTTGGCTTGGTAAGTCGCAGTTTCGTATTCAACGGCTTTGGCCAATCCTTTAAGCGGTTCGCCCTGGCCTAAAGTCTCCAACAATTGTTGATACATTTTGGAGTATTCCCTAAGTTCAAACGCGCCCTGACCGAGAACAGACAATTCATCCGCCGTCAGATTTTCTTTCAGCCAACGCCAACAAGCGACTTCGATCGCAGCGCCGATGGCCAACAATTCGACGGTCGTGACTTGCATCCGGGTTGATCCGGAAACCGCCATGTTTCCAACATACAAACTGATTTTTATGATGTTTTCGCGTTCGAAGACGACACGGACTCGGTCAAGATATTTGACCAAAATGTCTCGCGGATTACAATAAATGTAATAAGTGGTGCAGCCCTGGTTGTCGGCTTCGATTACCGATCCGTTGATGCTCGCGGAAAGACCGCATTCGGACAAGCCGATGACAACATCGCCGGGGCCGACTTTGGCTTCCTTGATCTGCTCGGCTCCAAAAGTCATGTAGTCTTCAAAGTTTTCGGCGGTCTTAACCAAAGCTCGGTCGCCGCCGGTCATGAAACTGTCGCATCTTTCACAATTTTCCAGGAACATTTGTTTTTTGGCGGGCAATTTTTGAATCAGCGAAGTCCAAAAATAACGCCAAGTTGCGCACAATTGAAGCGCCATTCGGCCGGATGCTCCGACGCTGGAAAACAGCAGAGTTTTCTTTTCGTCAATGACCCGTTTCATGTCAGCGACCATTTGCTTAAATTCCGGAGTTTCAAAAGCTTTGGCCGTAACAGCCGGAATATCGGTATCAGCCGATAAAATCATTTTTATTCCCGCGGCCGTGTCTTTCGCGATCGTTGCACTCAAATTACGGGTTCGGGGATTGGATTGTTCAGTCGGGATGACCCCCAAATGAAATTGTTTTTCATTCTCAATAAAATTTCTTGCCGCTTCTTTGTAATCCAATTTAATTTCCTCCTCGATAAGATATCCAAAAAAATAACGAAGTTATTATAACACAATCGCCGGTCGTTTGCAACCAACTTTTGAATGAGAAAATTTTTGAAACAAAATGGAAAAAAATTAAATTTTTGTACCCTTTTTCCGATAGGCTTCAACAAATTTTTTAGCCATGTCTGGATCAAATTGGGTCCCGGCACCATTGATTATTTCGTTGAAAGCATATTCCTCGTCAAAAGGTTCGCGATAAGGGCGTTGGGCGGTCATGGCGTCGAAAGCATCGGCGATGGCGATGATTCGGGCCCGGAAAGGGATTTGGGTCCCTTTCAAGCCGCGCGGATAGCCGTTGCCGTCCCAACGTTCATGATGAGACAAAATGTCTTCCGCGATTTCCGCGTACTCTGAGGAAGTCAGTAAAATCCGATATCCGATCTCAGGGTGACGCTTAATCTCGCTCCACTCGGCTTTCGTCAATTTCCCCGGTTTGTTCAGAATGGCTTCATCAATGCCAATTTTTCCGATGTCGTGAAGATTACCGATCAATTTCAAAAGATGTATCTCATCTTGGCGAAGATCCAAGGCCTGGCCGATCAGCTGACAAATGTTGCTGACCCGAGTCGAGTGGATTTCTTCCCGCCGGTTTTTCACATGCAAAATATTGAGAATGTTCCGGATGGATTCATTTCGCGAACTGGATGCCTCGAAAAGTTTATTTCGGTACATTTTCGCTTCCGCCCGTTTGATCACTTCGTCAGTCAGATCCCCTTTGTTCTTCTCTTCGATCCCGAAGGAAACGGAAACCAACATGCCATTGATCTGTTCTTGATCCAACAAAGCTTTGCATGAATCGACGATCTCATGAGCTTCCTTCTCAGAGACTCCCTCCAGAAAAGCGGTAAATTCATCCCCTCCGACCCGCATCAAACGATGGGGTTCGGGAAGGCTTTTTTGAACGATTTGGGAGACTTTAACCAGCATTCGGTCCCCGGCGTGGTGGCCAAAAGCATCGTTCATGATTTTCAACCCGTTGATGTCCAACAAAATGATGGTTCCTTCGGCGTCCGGATCTTTTTCAATCCTGGCCATTTCGTCTTCAAAGTATCTTCGGTTGGGAAGTCCCGTCAGAACATCGTGGTAGGAAAGATGGCGGATGACATCTTCGCTCTTTTTTTGGGCGGTGACATCATGCGAGAAAATGGTTACTCCAACAATCGATTTGTCATTGTCATAAAAGGGCGCATACATGGATTCGTAAAATTTTCCGGGAGTGGTTTCAATCTCGGAGATGACGGTATGGTCGATTCCCATAAAAGCTTGGTCGATCTCCCTTTTAAGTTTGTTTCGAAAAACTTCGTTTTCGACGCAGGTCAAATAATTCATTCCCTCTCTGACCTCGATCCCATAATATTTGAACATCTCGGTTTGGTGAAACCGGTTGAAAGTCAAATATTCATAATTTTTGCCAATCGCGTAAATTTCCATGGCTTTGGGACTGTCAATGGAAGACTGAAGCAAAACCTTTTGTTTCTTTATGGTTCTTTCGGCGTCCAAACGATTGTTTTGGCGTTGGATCGCCAAAGCCAAAACAGCGGTAGCAATCGGAAAAAACAGTAAGAAAGGAATCCATATCCTGGAAATGACCTCGAAAGCTTTCGGCCAAGGTATGGCCAGTTGGCACAGGACCACCACGACATGAACAACTAGTCCGAACAAATAAAATTCAAGAAATTTTCCCGTTTTCGGAAAATGTTTGGCTAATTTCAAACCTCGCCAAAAAATACCGATCAAGGCCGGCAAGGCAACGGACAGCATCCCCGCAACAACGCCATCACCGCCAACATATAAACGATAACTCATGGCAATCAAGGAAGCGATGATTGTGGTCGGCACACTAAAAAAGGCGCCGGTAATGCTGATAAGGACGCTCCGGGTATCAAAAATCAACCCTTCGGACAATTCAGAAGGGTTCATCATAATGAAAACGCAAAAAGCCCCGATCAAAAGACCAAGAAATACTCTTTTGGCCCAACCGACGGTTTTGGGCCTGACATCCGTTAATTCATAAATAAAAGCCAGGGCAAAAAGCAATATGATGTTGTTAACTAAATCCAGAATCATTTGTGGCATCGTCTCGCCTCTTTCGATGTTTTCATCAAATAAATCGAATCCCCATCCCTTTATACAATTATATCATTTTTTTTCATTTTTATCATCTTTTTTTGTGGACTTTCCGAACAGAGACCAGAACCTTGACAAGAACCAAAAAGACAGAACTGAAAAACCGAATCCAAAAATACCAATTTGAGATTAGTTCAAGGAACCCCCTTCTTTTTTTATTCAATTTTCTGGTTATTTTTAGCCATATTTACGACTTCAACAATTCGTATTTTCTGAGTCTCTGGTTTTTTTGCCGGTTCGATCCAAAAACAAACCGACAGAACGGCACTGGTGGTCCAAAGACCGGAGTTCTCATTGGCTCATCCTCCTTTTTTATTTGGATCCTCGGCGGCGATTTTAACACCGATGTCTGATAAATTCAATTACTTCTCCTAAAGACAGGAAGATCAGAAAAAAAGCCCTCCAATCAGGAAGGGTTTTGTTCAACAAGGGCGTTTTCGATGGCAAGAAGAATGACTTTGCTTGAGTAAGTGGCGCCGGCGATCAAATCCAGATCAAGGGTCTGTCCCGAAACGACTTGGCCGGTAATGACTTCCGCGGGTCCCCCTTGGCCGTTTTGGTGTTCAACGATGATAATTTCCGTAATTGCTCCCGATGCCACCGTAACATCCACTTTTACGATGACCGGAAAGACGGAGTACTCGCCGCGATAAGTCCCATCCGGGACTTCCGTAATATTAACGTCTCCGATTTCTTGAGTTGTCAATTTCTCAAGATTTTTTTGCATGACCCCGACCAGAACCACGATGGCAATGACCAGGCAAACCAAAGATCCAAAAATGATGATCAGGGCTTTCTTCATGGGTTCTTCCTCAAATCAAACCCAGGACCGCATCGGTAAGCTGCTTAATTTCTTGATTTCGTTTTCGGTTTTTCCAATCAATGATCCCGGTTAAAATAACTTCAGCCCCTTTACTCTCACAAAGCGACTTCATTTTGTTGATCGATGGTTTTCCGCTCATCCAAGCAAACGGAAAAAAATGCGTGACAAAACAAATTACTTTCCGCCCGGAAAGATCTGTCATCTGGTTCAAAAAAGTTGACATGGCCTTTGAAGGCTGAAAACCGTGAACCGGGGAAGCGAAAACCAACAAATCGTAACCCGCGATGGCGGGTGCCTTGACCAACCGAACCGATTCGGCTTGCGGATTGTCCGGAGAAACTTCGATTCTTTCAAGGGATACTTGATTTCCCGATGCTTCCAAAGCCTTTTTTAAGGTTTCCGAAACCGAAAGCGTATTTCCGGTATTTGAATAATAAATGATGCCAATATTCATATGTTTAAACTCCTTCTCTTTCGTTACAAAGACAATTATAACCTTTCTTGATTGAATTAGCGATGAGAATCTTTTTGATTGAAAAAAACGCGATTATTAATCGCGTCTGGGCTTTATAAAATCTATTTATGTCTGACTACTTCAAAGCGTTCCATCGAATAACGTTCACGAGCGGAAATGCCGGCTTTTTGCAAAGCGATCTTCACTTGCTGCTCAGGGGTATCTATTCCTTCAAGGTTCGGAAGCAATAATCCTCGTCGCCCTCGCAAACTGACGATGACTCCGTAACGTTTGGGATCCAGTTCTTTTGGCGAAGAAATGGGTTCGGGATCTCCGAGGACATCGACGCTGTAAACCAAGCGCGGCAGTTCTTTTTCCAAAACCGGGGAAAAACGGAAATCTTCCGTCCCCGAGCTGATCGCGTTTTGGATTATCTCATCTGCGACGCAGGCGGTGGTTGGAAAAATCGTCCCAATGCATCCCCGCAGCCTTCCCTCCATCTTCAAAGAAACAAAAACGCCGGCCCTTTTTTCGATCAGTTCAGCGGAAAGACTGGAAGGCCGGTCGATCCGCTCATTATGTTTCACATAATGTTCCAACGATTGCCGGGCCAGCCGAACAAACGGATCTTCCGCCGCCTTGAAACTTTCGATCTTTTCATTTTCCTTTTTTTCGTATTGAACTTCAAAATGCCGGGATTCATCATCACCGATCGTCTCGAAAGCCGCCACGGCGTAACCGACCCCGAAAGGACCTTCATAAGACAGCAGCTCGGATTTAACGGCTTTTCCGTCCAGGGCTCCCGCCATGATGGTAAAGGATCTTAAGCCGCACTCGGCCGCCGATTCGCAGAAACTTTCCTCAAAAGTCATAAACTTCAGAAAATCCCCCGAAGCCATGGCTTCGGTCACTTCCCGATCGAAAATCGGTCCCTCTTTGGATAATCCGTAAGGTCCATCTTTTTTTAATTTGTGTGACAGGTCCCCGCTGGCCACGATGACAGCTTTTTTATCCGCTTGCGCAATGGCTTGCATGATGCATTTTCCAAACCGGTAATGGATCAGCGGCGAGAAACCGGACAAAGAAATCCGAACCAACTTAAAATCATCATATTCTTGATGAATGAAATAAAGGGGAACCATGGTTCCGTGATCAAGACTTCGGTTTCGCTCCCCGCGGGTGCCCGCGGAGATTCCCGCGGCTTGGGCCAAAGCGGAAATCGACCGAACCAGTTCTTCATCATAGTCCAATGCCATTTGCACTTGGGGAGCCCCAAAATCACGAAACGAACCTTCCCCCTGCGAACCGGGCGAAAGGTGAAAATAATCCGCATATAAAATCGAATGGGGGGTCGTAATGATGATGGTGTCGGGTTTCAATGAACTGATCCTTCGGGCGACTTCCTTGTAAGCGTCAATGGTTTTTTGGATCCGCGATTCCTGTCCTTTCCCAATTTCGGGGACGATGAGAGGCGGATGCGGAACGATGAATGTACCAAGAAGCGGCATTTTTCTTCATCTCCTTCTAATGAACATTGCCGATATGAATGTATTTCATTCCGGCTTTTTGACCAATTTCTTTCGCCAACTCCAAAGTTGCCAGCGGAGTGACGGGACTGTCCGGCATTTTCCAAGCCGGAAAGAACCGGCTGATATGCCAAGGAACCTCCGTTCCCAATTTCATAACCAGCGTTTGGGCAATTTCTTCAAGTTGTTCGGCTTTATCGTTAACGCCGGGGACGATCAGCGTGGTGATCTCCAAATGAACTTTGGCTTCATGAATGGTTTTCAAATTCTCCAATATCGGTTCCGCCCTTCCGCCGCAATATTTCTCATACACTCCCTCCCGTGGTCCCTTGTAATCGACGTTGGTTGCATCCAAGAAAGGAAGGATCAATTGCAGCATCTCCGGAGTCATGTATCCGTTGGTGACCCAGACGTTCTTGAGTCCTTTTTCTCGAGCCAATTTCATCGTTTCCAAAGCATACTCCAAAAAGACCGTCGGTTCGGAATAAGTGTAAGCAATGGATGGACAGCGATATTTCAAGGCTCGGTCAACATGTTCCGGTGGGGAAACTGCTGAACCCACGATGGGCCGGTTCGGCTTTGGACTTTGGGATATCTGCCAATTTTGGCACCAGGAGCAGCGAAGATTGCAGCCTACTGCCGCGAAAGAATAAATCCGGGTTCCGGGAAGAAAATGATACAATGGCTTCTTTTCAATCGGATCAATGGCCGCCGAAATGGTGAGTCCGTAATTTAAGGCATACAAAAAGCCTTGCCGGTTCTCTCTGACGCCGCAGATCCCTCGGTTGCCTTCGCTGATGATGCAACGATGGTTACAGACCGCGCACTGCACTTTTCGGTCTTCCAGTTTTTGATAAAGCAGGGCTTCTCGCACGGAGATTCCTCCTTTCGGATTTCTTGATTATGTTTATATTCGTATAATAAAGTTATGGGG
>DDXT01000007.1 GCA_002347755.1 Caryophanales bacterium UBA2253
AATTCGATCTTCAAGAGGTCGTTCATCGCTTTTTCAAGCTCTGAACGAAACAATTCCCGGATCGCTTCTGCCATATTTTCTCGATTTGCCAGACAAGACATCAATTTTGTGGTAAAATCAAGCATGGGAAATCCTCCTGTGTTTGTGGCGTGTTCAAACTCTATTATACACAAAGGATTTCTCTTTTTATTCCCCTTACTGAATTTCTTTCATTTTTGAAAGTCCACAAGATATTATATACTCTCATATCAAGATAGAAAACAAGCTATACAAGAAAATGGAGTTACTGAATCTAAAAACCAGTATAAAAGTAATATAAGATTATACATGTAGTACATAATATACGTACATAATTTTACAAAATAGATAAAAGATAAAAAGTTAAAAAACAGATAAAAATGCAATAATATAACTAAAAAAGCCATAAAACAGTTAAAAACAATGCTTTTTTTGGAAAGGTCCTAATTCAAAGGACCTTTTTTTTGATTTGTAGGTGGCAAACTCGGGTTATAACATATTTACCGGACTTTTTCACTACTTTTTCACTCATAAAAAAATCAAATATTCGCATATTTGATTTGATTAATCGTTATTGGCCAAACTGAAACATGGTCACATAAAGTTCTTTTAGTTCCGTTTTTTGGGCATCGGTCAAATCTTTGATGAACGCGCCATCGCCGTCTTTGAGCGTGGCGATGTGATGGGTCACGATCTCGCCGTCTTTAACGACATACAGATCGGGAACGATCAGTTTTTTGACGCCGTCGCGTTCAATGAGGTCGCCGACTTTGCTGTCCAAAAATCCCAAAAGCAATTGGTATTGGGTCGTATTGTCCCGCCGCATTTCATAAATGTCCAGATAAAGAATCTTTTCGACTCCGACTTCCAAAGCGGCTTCGTTGATGATCGGAACCACCGCCAAGCAAAACGGACACTCATAGAAATCCGGATCATAGGCAAACAAAACGACGTTCAGCCCGGCCTTGGTGGTCAGAGCTTCCGTTACTTCTTCATAATTGCTTTTGACGTAGACATGCTCGATCCCTTGCAAGATTGGATAATCGTCTTCCGCGGTTTCGGCTCTCCCCGAACAGCCGGTTAGAATCAATAAAAACAACCAGACCGCAATCAAGTATTTTTTCATATCTTCTTTAGCAATTCCTCTCGCAATTTTTCGTATCCCGGTTTTCCCAAAAGCGCAAACATGTTTTTCTTGTAAGCCTCGACCCCTTCTTGAGTATACGGGTTCACTCCCAGCAGCGCTCCGCTGATCCCGCAGCTGAACATGAAGAAGTAGGCCAGATATCCGTAATGAAACGGGGTGATCTCGGGAAGGTTGATCAGCAGATTCGGGACTTCTCCGTCCACATGGGCGATGGCCGTTCCCTTCAAAGCTTGTTTGTTGATTTCATCCAGCGAAAACTTGGTCAGATAGTTCAGCTCGTCCAGGTCTTCCTCGTCTATCGGAATGTTAAAATTATCGGCGGGTTTGACAATGTTCAGCACGGTTTCGAACAAATGGCGCTGGCCGTCTTGCACATATTGGCCGAGCGAATGCAAATCGGTCGAATAGGTGACCGAGGAAGGGTAGAGTCCCTGACGGTCTTTGCCTTCGGATTCTCCGAACAGCTGCTTGTACCATTCCCCGAGCCCCGCCAGTTTTGGTTCATAGGAAACCAAAATCTCGATCATTTTCCCTTTTTGGTAAAGGACGTTTCGAATGGCCGCGTAAAGCAGAGCATCGTTTTCCCAAAAATCATTTTTGGAATAATCCCGAAAGGCTTGAGTGGCGCCGCGGATGATCTGGTAAATGTCCAGCCCGGCGCAAGCCATGGGCAGAAGTCCGACCGGCGTCAGGACCGAATATCTTCCCCCGATGTCCTCGGGGATTCCGAACACCTCGTAATTGTTATTGGTGGCTTCGGTATAAAGAGCACCTTTGCCAATGGTGGTCGTGCAATAGATGCGTTCGAAAAAGCTCTTTCCGTATTTGCTTATGAGCAGATTTCGGAAGATCCGAAAAGCGATCGCCGGTTCCGTCGTCGTTCCCGATTTGGAAATGACGTTGATGCAAAAGTCCCGGTTTTGAAGATAATCGAATATTTCTTTGGTATAAGTTGAAGAAAGCGAGTTCCCAACAAACAAAATCTCCAGATCGTCCGGTTCCGGAAAGTAGTTCTTCAACATCGAAATCGCTGATTTGGCTCCCAAATAAGATCCGCCGATGCCGATGACCAAAAGAACCTGCGAACGATTCTTGATGTCCCTGGCAGCTTTGGTGATGCGGTTCAGGTCGTCTTCCGAAAGCAGATTGGGGTAATCGACCCAGCCGACGAAATCACTCCCCAGGCAAGTCCGTCTGAGCAGACGGTCTCGGGCTTCCAAAGCCCCCGGCTTCAGAATTTCGATCTCTTCTTTGCTTGCGAATTTTAGAATATCTTTGTAATCTAACATTTCATTCCTCTTTTTTTAATTGTTTTTCAATAAACGTTGGCATCTCGTCTTCTAAAGTCTTGAAGCCAATTTCGAAAACCGGAATCTCGCCTTTGACCCCGCGGGTTTTATTCAGGGTTTTATAACTGAGACGCAGTTTTTTGTTTTTCTCATCAATGTCCAAAACTTTCAGTTTAACCTGCTGGCCGACCGTGACATAGTCGTCGATCTTCCTCACAAAGTTGTCTGAGAACTCGGAAATGTGAATCAGACCGTCGTAGTCGCCGACACTAACAAAAGCGCCATAGCCGAGAATATTGGTAATTTTCCCGTAAACGATGTCTCCTTTTTTAATCATTGTTCACCTCAAATTTTACTCTAGTTGAATTATACCATAACCGGTAAAAATTGTTAAGGATAATAATCGGAGAATGTGAAAAAGGATGGCGAGGAGTAAATTCTTTTGAACTTTCCAGACAAATGGAGGAAGCGCTTTGTAGATTTAAAGGGCCGGGCCAAAACTTTGTAAAACAGTCTCAATCAAAGAACAGCTTACCAAAACTTGAAAATATTTTGAGTTTGGGGAAGTTAAAGATGAAAAGTGAGGAATAATAAACATAAACAATCAAGTA
>DDXT01000078.1 GCA_002347755.1 Caryophanales bacterium UBA2253
AGGTCAAAGTGGCAAACTCAGGAGTGAAAAAGTAGTGAAAAAGTCCGGTAAATATGTTACAATAGACAATAATAGGGTGAAAGCATGAAAATAAGAAAAACAATCAATAGTGCTGAGGAAATGATGCAATTGGGCGAGAAAATCGGCCGGTTGGCGCAACCGAACATGGTCATTGCCCTAAGCGGCGATCTGGGGGCCGGAAAAACGGTCCTGACCAAGGGCCTGGGACGCGGACTGGGCATCACGGCGACGATCAACAGCCCCACTTTTACGATCATGAAGATCTATCAGGGGCGGATGCCGCTTTACCATATGGATGTTTACCGGATCAACCAGGCCAGCCAGGACGACGATTTGGAAGAGTATTTCGAGAAAGACGGACTTTGCGTCATCGAGTGGGCGGACAACATCGATTATCTGCTCCCGAAATCGCGGCTTCAAATCGACATCGCCATCATCGGAGACCATCAGCGAAGTTTGGAGATCTCGGCTGAAGATCCGGAATATCAAGACATCATCGAGAGGATAAAATAATGCGAACCATGATTTTGGATACTTCAACGATATTTCTTTATGTGGCTTTTCTGGAAGACGAAAACGTCCTTTACGAGAAAATCATCGAAGGCAAAAATAATCATTCCGAACATTTCCTGGAAACCATCCGGGCCGGGCTGAAAGACACCAATTTGGAAGCCCAAGATTTTGACCGGTTCGCGGTTGGAATCGGACCCGGTTCGTATACCGGACTGAGGATCAGCCTGACCGTCGCCAAAATGTTGGCCTGGACGCTGAAGAAACCATTGGACATCATCAGCAGTCTGGATCTGCTCGGAAGCGGATACCTAAACCAGGACGGATGCTATGCCATTACTTCGATCGCGAAGAAGGGCCATTGCTACGGGAAACTGATCGAAGTCAAAGACGGGATCGCCAAGACGTTGCTTGACGATGCCTTCATGCCGCGGGAACAATTCATGGAAACGATCAAAGATCATGATTATAAACTGATTGACGAAAGCAATTTTCGAATTGATTATCGCAACGTCAAGGGAACCGAAGTTCAAGACATTCATTCGCTCAGTCCCAATTACCTGCGGAGAGAATTATGAAATTCCAGATCCGTCCTTTGGAAGAAAAGGACATCGGGGAAATCGTCCGGGGGGAAGAAGCCATTTTCGGGACCTCGCTTGGTTTTGACATGATCTATTCCGACCTTAAACTTAACCCGTTCGCGCATTACCTGGTCTTGGAGATCGACGGCCGCGTGGGCGGATACATCGGTCTTTGGATCCATGACGATACCGCGGAAGTGGTCAATTTTTATGTTGCTTCAAAATATCAGGGCCATGGATTCGGAACCATGATTTTGGACTTCGCGGTCAAATTGTGCGCCATGTCCAAAGTAAAGACGCTAAGCCTGGAAGTTCGGGAAACCAACGAGGCCGCCCGGCATCTGTATGATAAATTCGGCTTTGAATTCTCACACAAAAGAATTCATTACTATCAAGACGGAAGCGATGCTTTGGTCCTGATCAAAAATATCGAGGTAAACAAATGATTGTTTTAGGAGTAGAAACCAGTTGCGATGAGACCAGCGTGGCGGTGGTAAGGGACGGAAAAGAAGTCCTGTCCAACGTCGTTTATACGCAGATCGATTTTCACAAAATTTATGGCGGGGTCGTTCCGGAAGTGGCCAGCCGCCACCATGTTCAAAAGATCACGGTGGTTTTTGAACAGGCTTTGGAACAAGCGGGAATAACTCCGGATCAGATCGATCTGGTGGCCGTGACCCATCATCCGGGGCTGATCGGATCGCTTTTGGTCGGGATCAATGCCGCCGGGGCTTTTGCTTTGGCTCACAATTTGAAATACGTTGAAGTCGATCACATCCATGGTCACATTTATGCCAATTACCTGGAAAGCGACTTTCACTTTCCGCTCTTAGCTTTGGTCGTTTCGGGAGGACATACCCAATTGGTGCTGATGAAGGACCATTTCCGGTTTGAGATCCTGGGGGAGACTTTGGATGATGCGGTCGGAGAAACCTATGACAAAGTCGGCCGGGTCATGGGACTGGAATATCCGGCCGGGATCAAAGTTGACAATCTGGCGCTGCAGGGCAAACCGACTTACAAACTGCCGCTGGTTTATGTGGACCGCAGCGGTTACGAGTTTTCGTTCTCCGGGCTGAAATCCGCGGTCATCAACATCATCAATACCGCCAACATGAAGAAGCAGGCCATCAATGTGGCCGATCTGTGTGCTTCGTTTCAGAATTCGGTGGTGACGGTCTTGGTGGAAAAGACCATCAGTGCCATCAAGAAATATCAGGTCAAGCAGATCGTGGTCGCCGGCGGCGTCGCCGCCAACAAGGGCCTTCGAACCCGAATGAAAGCCGAAGTCGGAAAACTGGACCAGGTCAGGCTTACTTTTCCCTCAATGAAATATTGCACTGACAACGCCGCCATGATCGCAGTCGCCGGTTATTTTCAATATTTGACCCGCTGATTTCAAAAAAAAGTTGATTTAGGGTTGGTTTTGTTATATAATCAAATGAAGTAAATTCGCGGAAAAGTCCGCGTGAAAATAACAATTTTGGAGGCTAAACGAGAGTGAAGAAAATATCAATTGCCATCATGCTGTTTTTGGTGATGATCCTGGCGGGTTGCGGAAGCAGCGGATCACCCGAAAGACTTTGGAATCGTTATGTAGCCGCCATGAATGCTCACGATCTGGAGAAGGTCGCCGCCGTTTATTATGCGGCGGATTCTTTGGAATATAACCAATTTTTGGAAACCAATCCCGCCGAAGTTTATTTCGCGGATTTTGATTCCATCAAGACCCGTTCGTTCGAAGCTGTCATCGTCAACAAGAATTATTACGCGGCGAACATCGTCATCGGCCTGACCTTAGGGTCGGAGACGACGCGCAAAGAGTTTGTCGTTTATTATTATAAAGACACCAATTACGGCTGGAAGTTCACCGGGGAAATCAATGCCACCGCTTATGACATGGCTTTGCTCGGGAATCAGCCGGATGCGAATTTTTATGCCAATGTGGTCAAAACCGCGGATGGTTTTGATTATAAATACATTTATGGAGGTTTAACCGGCGAGGTTTCGGACCAAGATTATGTTAAAATCGTGGCTCCGATCAGCAATTCGGCCAACGTTGTCATTCCCGAAAGCATTGAAGGCGTTCCGGTCAAAGTAATCGGCGACTTCGCTTTCTTCGATTACTTCCGTTTGCTCAGCATCACCTTGCCGACCAGCAAACTGGAAACGATCGAATTTCCGAACACCCTAACGACCATTGAACAATATGCTTTTTACCAGGCCAAGAACCTGAAGTCCCTGACGTTTCCGGAAAGTCTGAAAGAAGTCGGGAAATATGCCTTTGCCAGCTGCACAAACATGGAGACCCTGACCATCAATGTTGACGAATCGGCGATGTACGCGCCCGAGAATTTGCTCTATCTGAACAGCCGGGACAGCATGTTTCTGAACGCCAACCGCCGGGTTTACATGGAAGACACCATTTTCATGTCCGCCAGCGGCGCTTCGGTCGATTGGTCGACCGATGATCCGGCCGTGGCCACCATTGAATCCAACGGAAAATTGACTTTGGTGGCTCCCGGAACCGTTACCGTCCGCGCAACCAACAAAGATGACGTGACCCTTTATTCGGAAGCCGACATAACCATTCTTCCGAAAGCTGACAAAACCATCACCAGCACCACCACCGTCGAGATCTATCGTTATACCATTAAACGCGATTGGTACATTGGCGACACCCAGACGCTGAATGTCACATCCGAAAACGTCGCTTGGTCAACTTCCGATCCGAACATTGCTACCATTGATGCCAACGGAAAAGTAACCGCCGTCGGGACCGGAACCGTTACCATCACTGCCGATTCCACGACTTCCGAGGTTACTTCCACGGCCACCGTTACGGTCTTGCCGGCGGCTGATCGCAATGTCATCACCACTTATTCTTACACCCCGATCGAGTTTACCGGGGCTAGGAAAATGTATGTAGCCGATCTGATCGAACTGACCACCACGGGATTTGATCTCGGAGAAATTTTATGGACCAGTTCCAACTCCGCCGTGGCGACCGTTTCCATGTATGAAGGCGTCGTCCAAGCATTGGCCAAAGGCAATGCCATCATCACCGCTACCTCCACCGAAAATCCGAACATCTTCAGCACCGTCAACATTAACGTCGCCGAAGTAACGGCTGCGATCACCTTCGCCGAAAATTCGCTCGATCGTTTGAACAGTTTAAAAGAATTATATGTGAACGCCATCAATCCTTACAGCGTCGCTTGGAAAGGAACTTTGCATCTTCCGGACACTTGCAAGATTTACGTTCCGGCTCAGAACTATGAAACTTACTTGATCATTTGGAGCGACTTCGCGGATCTGGATATGATCTACGTCATCCCCGAATAATAAAATTACACCGCCCGCGCGGTGTTTTTTATTGGCCTTTTCCCTTAGAATGGCGAATTGACCTCTCAAATCCCGCTTACGGTCCTATTTTGAAGTTATTGTTGTAACAAATATAAAATAGAATTGTAAAAAAAACGCCAAAATGGTATAATAAGTAAGAATCACCGGTCAAACATTCAGGAGGAGCGAGCGTGCAATTCATTGAAACGTTTAATTTTGACATCATCATCATTCTCGTTCTGATTGCCTCCGTGACCGCTGGGGTTTATTACAGTCTCTACCGTCAGGCGCGGAAAACCTTGGCTTTGGTTGTTCCGTTCATCGGCCTATTTTTCCTTCACGATCTGGTGATGGGATTAATTCAGACCACTCCGGCCGTGAATGGCCTCATGAACAAAGTCTTTGGCTGGATCGCCAAATTTTTGGGGCTTCTGGCTTATAAAAACATCATGATCACCGGGTTTGTCGGGCTGATTCTCTATCTGGCCATGGCGGGGATCATCATTCTGATTTACGGATTCTTTCCGATCACCGTTGAAAAGCGGGTCTTGACCAAGACCAAGCGGTTTTCCAGAGTTGTGGCCGGTCTGCTGGGGTTCATCAACGGTTACATAATTGTCATCATTTTGATGGTGGTTCTAAAACCGATTGCCACCATTGATTATGACCGCCCCCTGACCGCCGCCATGAATGAAACCAGCAACATTTACATCCCGATTTCCAAATTAAATGAAGTCCAAAATGCGAACATCGATAAATATGCGGAATACAAAAACGCCTTTGATTCCCTAAGCGGCAAAAAAGCTGCCGCGGCCTATGAGGCGATCGCCGACATCAACGATGATTTTGAGACCCTCA
The DNA here is from genome assembly GCA_002347755.1 of Caryophanales bacterium UBA2253. GTDB lineage: Bacteria > Bacillota_I > Bacilli_A > ML615J-28 > CAG-698 > UBA2253. The sequence goes on from DDXT01000078.1 coordinate 5,316, forward strand.
ACGATTATTTTGAGACGACGATGTATGCTCAACTGGGAGCGGATTCCCAAGCTTTGGTCGATGCCAATCGAACCGGTACCGATTTTGTTTCCGCCTTTCTGGCGGAAGCGGATGGGACAATGGTCCTAGAAAGCGTTCTGACCGAAGAAGCGGACAATCCGGAAATTGCGTCGATTACCGAAAAACTGAATTATCTGAAGAGCAATAAAGGTTATTGGCAATTTTTCTCCGAAATTTTGGAAAATGATTATGACACCTATGACTATTCGGCGATCTCGGCGAGCCTTAGCGCCAATCAGGAAGTGATCAGTGCCGAGTTCGCGGGAATTCGCGAACGGAATTTGTTTTTGGAGCGTTTGGATGATTTGGCTTTCTTCGCGGCGCATTTTTCGGAATTCACGGTTTTGGCCGCTGATGCCGCCATTGTTGACCTTCCCACTTATTTGACGTCTTTCTCAGATCTTTTGATAGATTCCGCACGCTTAAATGCTTATGCGACGGCCTTTTTGACCACCGAATTCACCGAAGCCGACCCGATCATCACCGCCCTTAACGGCGCTTTTAGAGAATATTCCAGCCAACAAGAAACCATTGGGCTAATGAATCCCTGGATGGCTCTGGACTGCCGAATCATCCTGGCGCATCGAAACGCGGAATGGATGACCGCCAAAACTTGGGAAACGCAACCCCTTTTGAAAAGTTACATGACCGATACTCTGACCGGAATCACGACCGGGGGATTCGGGCTTTATCACGAATATTTCTTTTATGTCTATTTGGCCGGCGATTGCACCTTCGCTGATGGGTTCGATGCCGCGGATTTTGCTTCGGTGCTTTCCAAACTGGAAACGGTCGTCGCGAGCGGGACCCTGAGTGCCGAAAACGCCGTCAGTTACGTGGAAAATCTGTTTCTTTATCCAAACAGCGTGATTTTCGTTTTGGAGGAACGGGAGAACCTCTCCCCGACTTTCTTTGATGACATATATGCCATGAACCATGCCTATCTCAGCGAGGAACTCAAGACTTTGTTGGGAGGATGACCAAAGGAGGGAAACGCGGTGCCCAAACCTAGCAAATCCAAAACAGCCGTTTATGAATTATCCGAAAAAGGATATGTGAAAGTCGGCGAAGATACTTCGGCCGCAAGCGCATCCATTAACCCTTACCAACAAGACGGACAAATAAATACGGATTCCGCGAAAATGCTGTTTTTGCGAGGCAACCCGTTCATGTATAACTCCAAGACCGCGGCTTATCCGATCACCAGCGTGGAAGAATACCTGATCAAGGTCCGAAAACAAGAAATGGCTTTCGGAGATGTTCTGAGAAACCCCGAGTTTACCCGTCGAAAACGACGCAAGCTGATCAAGCAAGCCTTTCAGACTTGGGACAAGCAGTATAACACCCAAAAGAAGACGGTCTTCACGGAAAACGAAAAAACCGTCGATGTCATCGGCGACGTCAATTTCATGAAGATCCCGCTCGGGGTGAAACTGCTGATCATCTTTCTTTTTGCGCTTATGATTTTCATCATCTCCACCGATTCGTTCCTTTGGGAGAAGATCGCCCAGCACAATTTCGGGTTCAGGATCTACAATCTGCTGATCGGTATTTTTGAAGGGGCCGCGTGGCTGAAAATCGTGGGCAATCTGACCGTTTATCTTTTGATCCTGTTTATCTTCTATGCGGCCATTTATACCATGATTTCCACCGATTACGTCAAAGAATACAAAATGGCTCAGAATTATTTGAAGAAATCGGAAAAAACCATTTCCAGACAATACAAGAAAAAATTTCAAAAGGCTCGGAAGTATTATTTATCGTACGTCAATTCGAAAAAACCATTCATTGCCCCAATGGACATCAAAGCCGTTGAGGAGGGCCAAGTCAACATTGCCACTTTCGACCGGGTTCGCCAAGTGACCGTCGATCGGGCTTACAAACTGAAGAAAAGCCGGCCGATCTATGTAGGGATCAAAAACATTTTCTTGTTTTTGAGCATCGGCGGCTCCGCGACCGTTATCGGTTATGCACTGTTTAAAATGATATTAAGCGTTTTTTAGGAGGGAATTATGGAAAATAACCAAAAAGAGACCAAAAAAACCAGCGTGAAAAAAGTTGTCAAAGGGAAAACGACCGTTGCCAAGAAAGCCATCAAAAAGCCGGCGGTTAAAAGCACCAAACCCAAAGCCAATCCTGCCATCGTGAAAACACGGGCCGGAGCGAATAAGGAGCCACTCATGAAGAAAGAGGAAAAAACCATGGATGTCGTTGAACGATTGAAATCGGTTTTGTCCGACTTGCGCGGGAATGCGGTTCCCAAAGCGGAAGCGGTGACTCCGAAAGGAACCCTTCCGGCTTTGAAACCCGCTCCCGAAGAGGTTAAAAAAATCCCCGCGAAACCAGCCGAAAAGCGGCCGCTGAATGAACTGAAAAGTGAAAATGAACCGGCCGCCTCAAAAGCGAAAGCCAAAGTTTTGTCTGCCAATTCCAAGAAAAGCGCCGATGATCTTTTGAACAAAATGAACACTGCTTCCGAAAAACCAGTTTCGGAGACGAAAATGCCGTTGCCAATCAAGGAAGGGAAGACTAATGTTGCCGACCAACCGAAAGCCGCATCCACCGACTATAACCGGATGCAAGAAATCATCGCTGCCCAGAAGAAATTAAAACAACTGATGGAATCCGAAGCCCTTAAGGCCGAGAGCAAGGAGCGTAATTTTAAAGAAAAAATGGGGTTGGCGCAACGGCTCGAGGAAGAAGAACCGGAATCGGTGACCATCGAAGAACTGCAAAAAGAGCAGAAAAAAGTAGAAGTATTAAATTCGGAGATCCGACGGCTGTTGGCTGAGAAGACCGCATTGGAAGCCGCCATCAAAAAAGTCATTGAAGTAAAATTCAGCGGTGTTCCGGTAATTGACCCAGAAAAGTTAAATTTAACCCCCAGTCTTCAACCAGGCAGTAAAACTGCTCAAGAAGCGGAAGTTCCTGAAGTTACTAAAACAATATCGGAGATCGAAGAAGTATTAAAGACTCTCCAAAAAAAGCACGGGGAAAATCTGCGCAGTCTTGAGGCTGCCGAAAAAAGCAAAAGGGATCTAGAAGAGAAACTAAATAAACAAACTGCCATCGCCAGCCAATTGGAGAAGGAGATCGCTTTTTTGCGAGGAGAGGTACTCAAGGGGACCGCGAAATCCGCCAATTCGGGGGCGAAGGCCGAAGCTGCGCCGAAAACCGACGCCAAACTGCTTAAAGAAAATGAGTCTTTGAAAGCTCAGCTGGAAAAAGCCAAAAATAATCTGGCCGCCATCCGCGCTGCTGCCAAAGCGGAGATGAACGAAAAACTTTCCGGAATTTCCAAACAATTCCAAGACAAATCAAAGGAAAGTTTGAAACTTCAAAAAGAAATTGAAACCCTCCGAAAAGACATTGAAAACCAAAAAGCCAAGGAAGAACAGCTCAAAACTTCTTATTTGAATGGTAAAAAAGAGGAAGCCCGTTTAAAAAAAGAAATCGAAGTCGTTAAACTTAGTACGCTAAAAGAACAAAATCTGCTTATGAAAGGCGATAACAACGAAGCTCTTTTGGCGACCACTGCCCAATATCAGGAAACCAAACGCGAGAACGCCAAGCTGCAACAACAGATCGAAAAACTGAAAAATGATCTGAACAATAATTTTGTCCTTCGGGATGAAAAGATCCGGAAAGCCAAAGAAGCCGAAAAAGCCCAACTGGAAGCCGAAAAGGAAAGAGACAAGATCCGGAAAGAACTTGAGGAACGGAATAAGACTTATGAACCGCTGAAAGTCAAAGAAGCGGAAGAGCGATTCCTTTTGGCCGCCGAGAAAAAAGAAAAGCAACGCCTGGCGGACAAACTTCAAGCCCTTCGGGAAAAGGTTGATGCCAACAGGCTTCTGGAAACCGAGAACAAAAAACTCTTCGAGGCGGAAAAACGCGAAAAGAACAAATTAGCGAAACGGATCGAAAAGATGAAGGCGGACAAGAAAAACTTGCAAGCCTTGATTCGCGATTACAAGAAACAAGAAGAAGCCCAAGCCGCCAAAGATTTGGAAAATGCGCAGATCCTTCAAGCCGAGAAAGACGGACGCGCCCAAGTTGACAAAGAACTGGAGCAACTCCGTTTGGAAGTCGACGGGTTGGTTTCGTCGATCAACGAACTGCGTCAGACCAACGAAGCGCTTCGTTCCCATGCGGATGAAGAAAGTATTCAGACTCCGGCTGACGAACAAAGTATCCAGGCGGATTTTGCCCGCATGAAGGAAGAAAATGTCCTGATCGGTTCCGCCCTCGAAGAACAAAAAGAAATCAACTCCAAGTTGAAAGAACAAATCAAGAATCAGTCTTCTGATCGGGTCAAACAGCTTGAACAAGAACTTAACAGCAAGAATGATGATCTGGACGGTCTTCGCGAAGAAAACCGCCGCTTACAAACTTCGCTCAATGACCTTAGTCAATACAACGAGGCTTTGCAAAGCCAGGTAGCCCAAGGCGATGGAAAAGCCGAAAATCCGGAAACGACTGCCGTTTCCGAAGAAACCGCGCAACTTCGGGAAAACAATGAACGGCTGATCGCCTCTTTCAATGATCTCAATCTGGCTTTGGAACTGTTGAAAAACAAATACGCGGATCTAGAAAAAGCTTATGCAGCCGAGAAAAACAAACCGGCTCCGATTCCGGCCGCGGTCATTCCATCTCATGATGACCAGCCGCGGATCAATGCTTTGATCGGGGAATTGAAGCAAACCCAGGAATTGCTCAAGTCCCGGGATTTGGAAATGGAAATACTGAAATCCAACCTGTTCCGCGAACAAAACCGAATCAACTATCCGGAACCTTATAAATATTATAATTACGAGAATCTTCCGTGCGGGGCCAAAGCCCCGGGGATGTCTTATTCGCCGCCATATCCGAATGTTATGGCCCAGCCGACCCTGGCCCCTGAGGACCGTCAGGAAAAAGATGCATTGCAAAGCGAGATCCGGGCTTTGAAAGCCGAGATCGAAAAACTGAAGCAAACGCCAGCCGATCCGTCGCAGCTGATCCGGGAATTCCGCGAGGAACTGAATCGCAACCGCGAAGAACTCCGGTTGCTGGCAGCGCAGAAACAAAAAGAGATCCAGGAGATCGCGGAAACTTACGAAACCAAACTGCAGACCAATGAAGAAGAAAAAGCGGCTTTGGTTTTGGAAAACGACGAGAAGATGCAAGAGATCAATACTCTGCAGAGTCAAGTTGCCAATAAGGATTCCGTGTTGCAAAACATGAAGAATTCCATGAAGCAGTTCTCGGAAGATGACATTCTGGATCCGGATTTCAAACGCCGCATTCGGGTCATTCGGGACATGCAGCGGGAAATCCAAAACCGTTTGGCCGAGGAAGAAGAAGCCAACCGGAATTCCAGCGCCTCTTTGCAAACCAAAATCACCCAAAGACAGCAGGACATCGAAAAACTCAACAGCCGCATCGATCAGCTTTCGGACAGTTTCAATTCCAACCGGGACTTCACCGCTACTACCAAAGAAGCCTTCGAAAAAGCCCGGGCGAAAGCTTTGCTTGAACTTCAGCTTCAGGAAGAGCGTTTGGGAGAACTTGAAGAAGATTTAGCCCGAATCACCGCCAAATACCAAAACTTCGTGGCTGCCAAACAGCAGGAAATGGCCAATCTGAAGACTAAAGAAGGTCAGATCATTGACTATTATCTTCGGAAGATCCGCCAAGATTATGCCTTGACCGCGAATTCCAAAGAAGTACAACAGGTGGAAAGCGAACGCAACTTGCTGATGGATCAGCTGAATGAACTGAAGATGACGCAGGAAAAAACTTCCGAAACCATCGCCAAACAAAGCGAAGAACTTTCCAAAGTCCTTAATACCAACCAGAATTTGCAAACTCAGCTTTTTGTTGATCGCAAAGCCGCCATCGAAAAAGAAGCCCGCTTGCTTGAAGAAGACATCCGCGAGCAATCTTTGGAATACAATAATTTGGTCCGAAAACTGACCGATCTGAAAACCGAGTTGGACAAACGTTTGGATTACGAAAAGAAACTGCGAAACAACGAAGAGAAAGTTTCGGATTTCTTCAATAACAAATTATTCCTTGGGGAATGCCTAAGCGAATACAATGCGAAGACCAAACAAATGGAAGCCATCCAGGCCAGGATTGATTCCCTCGGGAATGATCCGACCTTGAAGACCGATCTGCTCAAGGCCAAAGCCGAAATGACCGATCTGGAAGTTCATCGCGACGATCTGCATTCCAAGATCGACTTCTCGAAGAAGAACCTAAAAGACTTGGAAGGAAATGAAGCGGTCATGATTTATGTTAAACTTGTCAGCCAAATCGACCAAATCAAGACGATCGTCAAAGATCTTCGCGACCAGGCGGAACCGCTCAAGGAAAGAATTCTGGCGAAGAACAAAGAACTGGAAGCTTTGATGAAAGAAAAATCCGAAATCGTATGATCATTACCATCGACCCCTCAATCACGGAATCACTCCCCGATTTTAACGTCATCCCGCTGATCATGGATGTTACTGTTGAAAACAGCGCCAAAATCGCCGGACTGATTGCGAATTATGAACAAAAGATAGCTGAGGAATATTCATTGGAGGACGTCTTGAATATTCCTCTTATTAAAGAAGCCCGGGACGGTTACAAAAAGCTTGGGAAGGACCCGAGCCGTTACCGCTTGGCCGTCGAATCCCTGTATCGGCGGATCGTCAAGGGAAATTCCCTGTATCAGATCAACAACGTGGTTGACGCCGGAAACATTCTTTCTTTGGAAACGGTGCGTTCGACCGCGGTCATGGATTACGATAAGATCCAAGGCGATGTTATCATTCGGAAAGGCACCGAAGCTGATGATTACATCGGAATCGGCCGCGGAAAACTGAATGTTTCGAACATTCCCGTCTATGTTGATGAACAAGGCCCCTTCGGATCGACGACCTCAGATAGCCCAAGGACGCAGATCGGGCCGGAAACCAAACGCATATTTCTGATGATCATTTGCTTCAGCCGGGTTCTTTTGGAAGAACATCGGAATTTTGCGATTTCCCTTTTCCAAGAATATGCGAACGGGGAAAACATTAAAACCGTGGATGTGAAAAAAGCATCCGGTAAGGAATAAAAAATATGGAAGAAATCTCCAACTTTATAAAAACCATTATGAAAAGCGATTTGGATTCCGGAAAAACCGAGACGATTTTGACCCGGTTCCCGCCGGAACCAAATGCTTACCTGCATATCGGCCATGCTCGGGCTTTGGTTACCAATTTCGAATTGGCCAAAGAATTCGGAGGCAAAACCAATCTGCGGTTTGACGATACCAATCCCGCCAAGGAAGAAGCCGAATTTGTTGACGCCATCATCAATGACATTGAATGGCTGGGATACCATCCCGCGAACATATTCTTCGGCTCCGATTATTTTGGGAAGACTTACGATCTGGCTTTGAAACTGATCAAGGCCGGTTTGGCCTATGTTGACGATCTGTCCCAAGATGACATCAAGGTCTACCGCGGCGATCTGAACAATCCGGGCAAAAATTCCCCTTTCCGCGATCGCAGCGTGGCGGAGAATCTGAAATTGTTCGATAACATGAAAAACGGAAAATATCCGGAAGGCGAAAAAGTCCTGCGCGCCAAAATTGACATGAGTCATCCGAACATCAACATGCGCGACCCGGTTTTATACCGGATCCTGTTCATCAACCATCATCGTCAAGGCACCAAATGGTGTGTTTATCCGATGTATGATTTCGCGCATCCAATCCAAGACGCCATTGAAGGGATCACTCATTCTTTGTGCAGTCTGGAATATGACAACCACCGGATCCTCTATGAATGGGTCATCGAACAGTGCTTCGGAAAACGGGATTTTCCGAAACAGATCGAATTCGGCCGTTTAAACATCACCAATACGATCATGAGCAAACGCTATTTGCGTCAATTGGTGACGGAAGGCAAAGTTGAAGGATACGATGACCCGCGAATGCCGACGCTGGTGGGATTAAGGCGCCGGGGCTATACCCCGGAAGCCATCAAAGCCTTCATTTTGGCTTCGGGACTTTCGCGAATCAATTCCACGATCGAAGGCAACATGCTTGAGCACTTTTTGCGCGAAGACCTGAAATTGAAAGCGGCTCGGCTGATGGCGGTCGTAAGTCCGCTGAAAGTCACCATTGACAATTATCCGGAAGGCCAAGTCGAATATCTGGACGCGGCCAACAACGCCGAAAACGAAGAACTTGGGAAACGTCAAATCGCCTTCTCGAAACATATTTACATCAACCGCGATGATTTTGCCTTGGAAAAACCGGACAAACACTATAAACGCTTGGCTTTGGGGCTGGAAGTTCGTTTATACAATGCTTACTTCATAACTGCCAATAGCGTAAGCCAAGAGCTTGAGGGAAACATCACCGAAGTGCACTGCACTTACGACCCAGCGACCAAAAGCAATTCCGGGTTCAACGAACGCAAACCGAACGGTACCATCCATTACGTGGAAGCCACCACGGCCCGCCCGGCAGTTTTCAATCTTTTTGAACCGCTGATCACCGATATCGATGACGAGACCATCAGTTTAGCAGATCGGATCAATCCGAATTCCTGGGTAAAAGCCGAAGGATTCTTGGAGAACCCGAAACCGCATTTTGAAGAGGGCGAAAAATACCAATTCATCCGGGACGGATATTACGCGGTTGACAAGACTTCGACCGACGATAAATTGGTTTTCAACCGCATAACTTCGCTGAAATCATCAACAAATAAATAGGAGACATTATGCTAAGAAGTTTGAACGAGCAGCAAAGAGCAGCCGCGCTGGCGACTGATGGGCCAGTGATGGTCTTTGCTGGGGCAGGAAGCGGGAAGACCCGGACCCTGACGTACCGGATCGCCCATATGATTGCTCAGAAAAAAATCAAACCATTCCAAATATTGGCCATTACCTTTACCAACAAGGCCACCAACGAGATGAGGAACCGGCTGTTGAACCTGATCGGGCCCGAGTCGTATGACCTAACCATCAGTACCTTTCATTCCTTCTGCGCCCGGGTTTTGCGTCGGGACATCAACGTTTTGGGTTATGATCGCAGTTTCACCATCCTTGATGAGGAAGAACAGCTGAAGATCGTCACCGAAGTTTTAAAGGAAAACAACGTTGATCGCAAGCAGTATCCCAGCAAGTCGGTTCAAAAATCACTGAACTATAACAAATGCGTCATGAAAAAACCGGATACCCCGCTGGAAATGCGGATCATGAATTGGTATGAAGAGAAAATGAAGTCTCTTAATTTGTTGGACTTTGAGGATCTGCTCCTCAAAACTTACGAGATCTTTACCCAATTTCCGAATGTTTTGGAAAAATACCGCGACCGTTACCAATATGTTTTGGTCGATGAGTTCCAGGACACCAATCTGGTTCAGTATAAACTAATGAAGATGCTGGCCGAAAAGTCGCGAAATTTGTTCGTGGTTGGTGACGATGACCAAAGCATTTACAGTTTTCGGGGAACCAACTACGAGAACATGAATTTGTTCAAACAGGATTTTCCGGAATACCAGATGTTCATTTTGAACCAGAATTACCGTTCCACCCAAAACATCCTGGACGGCTGCAACCTGCTGATCAAGAACAATGAGAACCGGCAAAAAAAGCAATTGTTTTCCGACACTCCGGGAGAACCGGGGGATGTTCAGATCTATCAGGCCTACAACGAGAAAGAAGAAGTCGATTACATTTTGGACCGAATCTTCTCGCTTAAGCTCCACGGAGCGGAATACTCTTCTTTCGCGGTGCTGTACCGAAACAGCAGTCTGCTGCGAAATCTGGAACTTGGGATCATCCAAATGGGACTTCCTTATCGAGTTTTCGGTGGCATTTCCTACTTAAGACGACGTGAAGTCAAAGACATCATCGCTTATTTCAAACTGCTGGTCAATCCGAACGACGTTTACAGCCTGCAAAGAGTCATCAACGTGCCGTCCCGGGCTTTGGGCGAAGCCACGGTCGCCAAAGTGTTGGAGATCCAAAAAAAATATAAGCTTACTTTGCTTGATGCCATCGATGCTTGTAAGACGCTGATCTCCGAACGCCGTTTCGAAACGCTAACGGAATTCAAAAAATTGATTTCCGAGTTTTCCGAAAAACTGGAAACCGAGAAGCTCACCGACATATTCGATCAATTGGTCGAGAGGATCAAATATCAGGAATACCTGATGGAAGACGAAGACGGCGAAGAACGTTGGGAAAACGTTCAGGAATTCAAGAGCATCTTGGTCCAGATCGAAGAAAGCGAAAGCGACATGTCCCGGAAAGAGCGCTTGGAAGCGGCCTTCGATGATGCCATCCTTTCGGATGACAAACTCCAAAACCAAAGGCAAGCGGCCAACGGCATCACTCTTTCCACGATTCATTCCGTCAAAGGGCTGGAATTCGATTATGTTTTCGTGATTGGGTTGGAAGAGAACATCTTCCCGAACGTTTACCGGTTCGCTTCTGATTCTGAACTGGAAGAAGAGCGGCGGATCGCTTACGTGGCTTTCACCAGAGCCAAGAAGAAACTGTTTTTATTAAGCACCAAGACCCGACTTTTATACGGCGAACGGTTTAACAACAAAACCTCCCGCTTTGTGTTGGAATTTACGGGAGCCAACAACAATGTTGAGGGAATCGAAACCGAAGTCGTGGCGGAAAAGCCGTTTGAAAGACAATTGGAAAAACCAAGACCGAAAATGGCGCTGAACATGAAAAATGATGTTGGCGACTTCCGGGTCGGCGATAAAGTCGTCCATGACAAATTCGGAGAAGGAATAATCATTGCCATCAACAAAGACATCGGTCAGATTTTCTTTGATCAGATGAACGCCTTGACCAAGATATTGCTGACCCACCCCGCTTTAAAGAAAAAGTAAGGAGCGATCCTTACTCGGAGCGTTGACAAAGTCAACGCTCATTTTTTCTTGTAATAAAATGGGACAATGACATCAAAAAGATATCTTTTTCGAGTCTAAAAAAGTGTTTTTTTGCTTTTTCAAGATAGTTGTGGGGAAAAAACGAACCCCATCTTTGAAAATGGGGTTTGTCATCAGTCTGAGTAAGGAGAGATCCTTACTTTTTGAATAAAAAGAAGTCCCTTATTTGGTACGATGTCGATGGTAACGGTAATATTTTTGAAAAAAAACTACCTTACTCGGCAAAAACTCGGCAAACATTTGCATAACAAATTATTGTGTGATATAATAATCACAGGGTGAAAAAAATGGAGACAGGAAAAACCTATAATTTCAGTCAATTAGAAGATGAAGTTCAATCTTTTAACAAAGAAATTTCACAACTAAAGGATATCGATATTTCTTTAGCAATAGAGGAGAATAGAGAAAAAACGATAGATTTATTGCAAGAGTTGTGTGTAAAAATCTCAGTAAACAATTTTTCCACAATTAAGGAGATAAAATCACTTCGAAAAAAAGATATGTTTCAGGTTTTTTCAACATACCGCTTTCTTGATCCTTTTGTTGGAGCAATACTTATTAGAATAACAAAAGAAAACAAAACCATTTTATCCGCGTGCTGTAGGGGGGCAGTTGATAAAGATAGCCATGCAGAATTTACCTTGCTTGAAAAGTTATGCAGGGATGAAATTATTTCTGAAAACGACATTTTGTTTACCACATTAGAGCCTTGCACAAAAGACAGCAGAAGCCAATGGAAAGAACCATGTTGTGAATTGCTTTTTAAGCGCGGGATAAAAAATGTTTACATTGGGGTTTTAGATCCGAACCCAATTATTACGGGAAAAGGATTAGAATATTTATTAAAAAAGGGGATGAATGTGAATTTCTTCAATTTGAAAAACAGAGAGAAAATCAGCGAAAACAACAAAATGTTCTTTATGCAATTTGATTATGGGAATCCAAAAATTTATAAAGACATTTTTGATACATTTATCAACTATTTGAACTTGAATTCTATGGAATATTATATTGCATTATCAAACGCCATGATCAAAGAAAGAAAGGAATTTTCTGAAAAATATGAATCAAAGTCAATTGACGAAAAATACTCCTATTTATTTCTCTTTTTTAAGAAAATGACACTGAACCGATCAATTTTATCTGCAAACCATGAAGTTGATAAATATACTTGTACAGATGATTTTGCATTATTTTTTTTTAATAAACCCAAAGACATTGTTGATGGGGCAACAATTTTGGTGATTGAGGCTAAAGATAAAATTTCCTTTATTGATGAATCTTTGTATGAAGCCATTGATAAAATTGAAAATATCCTAACACAATATTATAGCCAATATATACAAAACACAGGAGAAAATGCCCATCTTTCAGAAATAAAAAAAATGGAAACGAAGATGTTTAAAGATGTCAAAGAAGAAGACAGTATTCTTAGGGAAGTAATTGTAAATGCATTAGTTCATAGAGATTATAAGTCGCCAATCTTTACAAAAATTGAATTATCAGAGGATTCCATTATTATCAAAAACCCGGTTAGTGAAAAAATCGATCAAATAGTCGTGGAAAAAATGAATGGTTTTAGGTACAGCAGCAATCCGACAAACAGTAGATTGATGCGATATTTTATGGATGTAAAATTTTGCGAAAGAAATTCTAATGGTATGAAATTGGCAGAAAAGTACCAATCATATATTTCATATCACTTGGATGAAAATATCCTTGAAACAATACTAAAAATTGGTGAAAAATGACATGAATAGAAATTTAAGCATTAGGTGTCGAAAAGTATCTTTGCATGAAACTAGATTTTATTCATTTCATGAAACTGTTTTCAATGGGGAAATTGACGTCGTTATCCAAGAGGTTTTTCAGTGGTACAATAAAAACATAAAGTATTATGACTTAAAGGAAAATTGGGAACGAAAAACAGTACCTGTTGTATCATTTGGAACGTTTATGTTTTTTCTTATATGCTCAGTGATCTCGCGAATTGAAAATCCAGATTCATCTGAAAAAACCACAATGAACATTGAAATTAATGAGGATTGCGTTTACATCTCTGGAAGAAACACAAAAACAGATTTTCAAGAGTTGACTAAATCCCTTGCATTTATTCATTTCTGGGAACAATTTGATGATAAAACCTTTGATGTTAATAAATTTTTAGACAAGGAATATAACCATAAAAAAATTATTTTCGTATATAATTCTATTTATTTAAATTACAAAGACTATATCAGAGGAAAAAAATTTTATTTGTCCGAAAATGAAGAAGTAAATGAAAAAGAATTGCTGATTAAGGAAACTCTTAAAAAGTATCCTCAGTCTTCATCTTTAGAAATTTCAAAATATACCGGAATCCCCCAGAGGACGGTAAGGTTTTATTTGAACTCAATGGAATTCGTTCAATCAAATTGCACTTCACGAAATAGCCCCAAAAGAGTTTATAGTTTGATGAAAGGGGAGTCGGCAAAGACTCGGCAAAAGAATGCATCGGGGGACAACGATAAAGGATGATGATTTTGGCCGTCAGTATTGATTTTTTCAAAAACTTCTTGCTAAAATGTTTATAAAGTAATACAATTGGTAGTATATAAAAAAGCGAAGAAAAAGAGAAAAGATATCGAAGCTTGTTTCAGAGAGCTCATGGATGGTGTGAATGAGCGCAAGTCGATATGCAACGTACACTTTTGAGCCGATCGGTTGAAAATAAAGTAGACTGGTCCGGGAATTCCCGTTAAAGAATTATTGATTGTCAGATCAAGAGGCGATGATGAACGATTTTTCGTTTATCGTAAAAAGGGTGGTACCGCGGAACTTCCGTCCCTTAGCAGCAATGCTAAGGGACTTTTTGTTTTTTTATAAGAAGGAGAAGAATATGATCAAGTTTTACAAATCTGAAGAAATCCCATTGGAAATGCACAAGGTCAGGATCGTTCAGAAACTGAATCTGATCCCGATCGAGGAGCGAAGAAAAGCCATGGAAGCAGCCGGGTTCAACACTTTCCTGCTTCACAACCGCGATGTGTTTTTAGACATGCTGACTGACAGCGGCGTCAATGCCATGAGCGACAAGCAAATGGCGGCGATGATGGAAGCCGATGACAGTTATGCGGGCAGCGAGACTTTCTATAAATTGGAAGCCAAGTTGCAAGAGATCTTCCAAACCAAGTATTTCTTGCCGGCGCATCAGGGCCGGGCTTGCGAACACATTCTGGCCAAGACTTTTGTGACTCCCGGAAGCGTCACTTTGATGAACTATCATTTTACCACCACCCGGGCGCACATCAACCTTTGCGGCGGAGATGTCATTGAGATCTATAAGGACGAAGCCATCAAGATCGAAAGCAATGATCCTTTCAAGGGCAACATCGACATAAACAAACTTCAGGACCAAATAAAAAAACACGGCGCCAAGAAGATCGCTTTCCTGCGGTTTGAAGCCGGAACCAATTTGATCGGCGGACAACCGTTTTCGATGGAGAATGTCATGGCCGTCCGGAAGATTTGTAAAAAACACGGCATTTTGATGATCCTGGACGCCAGCCTGCTCACGGACAACCTTTTCTTCATGAAAACCCGCGAACCGATGTGCGCTTCGATGTCCATTTTGGAGATCACCCGAAAACTGGCCGCCAATTTCGATATCATTTATTTCTCCGCCCGAAAACTCGGAAGCGCCAAAGGGGGCGGGATCTGTCTGAACGATACCGATTTATATGTCAAGATGCGCGAATTGGTACCGCTTTATGAAGGATTTTTGACTTACGGAGGGATGTCGACCCGAGAGATGGAAGCCATCGCAGTCGGACTTTCCGAATCAATGGACATGGACATGATCAGCCAAGGGCCGATGTTCATCTCGTTCATGGTCGATGAATTGATCAAACACGGGATCCCGGTCGTCACTCCGGCGGGCGGGCTTGGATGCCATGTTGATGCCAACCAGTTTATGAGTCATCTTCCAAAGGAGCAATATCGGGCCGGATCTTTGGCCGCGGCGCTTTACATTGTTAGCGGCGTTCGGGGAATGGAAAGAGGGACGCTTTCGGAAATCCGGGATGAGAACGGGGAAGACATATTCGCGAACATGGAATTGGTTCGTTTGGCGATTCCGCGCCGGGTATTCACCCTTTCCCAAGTTAAATTCGTCATTGATCGTTTGTGCTGGCTCTATGACAATCGCGAACTGATTGGCGGACTTCGGTTTGTTGATGAGCCGAAGATCATGCGTTTCTTCTTCGGAACGCTGGAAGCGACTTCGGATTGGCCAGAAAAACTCGCCGAAAAATTTGAAAAAGATTTTCCCGGAAGCTTATGACTTTTATCAGTCAATCACCGCGAAAGATTGACAAAGAGCGCAAAAACCGATATAATAACTTGAATTAAAGAGGGTTTACTTATGTGGATGAAGTTTCGCCATAAAGTTGTTTTTGCCTTGCTCCGACCATTTTTTTGGTTGTTTTTAAGGTGGCGTTACGGACTTCGGCTCGAAAAATATAAACTTCCCAAGGGACCTTGCCTGATGATCTTCAATCACACTTCAAGTTTTGATCCTTTCTTTATATCCATGGCTTTTAAAGGACCCATTTATTTCTTATCCACCGATGACATCTTTTCGCTTCGCTTTTGGTCCCCCATCATTAAATACTTGGTGGCACCGATTCCCAAAAGCAAATCAATGCGCGATTATCAAGCCGTAAAGAACGTGATCACCGTGGCGGGCGAAGGCGGAAGGCTAGGTCTGTCCCCGGAAGGAAACCGAACCTATGACGGCCGGCTTTGCAACATTGATTATGCCATCGTCAAACTGATCAAACATCTCCGAATACCTTTGGTGCTTTACGAATTCCAAGGCGGATTCGGAGTCAATCCCCGGTTTTCGTCCTATGTGCGAAAAGGGAGAATTTACGGGCGGGTCGCCAAATACCTAACCAAAGAAGAAGTGGAAGCCATCGCTCCTGATGATCTTTACAAACTGGTCATTGCTACGCTTTCCGTTGATGAATTTACAGGAAAGCAGAACTTTCGTAGCAAACATGCGGCGGAACAGCTGGAAAGAGTGGTTTACCTTTGCCCGGTCTGCCAGACGATCGGGGACCTTCATTCCGAAGGAACCCATCTTCGCTGCGACCATTGCGGACTGGATGTTGAATACGGGGAAGATTTGCAGTTCCATACCGGTAATCCGAAATTTCCGTTTTCGTACCTGTGGCAATGGTATGATTTCCAAATCGAATTCATCACCAAACTGGACCTTTTCCAAAATCGGGAAACATTCCATGATGACGATGTGGCCCTAAAACGGGTGGTTTGGCGCCGAAAGAAGGACAAACTGGTTTCCGGACGCCTGTCCATGGACTTTGAGACTCTGACCGTTACCGACGGGAGGACCACCAAACGATTTAAGCTCGAGGAATTTTCTTCGATGACCGTTCTCGGTCAAAACAAACTTAACGTTTACATAGACAAAGAAACTTATCAGCTTAAATCAAACAAACAATTCAATGCGCTGAAATACCTGCAACTCTATTTTCATGTGCGAAATGCAAGAAAGGGAATTAAAAATGGAGATCTGGAACAATTTTTGGGAATTTGACATTACCGTCACGGACATGATGATTCAATTGGGGATCTTAATGGTTCTGTTTTTGTTGGCGAACGCCATTCGCAGAAAAGTCGGATTAGTCAGGAAATCCTTGATCCCGACTTCAATGATCGCTGGCGTCCTGATCCTCCTTTTGAAGATCGTTCCGTACTTTCGGGACCTGATCTCCAATGGTTTCATGGAAGTCATTACTTACCACGCTTTAGCTTTGGGATCGATCGCTCTGGCCTTAAAATCAGCTCCGAAAGACAAGAGCGGCATGAAAAACCGCGACATCATGAACGCGGGATTGATCACTGTCAATACTTATCTGATCCAAGGCGTTTTGGGTGGATTGATCACCGTGGGTTTGGCGGTCACCTTCATGAGCGGATTGCTTCCGGCCTCGGGTTTGATCCTGCCTTTGGGATTCGGCCAGGGATCCGGCCAAGCTTTGTCTTGGGGAACGATTTATGAAACCGAATGGAATTTTGCGGGTGGAGCCAGTTTCGGGCTGACCGTCGCCGCCATCGGCTTTTTGATAGCCTGTGTTTTCGGGCTCATTCATATCAACATTCAGAAACGGAAAGGAAAGATCCAACGTCAAGATGCCAGCTTATCGCTGGTAACATCGGAAGAGATATCTTCGCCGAACGATGTTCCGCTGACTGAATCGGTCGACCGTTTCTCAATTCAGATCGCTTTGATTTTGATTGTATACTTTTTGACTTTCCTGGCCATTTACGGAGTCGTTTCCCTCAATGGTGGAAATTTCGTGGCGAACACCGTCAAACCGATGATTGTGGGATTCAACTTCCTAATCGGAACAATCTTGGCCATCATTTTGAAACAAATTTTCAAAGGACTGAAGAAAGTGAATCTCATGTCCCACGACTATCCGAACAACTATTTGTTGAACCGGATCAGCGGATTCTGTTTTGACATGATGATCGTCGCCGGCGTCGGCGCCATTGAAATTTCAGTTTTGAAGGGCTTATTGATTCCGCTGGTCCTCATCTGTGCGGTTGGAACCGCGGTGACTTACGTATATGTGCGGAAAACCACGAAATATGCATTCCCCGGATATACTGAGGAAGCCTTCGTTTCCCTGTTCGGAATGCTAACCGGGACCAATAGTACCGGAATCATTTTGCTAAGAGAGATCGATCCGAAATTCGAAACTCCGGCCGCCAACAACCTGATTTTGCAGTCGGCTTACGCCATTGCATTCGGATGGCCGATCTTCCTGCTGCTCGGGTATGCCCCGATCGGACTTAAAGAAACCTTGATCACGCTTGGGGCTTTAACGATTTTTTTCTTGGTTTTCAATGCTTTTTTGTACCGCGGGAAAATTGCTTCGAAACTAAAAAATCAAAAGCCGAATGAGCCATAAGCTTTGGGAAAAACCCAAGGCTTTTTTATTGTCTTTGGCTTGGAATACGCGCGGAGTTGTGGTATAATATATCAAAGTTTGTGAAGATGCGAGGACAAAAACATGGATCCGAAACAGAGAATCACCGAATTGGTCAATCTTTTGAACCGTTACAGTTACGAGTATTACGTTTCAGACAATCCATCGGTGAGCGATGTGGAATATGACAGTTTGCTTCGGGAACTGGAAAGTTTGGAAAAAGGGAATCCCGAACTGATCCTGAGGGATTCGCCCACCCAAAGAATTGGGGATCAGCCGACCGCGAAATTTGAAAAAATCCATTTTGCGACGCCGATGCTGTCCTTGGGCAACGTTTTTAACCAAGCGGAAGTAATGGAATTCCATGAGCGGATCGTGAAAGCCGGCTTTTGGCCGCAGTATGTCTGCGAACTGAAGATCGACGGGATCGCCAGTTCCGCCACATTCAAAAAAGGCCAATTCGTCCTCGGTTCGACCCGCGGCAACGGTCTTATTGGGGAAAACATAACCCAAAACATGAAAGTCATTGCGAACCTGCCGAAAAAGCTGAAAGATAACATTGACTTGGAAGTCCGCGGCGAAGTATACATGCGAAAGACCGTCTTCGAAGAACTAAACCGCCTCAAAGCCGAATCCGCCGAAGAACCGTTCAAGAACCCGCGCAATGCGGCGGGCGGATCGCTTCGCCAGCTGGATAGCGCCATCACCAAAGAACGAAAACTGGATTTGTTTGTTTACACCGTCATCAAACCGGAAAAGTACGGACTGAAGAGCCAAGAAGCGGCCCTGAAGTTTTTGACGACTCAGGGTTTTTCGGTCAATCCGAATTATAAACTCTGCGATTCGATCGAAGAAGTCTGGAACTATCTGGAATACTGGAAGGACCAACGCCGGGAATTGGATTACGAAACCGACGGCGTCGTCATCAAAGTCAACGATTTTGCTTTGCAAGAAGAAATCGGATATACGATCAAAGTCCCGAAATGGGCCACTGCTTATAAATTCCCGGCTTTGGAAGTCGAAACCAAACTGCTGAACATTGAATTCACGGTCGGACGAACCGGCGGCATCACCCCGATCGCCATTTTGGAACCGATCATGATCGCCGGGTCGCTGGTTCAGAGAGCCACTTTGAACAACGAAGATTTCGTCACGTCCCGGGACATCCGAATCGGCGATTACGTCGTGGTTAGGAAAGCCGCCGAGATCATCCCGGAAGTCGTCCGCGTCAATTTCGATCGCCGGGTCAACACCAAACCCTTCGAAATGGCCAAAGTCTGTCCGGATTGTCAGAGTCCTTTGGTCCGAAAACCGGGTGAAGCCGATCATTATTGTTTAAACGAAGAATGTCCCGGTCGCAAGCGCGCTGCCCTGATTTACTTTGCTTCCCGATCGGGAATGGACATTGACGGACTGGGTGATCGGATGGTCGAAGATCTGATGAAACTTGGTTATCTGAAAACCATTCCGGACATATATAAGCTGAAAGAACACCGGGCCGCTTTGATGGAAATCGAAGGGCTGGGCGAAAAAAGCGTCAACAATTTGCTTTCCGCCATTGAAGAGTCGAAAAAGAACGGGTTGGCGCAGCTGCTGACCGCGCTCGGGATTCGGCTGGTGGGGGGAAAATCCGCCAAAGAACTGGTCAAGAAATATCATTCCCTTTCCGAGATTTCCCAAGCCGCCGTTTCCGATCTTTTGGAGATCAAAGACGTGGGCGAGGCGACGGCCAAGAGCATCGCCGAATATTTCGGCGCCAATGCCTTGCTCATCTCCGAATTAATCAAACTGGGGATCGATCCGGTGGTGGAAAAAACGGAAAATGCCAGCAACATCCTTGAGGGCATGACCATCGTTCTGACCGGAAAACTGGAGACCATGACGAGGGATCAGGCCACGCTATTGATTGAAAAGCATGGCGGGACCACTTCCTCCTCCGTCAGCAAAAATACGTCCTTCGTTCTCGCGGGAAGCGACGCGGGAAGCAAAAAGACGACCGCCGAAAAACTGCACGTCAAAATCATCAGCGAAGAAGAATTCAAAAAACTAATAGGTGAATAGAGTATGCAAAAATACATCGAAATCAAAGGTGCCCGGGAAAACAATTTAAAAAACATCAGCCTGAAGATTCCCAAAGACAAATTGGTGGTCATGACCGGTTTGTCCGGAAGCGGCAAGACATCTTTGGCTTTCGACACCATCTACGCGGAAGGGCAAAGGCGCTATGTAGAAAGCCTGTCCGCTTATGCCCGCCAGTTTTTGGGCAATGTAGACAAACCGGACGTTGATTCCATTGAAGGATTGTCGCCGGCCATCTGCATCGATCAGCGGTCCGCGAACAAAAATCCGCGTTCCACCGTCGGCACCGTAACCGAAATATACGATTACCTGCGGCTTTTGTATGCCCGGATTGGCGTTGGCTACTGCCCGGAACATCACATTCCGATCACCGCGCAGACCATTACCCAAATGGCGGATAAGATTTTTGAAGCTCCGGAAGATTCCCGGATCATCATTTACAGCCCGATCGTTTTCGGAAAGAAAGGCGCTCAGGAAAAAACGCTGGATTTGATAAGGAAAGAAGGATTTTCCAAAGTTCGGATCGACGGCACCGTCACCAGCCTGGATGAACCAATCCAACTGGACAAAAATCAGAGACATAATTTGGAGATCGTCGTTGACCGCCTCAAACTGCGAAGCGATGTACAAAGCCGTTTGTATGATTCTCTGGAAACCGCTTTAAAATTCGGGGATGGCAAAGTCGTGATTGCCATTGATGACAAAGAGATGATCTTCAGCGAGCATCTGGCCTGCCCTTATTGCGATTTTTCGATTCCGCGTTTGGAACCGCGTTTGTTCTCGTTCAACTCCCCGTTCGGGGCTTGCCCAGAATGCAAGGGGTTGGGCGTATTGCAAAAAATCGACGAAAACCTTTTGGTCACCAATCCGAGTCTGTCGATCCGGGACGGGGCCATCAAGTATCTGCGCAACCTCGTGGATACCGAAAACATTGAATGGCAGATCTTTGAGAAAATGGCTAAGTTTTATCACATCGATTTAGACAAGCCTTACAATGATCTGACCGATGAAGAAAAAGAAATCATCATGATCGGATCAAAAGATCCGATTCCTTATGAAATAACTTCGCGGGGAGCCAACACTTTCAAGCGCAACCAACGCATTGAAGGGATCGCCTCTCTCATTGAAAGACGTTACTTGCAAACCACGTCCTCAATGGCTCGGGAATATTACAATTCCTATCTGGCGGATTACGAATGTCCGACCTGCCATGGCCAGCGGCTTTCCAAAGAAGCCCTGAGCGTGGTCGTGGGAGGAAAGAACCTCTGGGAATTCACGCAGATGACCATCGCGGAAGCGGACGAGTTCATCGCCTCCCTAAAACTGACGGATACCGAAAGAGCGATCGCCAGTTTGGTTTTGAAAGAGATCCATGAACGCTTGGAATTTTTGATCAACGTCGGATTGGAATATTTGACCCTGTCCCGGGCGGCGGCCACTTTGTCCGGAGGCGAAAGCCAACGGATCCGTTTGGCTACCCAAATCGGATCGCATTTGACCGGCGTGCTTTATGTTTTGGACGAACCGTCCATCGGCCTCCATCAGCGGGACAATTCCCGCCTGATCAAGACTCTGAAAGACATGAGGGACCTTGGAAATTCGATCATCGTGGTTGAACATGATGAAGAGATCATGATGCAAGCCGATTATTTGGTGGACATCGGCCCTTACGCGGGCGAACGAGGGGGCGAAGTCGTTGCCATCGGGACACCGGATGAAGTCATGCAAAACGAAAACAGCATCACTGGGCAATATCTGTCCGGAAAGAAATTCATACCGATCCCGAAAAAACGAAGAGCCGGAAACGGAAGGACGCTTTCCATCCTGAAAGCCGCGGAAAACAATCTGAAAGAGATCGATGTTTCGATTCCGGAAGGGACCTTCGTGGTTTGCACCGGGGTCAGCGGCAGCGGGAAATCGACGCTAATCAACGAAATATTGCTTAAGTGGCTGAAAAAAGAAGTCAATCGCTCCAAGGCCACCCCAGGGAAATGTGAAAAAGTGATTGGGGGGAAGGACTTCGAAAACGTCATCAACATTGACCAATCGCCGATCGGGCGAACCCCGAGGAGCAATCCGGCCACTTACACGGGGGTCTTTGACCAGATCCGGGACTTGTTTACCGAAACCATGGAAGCCAAGGCCCGCGGTTATAAAAAAGGCCGTTTCTCTTTCAACGTGAAAGGGGGACGATGTGAAAAGTGCGGCGGCGACGGCGTCATCCGCATCGCGATGCACTTTCTCCCTGATGTTTACATTCCTTGCGAAGAATGCCATGGCAGCCGTTATAATCCGGAAACTTTGGAAGTGAGATACAAAGGCAAGAACATCGCCGAAGTCTTGAAGATGACGGTAACGGAAGCAGTTGCTTTCTTCGATAAGATTCCAACGATCAGAAACAAGCTACAATCCATGGAAGATGTCGGTTTGGGATACATTCGGTTGGGCCAAAGCGCCACGACCTTATCCGGCGGCGAAGCGCAGCGGGTCAAACTGGCCAGCGAGCTTTATAAGCAGATCACCGACCGCACCATCTACATGTTGGATGAGCCGACCACCGGCCTGCATTCCGATGATGTGAAAAGACTTTTGGAAGTCATCAATTTCATTGTAGACAAAGGGGCCACCGTCATTATCATCGAACATAATCTCGATGTGATCAAAAATGCGGACTACATCATTGATTTGGGCCCCGAAGGTGGAAATCGTGGCGGCGAAGTCATTTTTACGGGAACGCCCGAAGAATTGGTAAAATGTGAAAAATCATACACTGGGCAATACTTGCGTAAAGTAATGTCCCGGGGCCTAAGGAGATTGAATGAAGACAGAAAACCATGAAGTAAAACCTCCTGAAGAAAAGAAGCCCCAAGAGAAAGCCAGACCGGAAGAGAAAGAAGAACTGGACCAGGAGAATTTGGATCATTTGGTCGATGAGATCAAAGAACAGCTGGATGATGAAAGCGAAGAGATCCGGGTCGTTCGGATCAATCCGAAAAAACCGTCGTGGAAATCCCGGCTTTTGGATAACGCTCTGTCCTTTATTTTTGACGCGCTTTTGGTGGTCAGTCTCAATGGTTATCTGAAATACGCCGAAAGCAACATCTGGAATCTGCTTCTCCTCAGCCTCATGTTTTCCGTCATCGATCTCATTTTGCGAAGGCTGGTTTCCCGATACTTCTTTAAGCTGATGATCAGCTCGCTTGGGACCATCATGATCCCGCTGATGATCATCTCCTTCATCCTCGCTTGGCTGATCATTCCGAGAGTTGAACCGAACTCCAACGGCCAAGTCATGATCTTCTTTGTTGTATTCATCATTGCCCGCAGCATCATGCGGATCCTGTTTTTGGGAAAGAACAAAATAATTGAAATTAGGAAGGTAAAGAAATGAAAACTGAATCGAAATTCACAACCCTAATGAATAAGAACTGGAAATGGCTGAAATTCGTGGTCATCGCTCTGATCGTGGCTCTTTTGGTCTGGCGGGCCATCGCCGGGATCCGAACCGGGCAGGATTCGCTCGGAAATGACATCACCCTGGTCGACCGGGTTTTTCTCAACGTTTTCGGAAGAAACATTTATTGGTATGCCATCTGCATCCTGATCGGGATCATGGCCGCTTACTTTTACGGCATGGCCATTGCGAAGAAATTGGGAGTCAACCAAAACGATTTGTTTGACGGTTTCATCTGGGGGGTTTTGATTGGCGTTCTCGGAGCGCGGCTCTATTACGTCATCTTCTCCTGGAACGAGGGCGGTTTTGCCCAAGACCCGCTGCGGATCATCACCGGATTCATTAACGAAGAAGGCGGTTTGGCCATTCACGGAGCGGTCATTGCGGCGGCAATCTTTGCCATTCTGTTTTGCAAGAAAAGAAAAATTGACATTTATTCGATTTTGGAATTGTTATTGCCGGGATTTTTCATCGGCCAGATCTGCGGACGTTGGGGAAACTTCTTTAATCAGGAAGCCCATGGCGGACCGATCGCGACTACGGTTGCGGGCGGAAGAGCCTTTTTGGAAAAACTCCCGCTGCCGGATTTCATCATCGACATGATGTACATTTCCGATAATTGGTACAATGCGCCGATTGATTCTCTGACTCGGACTTACATGCACCCGACCTTCCTTTACGAATCGCTTTGGAATTTCATCGGCTTAATGATCGTGATCTTTACCAGGAAATATTGGAAGAAATACTGGGTTGGCGATGCGGCCTTATTCTATTTGGTTTGGTACGGGATCGGCCGGTTCTTCGTTGAAAGTTTGCGAACTGACGCGTTGATGGTAAACATCTTCGGAACCGAATTCCGCCAAGCCCAACTGATCTCAGTTTTCATGGTGGTCGCGGGCGTCGTGCTTTACATTCTGCGCCGCGTTTACCGGGTTCATCCGATTTCCTTCATGGAACAAGTGGAAAAGATCAAGAATGACAGTAATATTTGATTTGGACGGAACTTTGCTCGACACGTACCAGCTGATCAGACAAAATTACATCGACGTGTTTGCAAAGTACCTTCCCGACCATGAATATGATGAAGCCGAACTGGAAAGTTATTTTGGCCCGCCCCTCCTTGATTCGTTTTTAGGGATCGTCCATGACGAAAAAAAAGCCCGGGCGCTGGTTCGAATCTACCGGTTCATAAGTAAAAACAATACGGAGAAATACTTGCGAACTTTTCCTGACACGGCGGAGGTTTTGCGAAACCTGCGCGAAAAAGGTTTCCAGATCGCCGTTTGTTCAAACAAAGTCCACGAAGCCGTGCTTCAAGGTTTGAAAGTCGGGAAGATCGCCGAATTTGTTGATCTCATCGTCGGATTTGACGATGTGAAAAAACCCAAACCGGATCCGGAAGGCGTCATGGTGATCCAAGGTCGTTTCGGGGGAAAAGCCGTGTTTGTTGGCGATTCCCCGATTGATATCATGACCGCCAAAAACGCCGGGATCAAATCAATCGGCGTTACTTGGGCGCTGACCAAAGCCAAAACGCTAAGGCAAGCCGGCGCAGATTATCTCGCGGAAAGCATGAAGGATCTGGAAAAAATAATGGAGGAAATGAATGTTTGATGTTGTAATCATCGGGGCGGGGCCGGCGGGACTGACTGCCGCCATCTACGGCGCTCGTAATAATTTAAAAGTCGGAATCGTGGAACAAGGCGCTCCCGGCGGTGCCATCGTCAATACCCCGGAAGTACAAAATTACCCCGGTTTCAAATCGATCAACGGGGCTGATTTGGCCTATTCGATGTTTGATCAAGCCATGGCGCTGGGAGTTTCGTATTTCGGTTTCGCCGTCAAAAGCGTCCGAAAAGAAGCTGACATGTTTTTCGTTGAAGGCGATGAAACTTTGGAAGCCAAAGCCGTCATCGTGGCTACCGGAACGATTCATAAAAATCTGGGAGTCAAGGGCGAAGACGAATTCTCCGGAAAAGGAATTTCTTGGTGTGCGATTTGCGACGGGACCTTTTTCAAAGGCCGGGACGTGGCCGTCATCGGGGGCGGGAATTCCGCTTTTGAAGAAAGCATCTATCTTTCTTCGCTGGTCAAGACCGTTTATCTGATCCATCATCGCGAAGGGTTCCGGGCCGATGCCATTTTAATAGACAAAGTAAAAGCCATCCCGAACATCAAGATGGTTTTGAATCAGAAAGTTTTGGAATTCATCGGTCACGAGGCTTTGGAAAAGTTGCGGCTTCTGAATGTAAAAACCAATGAAGAAAGTTTCCTGGAAGTCCCGGGTTGTTTTGAATTTGTTGGCAGTGCGCCGTCAACTTCGTTTTTGAAAGATCTTGGAGTGGTTGGCGCCAACGGCTACATTCCGGTGGACAAGCATGGAGAAACTCCGGTCAAGGGTTTGTTCGCGGGGGGAGACGTCATCGAAAAAGAAGTCCGTCAAATCGCCACCGCCATCAATGACGGTGCCATTGCAGCTCTTTCGGTTATCAAATCTCTGAAGTAGGTGATTTTATGTCTTTCGCCAGCGATATTAAACGAGAAATCAGCAACATTCCCGTCGATGATTGTTGCTTGAAGGCCGAATTGTATGAACGGATCCGCTTGAAATCATCGATCAGCATTTCCAATCATAATTTCCGAATCACTTTTACCACAACTTCAATCCAGTCGGCCCGAAGAATTGTTTTCCTGATCAAAAAATTGTACAACAAACCGGTGGAAATCATTTTGAAAGAACAAAATAAAATGGATTTCAAATCCCTTTATTGTGTGACGGTCACCGATGAAGGCCTGAGGATTTTGGATGATTTGAAGATCCTGAATCCTGACCATACGATCAGCGAACAGCTGGCTCCGGAGATTTTCGAAAAAGATTGTTGCAAAGCCAGCCTGTTGCGCGGAGCTTTCGTGGCCAAAGGCTCCATCAACGATCCCAACACCAACAACTATCATTTCGAGATCGTGACCCCGAATCGCTTGGAAGCCGAGTTTTTGGCTACGCTTCTTAAAGACATCGGATTGGATCCGAAAATTTTGTCCCGGTCCAAAGGCGAAGTCGTATATTTGAAAAAAGCCGAAAACATTGGCGACTTTCTCCGTTACATCGGCGCCTCAACCTCCCTTTTCGCTTTTGAAGATCTGCGGATCAAAAAAGATCTGAACAACTATGTCAATCGGATCATGAACTGCGACGTGGCCAACGAACAAAAAGCCATCGCGACCGCGGCCAAACAAATCGAAGACATCCAATATTTGGAGAAGAACCCGGGGCTGATGAATCTGACCCCGAGATTGCTGGATGCGGTCATTTTGCGCACGACTTTTCCGGATGATTCTTTGTCTCAGCTTTCCGAAAAGTCGGAAGAGACGATCGAACACTATGTTTCCAAATCCGGACTGTCCCATTGTTTTCGGGACTTGGGTCTAATGGTTGAAGACCTAAAAAAAAATAAGCAATAGCTTATTTCAATTTGGAGAAATCCATCAGTTCCTGGATGTTCATTTCCAGCTCGCGGGCGATCTGCCCAACCAACTTCAAAGAAATATTTTTTTCGGCGCGTTCGATTTGCCCGATATAAGTGCGGTGCAAATTAACTTCATAGCCCAGTTGTTCCTGAGAAAGCCCTTTTTCCAGACGGATCTGGCGAATTCTCTTTCCGAACAGAATGTTAGTTTCATCTTTTGCCATGCATTTTACAACTCCATTGAATGGATGATACTATAAAACGGGTTTTTTATCGACAGTCTAAAAGTAGCAGGAGGAAGCACATGAACGGTCTTGGCGTGGACATTGTCCGAATATCCCGGTTCGGAAATTTGATCTTGGAAAGCAAAAAATATCGGAAAATACTATCGGACCCGGAAACCGAAATATTCGAAAGACTGACCAAGCCGGAACGCCGGATGGAGTTTTTGGCCGGTCGTTTTGCGGCCAAAGAAGCCATTTTCAAGGCTTTGTCTAAAACCGGGGAGAATTTCACCTTTCCGGAAATCAGCGTTCTGGGAGATGCCACCGGAGCTTTGGAAGTGACGTTCGCCCGGGAAACCAAACTGCGGGTCCTGGTGTCGATTTCTCACAGCGAGGAAAACGCCGTGGCCGTGGCGGTTTTGAATTAAGACAATCCCGGAAACCGGAAAAATGTTTAAAAGTTCCTTGCTTAAAGCGTCTTTTTTTAGTATAATATATATTGCTTAAATATAAAAGGTAAAGGAGTATTTTTGTCTTTTGGACAAAAGTAAGGATATTATGAACAGACCTTTAGCAACAAAGAAAAGTCAAATCAGTCTTAAGATGATCATGTTTTGGTCAACCATTGCTTTGTTGACTTTGGCTTTCCTAGTGTTCGTGGTTGTGAAATTTGTTGAAGCCAATCAAGAAGTTCACCAAATGGATGATCTGACCAACCTTACCGCCGATCAGATTTTCGATCGACAGGGAATCTATTATATTTATGCGTATAGCAAAGTCGGAGTAACCGAAGGGCTCGCCGAGCTTGACAAAGCCGCGGATTTGGAAGAAACCATCCTGACTTATCTGACTTTCGTCAAACGGAATTCCGATGCCAACAAAATGTATGGAATGATCGTTGAAAGCTATGAAAACGCCAGTTGCCTGATTGAAGGCGACGTCAATACCAGCGTTTTAAACAAGACCACTTTCAGCGGCCTCAGGATTCACAAAGACGATCTGCCGATTTTGATGAGGATCGAATCCGGCAAAGTTGCAGCCGCCTTTCTGACCGAAAGCGACATCCGGGAAGAATTGCAAACCGCGATGAACGGATAACCTAAGAGCAACTTGGAAAGAGCGAACCATGGGGTTTGCTCTTTCCGAAATCATTTAATAATGAAAACGGAGCAGTACTCAAGCGGCTGAAGAGGTGCCTCTGCTAAGGGCATAGACCGGGGAACCGATGCAAGGGTTCAAATCCCTTCTGCTCCGCCATTTTGGCCCGTTGGAGAAACGGTTTAACTCACATGCCTTTCACGCATGCATTTATGGGTTCGAATCCCGTACGGGTCACCAGAAGATGAATTGCTTTGATATTTTTTATCGAGGCTTTTTTTATTTCGATCGAAAAAAGGGAATTTTTTAGCAAATAAAGTCGAGAGTTTTTTTAGTTCTTTTGGTATCATATTAAGGTGAGTAAAAACGAGTGAACAAAATTGAAGCCGTAAGAAACATGCAGATCTATATCGAAGAAAATTTGGAAAAGAAAATTTCCCTAAATGATCTATCAAAGGTTTCGTTCTATTCGCCATGGCATTCCTATCGGATCTTCATTGAAATCGTAAACCTGTCTCCGAGCGATTACATCCGAAGGCTAAAGCTTTCAAAGTCCGCTTTGGAACTTAGGGATAAAAAAGTTAAGATCATCGATGTTGCCTTTGAATACGGCTATGATTCGGTCGAGGGGTATCAGCGAAGTTTCTATAAGGAATTTGGTACCAATCCTTATGCATATTCGAAAAACCCCATTCCGATTTGTTTGTTCATACCTTACAAAAAATATGATGATAAGGAGAAAACACTGATGAAAGAAGCAGATTACATTTTTATCAGTATCGTTCAGAAACCAAAAAGAAAAGTAATTATCAAAAGAGGACTCAAAGCTGATAATTACATGGATTATTGCCATGAAGTCGGATGCGACGTTTGGGGAATATTGTCCAGCATCAAATCCATCAGCGGCGAGCCGGTTTGTCTATGGCTGCCAAAGAAGTACATCAAAGACGGGACATCGATCTACGTTCAAGGAGTTGAAGTCAGTCTTGATTTTGACGGAAAAATTCCGGAAGGATTTGAGGTCATTGAATTACCGGAAGCCTCCTATCTGATGTTTAATGGAGCGCCGTTTGAAGAAGAGAATTTTGAAATTGCCATCGAGGCATTATGGAAAGCAATGGAAAAATATAACCCGGAAGCAATCGGGTACAAATGGGATGCGAATAATCCAAGGATCCAGTTGGAACCAATCGGAGCAAGGGGTTACATTGAATTAAAAGCCATAAAAAAATAAGAACCATTATTTTCCAAAGTGACCGGGAAAAAGCCCTGACGGTTTTTTTTCGGAAATTACTTGTGGACGAAAGTTCGCAAGTTTTTTTTTGGAAAAGAAGGGGGAATAGATCTGGGGAAGGTATTTTCTTAAGAATCTTCCCAATTCTGATTTTATCACTGTTGATTGTAAGAATAATTATAATAAAACAATAATAATTATTGACAAACAATAATTTAATGTGATATACTTTGCTGGTCAGGTAAAATTTAATGAGAAAACATACAATCGGAGGAAGAAAAACATGAAAAAGAAATGGCTTTTAATTTTATTGGGAATCGTTGGGTTGGCAAGCGCCATTATGGCTTTGTTCTCGCCGGCGGATTTTCAGGGGATCGTTTTTCTGTTGATCAAATTTCCGTTTTCCCAAATCGGGGACGGATTACGGGCCTTGTCTCTGAACGGAAGTTTCGGGAATGTCATCGCCTTCATTCTTTACATATTGCTGGGCTTGATGCCGATGGGCATCCTGGCTTTCATTGTTTTTAAAAAGAAGTTTCGGATCGAAGATCTGTTTCTGCCGCTCATCAGCGGATTAACCTTCTATATGATGTATTACATGATCAACCCGCAATTGATCCCCGGCTTGTTCGTCAACCCGGAATTCGGATCTTTGGGGAAAATCGTTCTCGGATCTACTTTCTATTCCTTTTTGATTGGATATTTGGTCATAAAAGCGGTTCGGAAAGGGAAAGAAGGGAAAGCTGAAGTCTTCACGTTCTTAAAAGCTCTCGCCCTGATCATCATTTTCATTTTGGTCTTCCGGATTTTCTTCATTGGGGTTTATGAAGTAAAGTCCGTAATTGAATCCGTGGAAGACAGCGAAATGCTTGGGC
The DNA here is from genome assembly GCA_002347755.1 of Caryophanales bacterium UBA2253. Taxonomy (GTDB): domain Bacteria; phylum Bacillota_I; class Bacilli_A; order ML615J-28; family CAG-698; genus UBA2253. The sequence continues at coordinate 35,745 of DDXT01000078.1, forward strand.
TTTCGAATGGGTTAACCATCTTCGTTACCATCATCAAAGCGATGATCAACCAAGTTCCCCTGGTTTTGAACGTTGCGATTCTTTTAACCTCAATAGAATTGATCAATAATCTGAAGACCGATTTTTACAGCCAGGAAGTAAATCAAACCGCTCAGAAGTTAACCAAGATTTGCGTCGTGTCGGTTTTAGCCGTTGTCTTATCTTACATGGCCGTTAATCTTTTACAACTTTCCTTCACGAAAGTGTTGTTGGTCTCGAATTATGAAGTTCAAATCCCATTAACTTCTCTGGCATTTGCGTCAGCCATGTGGCTCTTGGCCAACTACTTCGAGAAAAGCAGTCAACTCAGCGATGACAATAAGCTGTTCATATAGGATGGCATCATGGCAATAAAAATTTATCTTGAAGAGGCTTTGAAAAAGAAAAAAATGACCTCCAAAGAGTTGTGCGGTCTGATTGGCATCACGGAAGCCAATCTGTCGATTCTGCGAAGCGGGAAAGCCAAAGGCGTTCGGTTTGCAACGATCAACAAGATCTGTCATTACTTGGAGTGCGATGTTGGCGACATTTTGAAATTTGATGGTGAAATGGAGGAAACAAATGATGAGTAAAGCCAGAAAATTAACAATCCTCATTTTGATTCTTATGGGCGGCCTATGGTTTTCCGGATGCCAATTGGCGCAGGAAACAATTCCGGAAGAAGACCATGAAACCGAACCGGATATGCTTTGCGGAGTGTATCTTACTTGGGAGAGTTTGCCGACTGCTTCCTTGAATGGTGGGCGGATATATGCTACCCAAATATCGGGGGATTTTCCTGACATAAACTTTGAATTCGAAGGGTATGAAGGAATTCCATTTTACATCGCAAAAATATATGGAGCTCCGGGAGACGGCGATGATTTCACTAAAACCGTTTCCGATGAGCATTCGTTTGGGTGCAACATCAACATTCATGAAACTGAAAACGAGGACGGAACGAGTTTATATGAGCACTCTATATCGGGAAAGGTCCTGGTCAGCGAAGAGTTCTCGGGAGCGTTTTACTATAATGAGGTCTATGAAACCCCTGAAGGACTCATCTATATGACTTCGGGGGATTTGGGAACCAGCATCGGATCAAACGGAATAAAGGTGACAAAAACCTTATCTTCAACTCTTGAATTTGAAGGGGAAACCCGAACCAACGTCTGTGAAATTGCTGTGGAATGCGTTGATCCCCTTCAACAAGCGATCATCAGGGAGATGAACGCGAAAAACCAATTGCTGTTTTCGACCGTCATTAACGAAGATGCCATTCCCGAAAACATTGCTTTGAATTCGGAAACGGCTTACGTGATTGTTGAAGAATATTATTTGGACGAACAAGGCGGGCAGAAGATCATCCGTACCATCATGGATTACATCCCGGAGCAGGAATTGAAGTATGGTTACATCGTATTTGATGCCCATGGAATTGCCACTTCCGAATTTGTCAGAATGAACAAATCTGCTTAGGGAAGTTTTGAATTAAACCGCAATCGTTTTTTTGCGGTTTTTTATTTGCTGATTGAAGACGGTGATATAATATTGTCTAGGAGGTCAATGCCATGAAAATCATCATTACTGAAAAAGCCCCAAAGGCCATTGGGCCTTACAGCCAAGGAGTTTTGACCGGAAAGACGCTTTATGTATCCGGACAGATCCCATTTGATCCGAAAACCATGCTACTGGTTTCCGAAGACATCAAAGATCAAACCAAACAATGTTTGGAAAACATTCTGGCCATCGTTGAAGAAGCGGGAATGAAAAAGGAAAACATCGTTCGCTGCGGAGTGTTCATGACCAATCTGCAAAACTTCCAAGCCATGAACGAGACCTACGCGACTTTCTTTGGGGATCACAAACCGACAAGGGCCGCCGTGGAAGTAAAGGCGCTTCCGAAGAACGTCCAAATCGAAATTGACGCCATTGCGGTCAAAGAATAATTTATAATTTACCATGGCTTTTTCGGCCATGGTTTTTTGTTGCAATTAAAACCAAATCGTGATATTATGCTTTTGAAATCAATGCAAGCGTTGCTTGCGTGAAAGTCGTGCCATTCAACCACCGCTTGATAGGAAATGCCTGCAAGCAATGTTAAAATCATGATTGTAAAGGAGGTTCTTTACATGAACGACAAAACAATTTTAGGTTCAAACATCGTTCGGCTGAGAAAAGAAAAGGAATTGACGCAAGGCGATCTCGCGGATCAACTCTTTGTCTCTCATCAAGCCGTTAGTCAGTGGGAGCGGTCCGAGACCTTTCCCGATGTCTTTTTGCTTCCCGAACTCGCGAAAGTTTTAGGAGTCAGCCTTGATGAGTTGTTTGGAGGAGAAGGAACCAAGTCAGGGGTTGAACCAAAACCGGATGACAAGTTGCGGATGGTTCTTTTCATCGGGGACAAGATCATCAAGAGCCGGGATGTGGTTAGCCGGGCGGTTTCCGAAAACAGGATCGTTTTTGAATATGCCGGCGAAGCCTTGGCAGTTGAATGTTGGTCAGACATGATTTTAAACGGGAATGTGAAAGGCTCCATCAATGCTGGCGATGACGTCACGGTTTTGGGATCGGTCGATGGCAGCATAAATTGCGGGGACGGGGCCACCATCAGCAAAGACGTTAACGGCAGCGTGAACGCCGGCGATTCCGTCACTTGTGAGGGAAACATTGGCGGTCCCGTCAACGCCGGAGACGCCATTCGTTGCGAAGGCAACATCCAAGGCAATGTTTCGGCTGGGGATAACATCAACTGCGGCGGGAACATTCGCGGGAATGTCCGTTGTCAAGGAAGCATCCGCATCGAAGGAAGAATCATTTCCGAAGAAGAATGATCAAGAGACTATGTTTCGTTGTGAAACATAGTTTTTTTATTGTAAGCTCTCCTAATTTGACATTAACCACCGTCACTGATATAATACCCGTATTAAACCTTGAAAGAAAGTTGGATTGCATTATGGTCATAACCATCGTCACGGATGTTTTGGGAGCCGAAAATAACGGAACCACCATTACGGCCAAACGTTTGATCGAGAACTTAAAAAAACGTGGGCATGTCGTAAAAGTCGTATCCCCCTGGGAAACCGATGAACCTGGGTATTACGGAGTCGGAAAAAGGAACTTTGGGATCTTCAACAAGTATGTAGCCAAAAACGGAGTGGTGCTGGCCAAAGTCAACAAAAAAATTTTGAGGGAAGCCATGACCGGAAGCGATGTCGTTCACATCATTCTGCCGTTCCAACTGGGGATCGCCGCCGAAAAAATTGCCAAGGAACTGAATATTCCAACCACCAGCGGTTTTCATTGTCAGGCCGAGAATGTCACCACGCATTTCGGATTGCAAAACATCGAATTCATCAATCACTTCATTTACCGCCGTTTTTATCGCAAGTTTTACAAGCATCAGAAATTCGTCCATTGCCCTTCGCAGTTCATCGCGAAAGAATTACGAAAGAACGGATATGGCATGGATCTTCGGGTCATCTCCAACGGCGTTGTTGAAGATTTTCATCAAAAAGACGTCCTTAAACCTCAGGGCCTTGAGGATAAATACATCATTCTGACCATCGGACGTTTGGCTCATGAAAAACGTCATGATATTCTCATTGAAGCCATTAAACTATCCAAACACGAAAAAGACATTCAATTGATCATTGCAGGTCTTGGCCCACTCGAAAAACAAACCAGACAATGGGGCGAGAGTTTGATCAACCGGCCGATCATCGGTTTCTATTTCAAAAAGGACTTAGTCGACATCATCAATTACGCGGATCTTTACGTTCATCCAGCTGATATTGAGATCGAATCCATCGCCTGCATCGAAGTCATTACCTGCGGATTGGTCCCAATCATTTCGGACAGCCGGAAATCAGCCGCTAATTCCTTTGCTCTGTTGGAAGAGAATCTGTTCAAAGCCGGAAACGCCCTTGATTTAGCCAAAAAAATTGACTATTTTATTGATCATCCAGAAATAAAACAAAGCTTTCAAAAGAAATACTTTGATTATGCGAAACCGTTCCAAATCAATGTTTGTGTGGATAAGATGGAAAAAATGTTCAATGACGCCATCGCCAAGCACAACAGTGAAACTGCATGAAAAAAGTCGTTTACGGAACCGTCCGTTATTACGAAGACGAAGCGACCACGGATTTTTTGATCACGAAGATCAACCGACAAGTCACCATTGATGGCAACTATCGGTACCTGAATGAGAATTTGTTTTATAAGATTTTTTCATTTGTGCTATATTATTGCATCGCCATTCCGGTTTTACTGCTTATCACTTGGTTCAAAGGAATCAAAGTTTATGGCCGAAAAAACATCCGGGGTTTGAAAACCGGCTATGTCATGTACATCAACCATACGAATCCCATTGACGCCTTTTTGGCTCAAGTGCGTTATGCCCGGCCCCGCCGCGGTTACATCATCGCCAACAAAGATGCCGTTTCAATCAAAGGCATCGGTTGGCTGGTAAAAGCCCTTGGAACTTTTCCCCTTCCCGACACCAAAATGGGATTGGTCAACCTGACCAAAGCCATCGGCACCATCCTTTCAGACCGAAAAGTTCTGATCATCTATCCGGAAGCTCACGTTTGGAATTACTATACCGGGTTAAGACCTTTTCCGCTGACCAGTTTCAAATTCGCAGTCAACAACCATGTGCCGGCCGTCCCGGTGGCAGCAACCTATAGAAAACCAACCGGGCTTCTAAAAGATTACAAGCACCCGCGAATGCACGTTTATGTTGGGAAACCGATTTATGAAGATCTGAATCTGACAACTCAGGAGAACATTCAGAGGATGCATGATTTGACGGTCGAGTTCATTTTGGAGAAACTGAGAAACCCGGAAAACGTTGCCTTGTTCAATTATGTGAAAAAAGGGAATAGCGATTTTTCAGACTGATGACAAACCCCATTTCCAAAGATGGGGTTCGTTTATTTTCCCACAACTTTCTTGAAATAACAAAAAAACACTTTTTTAGACTCGAAAAAGATATCTTTTTGGGGCCATTGTCCCATTTTATTACAAGAAAAAATGAGCGTTGACTTTGTCAACGCTCTGAAACGGTTTGTAAAGCGGCTCTGTTAAATAACTGGGGGT
>DDXT01000010.1 GCA_002347755.1 Caryophanales bacterium UBA2253
GAAAAAACCATAATTTTTTTAGAAGAAATGTAAAAAAACCATAAACGCGATCCTTTTCGCTGTTTATGGCTTTTTTGTTTATTTGTTGACCATTTTAAAAGGGTTTTGTCAACGGTCTGAGCGTTGACTTTGTCAACGCTCTGACCTTTTAAACAAGGTGCCTTTTTCTTACTCCTGCTTCCGATAGCGCATTTTTTTGGGAATCGGCGGAAGGATGGCAATTAGTTTTTTGATGCCCATGGAGATCAAAAGGGTAATGTAAGCCACCAAGATGAATCCCAAAACATAGGCTACCAGAAAGACGCCGTATCCGAATTTAGCTTGAATGACGGACAAAACCGGCAGATGGCAAGGATAATACGGGCCAACAAAAAACATGTTGAAAGTCCCATCGACGTTTTTGAAGAGCAGATTCATGGAGATTGCCATGGCAAATAGAATCACAAAGAGGGCTGAAACTCCCAAAAGGCTTTTGCTAACCAATTTGGCTCGTCCGGAAATCAAAACATAGAAACCGATGATCACGATCAAACCGTGATGAACCATCGTCTGGATGCTGATTCCCAGAGTCGGAATGAACACGCTGTCCGGGTAAATCATCGCCGCGAACCCACGAACAAACCGAAAGTCCCTAAAAAGTTGTACATGGCGTTTTTCACTTTCCCCGGTTTCAGAAAAGCGGTGATGAACGCCACATACATCGGGACGGAACAAAACTGAAAAGGAAAGACATACCATTGGTAATCCCAAACGTCTTTTTCAACCGTAAAGACCAATTGCTTGTATACTTCAAAAGCCAGCATGATGATGCTACAAACCAGGAGAATGTTTTTGTCTTGTTTGTCATTGCTGTGTCGGTATCGGATGGCCAAAAAATACAGGCCAAAACCGTCAAAAGACAGAAGAACAAATGAAACTTCCCGTACATCGTCGGAGCGGCGGGAAGCGAGAAACTGAGAAAATCAATTATTTTTTCTAGAAGGTTCATGTTAAAAGTTTCGATGCGGTTTCTCCTTATTTTTCTTGATTGTCATATATCAACGGGGCCATTTTCGCATCGATCAGGGCCGCTAAATCGGTTGGTTTCATTTCCACCTGGAAGCCGATCTTCCCGGCGCTGAAAATAATTTTTTCTTGTTTCAAAGCTTTTTCTTCGATCACAATCGGAAACCGGCTTTTCATTCCGATCGGGCTGCAGCCGCCCCGGACATAACCGGTCAGGGAATTGATCTCGTCAACCCGGACCATTTCGACGCTTTTTTTGAAGACGGATGCGGCGGCTTTTTTAAGATCAAGCGTGTCCGCGACCGGAACCATGAAAACAAAATGCTCGGTTCCGGATTTTGCCACCAAAGTTTTGAAAACCGAAGCCGGATCTTTTCCGATCATTTCTGCGACCGAAATACCGTCAACGGCTTCGTCCTCGACGTGCGGATAAGCATAAGTCCCATAATCGATTTTCTTCGCGTCAAGAATTCTCATGACGTTGGTTTTTTCAATTTTTCGCATCTGTGATTTCGGCTCCGAAAGGAATCAAGCACAGAACGGCTAATTTGAACCATTGCATTCCGAACGGTATGCCCACGATGGTAACGCACATTACCGCGCCAACGACCAGACAGTTTAGGCAAAGTTCCCAGCCGCAAAAAATCAGCCACAAGATATTGGCAATCGGATGAGCATCAAAGTTGGTGGTGATGTCGTTTCCAAACGGCCACAAGCACAAATTCCCCACTTTGAAAAGCTGCAGTCCAAACGGGATCCCGATGATGGTGACGCAAAGGATCGCCCCGGCCAGGTAGCAAAGGATGGCCATGATGAACCCTCCCAGAATGAACCAAAGGATGTTTCCCAAAAACCTCATCTTTCTTACCTCCGCTTTCGGTTGTAATTATACGCTTCTTCTCGCCGTAATTCAATAAAAAAAGGAGAAAGGCACTAAGGTCTTTCTCCTAATACAATTCATTATTCCGGAACAACCCGGATCTTTTTAAGGAATGCGGATATCGCCCACATGATCGAAAAAGCCAACGAAACCAGAAGCAAAGTGATCACCAGTTCCATGATCAGCAGCGGATCGTCCGCTTGAATGTCGGTGTTGACTCCGTTTAGAATCCATTTTCCGGTATTGCTCAGCTCTAGGGTCGGTTTTACATGGTTGGCGTCATCGCTGACGGTGGAGCCAATCTTTTCGGCTTGAATGGAAGTCGGAGCGCCGTTGATGGTCCAATATCCCAATCCGTCCACCGCCAAAGTAATGGTGTCAGCATCGTTCGCGGGAATGGCGGTCGTGACGGAATTGATCTTAAAAACTCTGGTTTCGTCAACGGTGACAATGGATATGGTCGGAATGACATATTCGTTCTCGTTGATGATCTCGACTTTTAGGACCGCTTCGACTGGGGTGATCTTGCCGTTGAAAATGAAGAATCCGTCTTCATTCACGCCCAGCGTGATGAGAACCGCATTGGAAGCTTGAATTTCCGTGGATTTGTCATTCAGACACCAATAGCCCTTATCAATGGTCAAAGTGGGTTCTTCGTACAAACCGTTCAGAGCGTCCAAATTGACTTCCGGGCGCTCAAAGGCCGGGATGGTCTTGATTTCGTTGATGTACCAATATTCGTCCCGAACGCTCAAATCGAAAGTCAGAACGTCTTTTGCGTTAACCTTGGTCGCTTTTCCGTTAAAGATCCATTCTCCGTCTTCATTGATAGTGATGACCGGGGTAAGATAAGTGATGCCGCCATCGACGTCGTCAATGGAATTGACCGGATACTCATAGGCTTTTACGCCCGTGTATTTGCCATCCAAAAACCATTCTTCGTTTTCATTCACGGTCTGGACGGTCAAATCAACTTCGAACTCACTCACGTCTTTTTGGAAAGATAAATCTAACTTCATGAACGGTATAAGATCAAATGATACAATGAAGCAGCCAGCGATCATGGTAAAATAAAGCCATTTTTTGAACCAATTGAAAGGATGAAAGGCCTGAAACAGGACAATCATTACCACGGTGGTGGTGACGATGGTCGCGATGGTGGTGTAAACCTGGCTGTTGTCTCGCAAACTTTCGAAACCCGGAAGGGTTCGCAAAAAGATCAGGATCAAATGGAAAACGACGACGGTCAACGCACCCGGAAGCGTTGATTTCAGGACGTTGGAAAGAAATTTCCCTTTGATGATCTCGTGGTTGGGCTGAACAGCCAAATAGATGGCGGGAATGCCAAGCGCAAACCATTCGATCATATACAGGTTTTTGGCCGTGAAAGGATAGGAGATCCGATATTCGCCTTTCTGCAAGGCAAAAATGATATACAAAATCGCCAACAAAATCGAAAATATGGTCTTGACCAAAAACAGGGTCGAGGTTCTCTGAATGTTGTTGATGACCCGACGGCCTTCGTCGACGACTTTGGGCATCGACGCAAAGTTGGAATCCATCAGGACCAAATGGGAAACGTAGCGGGTCGCTTCGCTTCCGGAAGCCATGGCGATGCTGCAATCGGCTTCTTTCAAAGCCAGAATGTCATTGACGCCGTCTCCGGTCATGGCCACGACTTTTTTGTGTTCCTTTAGGGTTTGGACGATGATGCGTTTTTGATTCGGACTGACCCGGCCGAAAACGGTATATTCAAAAACCGAGCTGCGGACCTCATCGTCGGTCAAACCGGCCAGACTGATGAAGCGTTCGGCGTTTTCCACACCCGCTCTTTGAGCTATTTCCGAAACGGTCATCGGGTTGTCTCCGGAGAGGATTTTCACATCCACGCCGTTTTGTTTGAAGTATTCGATGGTGTCGGCGGCGTCATCGCGAATGTGATCCTGAATGACGATCAGCGCCAATGGTTTGATGGTTTTCGGAAGATCGTTTTCCTTGAATTTCAGCGTCGTGTGGCCGAGGACCAAAACCCGGCAACCCTGAGTGGCAAATCTCTCGACTTTGGCCGAGACTTTGTCATAATTTTCAACCAGGATGAATTCCGGAGCTCCGAGCAGGAAAGTTCCCTGCCGCCCGAACGTTACCGCGCTGTACTTCCTCTTGGAAGAGAACGGAATGATGTCGGTGGCCGTCAAAACTTTGTTCTTGTCGAAGAAACGAATCAAAGCTTCCGAAGTCGGATTGGTTTCTTGGAAGGAGTTCATCATCGACCCGACGATTTCGCGGATGGTATAATCGGTATAGTTCTTGACTTCAACGCAATCGCAGACCCGCATGGTTCCGTCGGTGATCGTTCCGGTCTTATCCAGACAAAGAACGTTGACCCGAGCCAACATTTCGATGCAGTACAATTCCTGAACCAGCGTTTTGCTCTTCCCCAAGCGGATGACGCCAACGGCCAAAGCCATGCTGGTCAACAAAAACAAGCCTGCCGGGATCATGGCCAGAATGGAACTTCCGGCTTTGATGACGCCGTCTTTGTTCAACAAAAATCCGTCTTCAATCTTAAAGATGCTTTCAAGCCAGTTGGGAAGATTCAGAAAGTCCTTGACGGTCGTGCTTGACGAAGTCAAATAAGTTAAGATGGCTAATGGGAGGATGATGAAGGAAATGATCCGGATTATCCATCCCAAGGTTCGAAGCAATTCGGATTTGGGTTTTTGGTATAACTTCGCGGAGGAAGACAGTTTTTCGATGTAATTGTCTTTTCCGACTTTATCAACGCGAGCGACCGCATAACCGCTGACGACGAAGCTGCCGGACAAAAGCGGCGCCCCAACATTCTTGATCACCGATTCGGATTCTCCGGTCAGCAGCGATTCGTTGACTTCAATGAATCCGTCCACGACGATGCTGTCCGAACAAATCTGTTTTCCGGAAACATAAAAGATGATGTCGTCCAGAACCACTTCGGAGATCGGTATTTCCAGTTTCTCGCCGTTTCGGATGACCGTGGTGGTCGGAGCAGATAGCAGCGAGAGTTTGTCGATGGTCACTTTGGCTTTGATTTCCTGAACGATCCCGATGATGAGATTCGGAATGATGGTCATCAAAAACCACATGTTGTCCCAACTTTGGAGAACGGCGAAAACAATGGTGATGATGAGGTAAACAATGTTGAAATAGGTGAAAATATTGGAGAGAATAATCCCCAGGATCGATTTCCCTTGCGTTTTCTTAGCAACATTGATCAGCCCGTCCGCTTTACGCTTCTCGACGATCTCATTGGTCAAGCCTTCGAGAATCGAAGTATTCAGGTAGCGTTCAATCGGTTTTTCTTCAACGGTTTTCTTTTCTTTTTTCTTCTTCCGTTTGTTGGTTTTTTCCGGTTCGCCAAAGATCTCCGCATCCGGATCCGGTTTTGGTTCTTCGGGAAGATTGGCTATCTTCTGCTGTTTCAACGTTTCGATTGGCGAAAGGACAGAAACGGGATTTTTGGCGCTCTCGTTTAGCTTGGCGACATCGATGGTCTCAACGATTTCGGGTTTGGGAGTCTTGGTTGGGGCACCCGCCGCTGTTTTGGGTTTTCGGGTTTTGGACGCTTCTTTTTTGACGCCGTTTTGATTGTCATCCATTGATCTCACCGCCTTCCGGGCCATAAAACTAAAATATCGTAGTTTTATTCTATCATAAACCCCTTTCTTTCACAAGCATATTTTATTTATAATGAAAGATTTTCATTTTCGGATTTGGGAAAAATCCGAAAAAAAACTGTAAGAGATTTTTCTTACAGTTCGCCGCGGATGCTTTGATATATTTGTTCCCGCTGGCGCTGGCCCTGAAGGTACTCGATGATCGCCAATCCAAAGTCAATGGCATATCCCATGGCTTTGGCGGTAATGAAATTGCCAGCCGTGATGACCCCTTCCTTCGGGGAATATTTCCCGGCGGTGATGTAGGTTTCGCTTCCCGGAAAACAAGTGTATGGAAGATCTTTGTAATAACCTAGTCTCCCGACCAATAAAGGCCCGGCGCAGATGGCCGCCACCAGTTTTTTGGCAGTAACGAATTTGGTGATCAGTTCAGGCAGATCCCGGTCATTTCCCCAAACGGTCCGGACGGCCCGGCCCCCGGGAATGACCAAAAAATCATAATCTTTTTCATTGACATCCTTCAAAAACTTTTGGGCATAAAGAGTGATCCCGAATGCGGTTTCCACTTCCAAAGTTTTGTTGTTGGTCACCGTGTCGATTTCCAATTTGCTGCGGCGGAGAACATCGATCACCGAAATGGCCTCAACGTCCTCGAAGCCGTTGCCGAGCACAATCAATCCTTTCATGGTTTTTCCTTTCTCAGATACTGTCCGTACAATAATTTCACGATATGGGTAAAGATGTCCTTTCGTTTGATTAATGAACTGGTGAAAACGCCGATGGCTCCTTCATGCGAACGGACATCCAGGGAATGGGTGTGCTCGTCGATGACGTCGGCCAGCTCCCGGCCTTTAAGGAGAATTTCGTCTTTCAGCGCTTCCGGAAGCGGAATTCTGGTTCCGCCGGCGTAATAGATTTTCTCGTTTTCGTCGATCAATACGCCCCAATTGACTAGGAACAGCAACCCCCACTGAAGCTGAACACCGGCTTCCAATCCGATCCGAAGACCGTCGGAAGGAAGACTCCAAGCCCGGTTGAGCGCGCCGTCAATGGTTTCTTCGTCGGAAAGAGGTTGGGGGGACACTTGGCTTTCGGCTTTCAAACCGATGACTTCATATCCTTCCATGACTTCAATCGCCGCCGCCAGTTTTACCTTGTTTTGCGAGCCCAAATAACATTTAGGCATTCTTCAGCTCCGCCAGACGCTGGCTGTCAAAATCTTTGATGATGGCGATAACCATGTTCTTTACGGCTTCAACGTCATCAATGTGGATCATGGCCGCGGTGGAATGGATGTATCTTCCCGGCAGCCCGATGGTCGTGGAAAGCGTTCCGTCTCCGGCGTATTGAGCCGCGGCGGCATCCGTTCCTCCCAAAGACAGGAATTGTTGAAACTTGATCTGCTTTTCGGAAGCCAGTTTTTCAAAATAAGCTTTGATGGCCGGATTCATGATGCAGCGCGGATCATAAAAGCGGATCAGGAATCCTTCGCCGAGTTTTCCGAAAGCCCGCGGATTGTCACTGGGCAAAAAGTCGCCGACCGGCGAGACATCAATGGCAATGAACAAATCCGGTTTGATCATTTGGCTGGCGGTGGTTGCGCCGCGCAACCCGACTTCTTCCTGAACGGTTCCGCCGGCTACCACTGTATTCGGGTGTTCGATGTTTTTGAGTTCTTTCATGATCTCGAGGGCCATGCCGCAGCCAAAGCGGTCATCCCAAGCCTTGGAAACAATCTTCCGACCGTCGGCGGTCAGATAATAATTGTTGGCAAAAGTGACCATTTGGCCAACCTCGATCCCAAGTTCGATGGCATGTTCTTTGGAATCCGCCCCGATGTCCAAAAGCATGTCATCAAAAGACAGAGGTTTTGCCGTTTGCCCCTGGGTAATGTGCGGCGGAATCGCCCCCACAACTCCCGGGATGATCTTGTCATCGCCGACGGAAACCAAAACGTTTTGGGAAACCATGACTTCAGGGTTGACTCCTCCGATCGGTATGATGTTCAAAAAACCTTGTTTGGTGATTCCCGTAACCATGGCTCCGACTTCATCCATGTGTCCCGCGATCATGATGGTCGGCCCCGCCGATCCTTTTTTGATTCCAAAGATGCTTCCCAGTTTGTCCTGGATGATTTCGTCGCTATATTTGGCCAGCTCTTCGCGCATGTATTTCCGAACTGGTTTTTCGTGTCCCGCGATTCCTTTTAAATTAACCAAATCTTCAAATGTTTTCATTCTGTTTCTGACATTCATATTTCCACCTTCACATAATAAATCGTATTTCCGGCCGCCACAAATTTGTCTTCGTATTCGGTCGTGATGATGTTTTCGTCGGGAACCTCGTGGAGGTTCAAATTCAGATCCAAGAAACGGTATCTTCTTTCATTGAATCGCAAAAGACTGTATTCAAACAAATGCCGGTTGTCGGTCTTCAGTTCGATGATCCCCGGCCGCTTCAGGATGTTTTCGTAAGCAACCAGGAAATTGTCAAAAGTCAAACGGCGTTTGGCATGGCGCGATTTGGGCCAAGGATCGCTGAAATTCAGAAATATCTCCGCAATTTCCCCCGGCGCAAAGATCCGTTCCGCGTCATGGGCATCGGCGTGAATGATCCGAAGATTTCCCAAATGCAACTTTCCCAATTTTCGGGCAGCTTTCAGAACAATGCTTTCGGCGATCTCAAACCCCAGATAATTATTCTCGGGATGACGGATGGCATTCTCGGAAATGAACTGGCCTTTCCCCATGCCAATCTCCAAAATGATCGGATTGGCGTTTCCAAAAACTTCCCCCCATTTTCCCGCCCTTTCCAGATGATCAAAGACCATGATGCTGCCGTATTCTTCCAGCTTTTCATTGGCATTTTTTATTTTTCTCAGTCGCATTTTTATTTGCTCAATTCATACAGGGCGGTCGCATAAATGGCCATGGCGGCGATCAGATCGTCGATGACGACGTATTCGTCGGCCTGATGAGCCACTTCTTCGCGTCCCGGAAACAGCGGACCGAACGCCACGCCTTTTTTCAGGGCTCTTCCGTAAGTTCCCCCGCCGATGGTTTTGATTTCAGATTTGTCATCGCCGGTCACTTTCACATACGCTTCGTGCAGCGTTTTGATCAGCGGATCGTTTTTGTCAACATAATGCGGAACCTGATCGGAAACGACTTTGACGGTCAGCCCGAACTCTTTGGATTTGAGAATGAGTTTGCGTAAGAATCCTTCTTTGTCCCAGTTGATCGGATAACGCAGATTCAGTCCGATCCGGCCTTCGAAGTTTCGAATTTCCACGAATGCCACATTGACGGTCAGATCCCCCATTTCCGGATCCGAAAACGCCAGTCCCAAGTCCCGGAATCGCGAATCGGAAAGTTTTTGCGCCACAAATTGAACCAAATTATTTTTCGTGTACCTGCTCAAAAACATGCAAAGTTTGATGGCGGCGTTGATGCCGTTGTCCGGTTCCATCGCATGAGCATTTTTCCCTGCCAGTTTGATGAGATCTCCGTATTCGCCCTTAAGTCCGGTCTCGGAAAGAAAAGCCGCAAAATCCGCTTTTGCATCCGTTTCCATTTTGGCTTCGGCGAAGTCGGGGACGACGTTGTATCGGACTCCCGACTTGACGAAAAGATCATTGATCCGGTCGGATGTCAAATCGATGGACATGATTCCTTTTTCACCGTAAATCAGCGGAAAACCAGCATCCGGCGAAAATCCCATCGTCGGCATTTCACATTTTTCAAAATATTTCTTGATCCCGCGCCAACTCGTTTCCTCATCAGTTCCGATGATCAGCCGAATTCGTTTGTTTGGTTCAAAATTCAAGTCTTTCAGGATCTTGAGAGCATAGAGGGCGGCCATGGCCGGACCTTTGTCATCGCTGGATCCGCGTCCGTAAATCCGTCCATTTTCGACTGTGGCTCCAAAAGGCGGATACTTCCATTCGCCGGCGGCCGGAACCACGTCAACGTGACAAAGCACGCCGATGATTTCGTCGCCTTCGCCGTATTCGATCTCTCCGGCCACATGGCCGATATCCCGAGTTTTGAATCCGAATTTCCGGGCCAGCTTCAAAATGTAATCCAAGCTTTGGCGGATTCCCGGCCCAAACGGAGCATCGGAAGATTCCGGGGTTTCCACCAAAACGCTGTCGATTTGCAACAACTCGCAGGCATGACGGAGAAATTTCGGTTCGTTTTTCTTGGCTTCTTTCAAAAAATCCATTTTCTTCATCCTCAACTTTTTTATTCTAGGTACATTATATCATCTTTTAAAAATCGTTTCATCAAAAACTTTTCCAAAAGAAAAAATGCTCGGCCAAGAGTCCTCGCCGAGCATTTGAAATAAATGTTTTTCTTTATTTTTGGCTGTTTTTATAGCCTTCCTTGAAGACGGAAACAACGTTCTCAACGTAAAATCCCATGGCTTCGATCAATTTCCCGGCTGGAGAACTTTGTCCAAAACCTTTGATGTTCATCAGACTTCCGTCGGTTCCGAGATATTTGTAATAATGGCTGGCTTCGCTCATTTCAATGGCCAAACGAGCCTTAACTTGCTTCGGAAGAACCGATTCGCGGTATTTTTCGTTTTGGCGGTCAAACAAAAACATGGAAGGAACGCTCACGACGCGAACGTCGATCCCATCTTCAAACAAACGGTTCTGGGCATCCAGAGCCAATTTCACTTCCGAACCGCTGGCCATGATGATCCCGTCCAAATGCCGCCGCTCCGGAGAAAGGACATAAGCTCCCTGTTTTAGGTGCGCGGACAATTTCCGGTTGGTGACGGTCGGGACATCCTGTCTCGTCAAAACCAAAGCCACCGGATTGGTCTTGGTCTCCAAAGCCACTTCCCAAGCGGTCAAAGTCTCGTTGGCATCGGCCGGCCGGATGACGTTCATATTCGGAATGCTCCGAAGCATGGTCAATTGCTCAACCGGCTGATGGGTCGGTCCGTCTTCGCCCACCGCGATGGAATCATGGGTGAATACATATATGACCGGAAGATCCATCAGAGCAGACAAACGAATGGCTGGTTTCATATAATCGGAAAATACAAAGAATCCGCTGACGAACGGACGCAAACCCTGGTGCAAAGCGATGCCATTGGCGATCGCGGCCATGGAATGCTCTCTGACTCCGAAATTCAAATTCCGTCCGGTCCGGTTGGTTTTCGAAAAATCACCGTCGATGCCTTTGACTTTCGTCGATGAGGCCAAGTCGGCTGATCCGCCGATCAGTCCCGGATGAACGGTTTGAAGAACATTCAGAATGTCCCCCCCGGAAACCCGGGTCGCCTTACTGTAACTTTCTTCAAAATTAAGCAAACGCATGAAATCAACCGGATAATCGTTGCTGATCATGCCATCAAGCTGTTCAGCTTCCCGATGGTATTTCGCCGCATAAACTTCTTTGAGTTTCATCCAGCTTTCATATTTGGTTTCTCCGGCCTCAATGATGCTTTCCTGGTAAAAATCCAATATTTCGTTGGGAACCGAAAACGGCTCTCCTCCGAACTCGGCGCGCATCTTCGCCACTTCTTCAGCGGGAAGCGGACTTCCGTGAGCTTTCGGGGTGTTGGCAACGCTGGAGCCCCGGCCGATGATGGTCTTGACTTCAATGATGGTCGGCTTGTTGCTGAGTTGGGCCTGCCCAACCGCTTTTTCCAAGTCATTCAAATCCTCGCCGTCCTCGACCAAAATATGGTTCCAGCCCATGGCTGGCAATTTTTCGGAAACGGATTCGGAATTGGCGTTGGCTACTTTTCCGTCCAATTGAATGTCATTGGAATCGTAAAGAACAATGAGTTTGTTTAAGCCTAAATGGCCGGCCAAACTCATGGCTTCTTGGGCTACGCCTTCCTGAAGGTCGCCGTCGCCGCACAGCACATAAGTCCGATGGTCGAAAAGATTTAAATCGCTTCGGTTGAATTTGGCTCCCAAATAAGTTTCCGCGATGGTCATTCCCACCGCCATGGCAATGCCTTGTCCGAGCGGTCCGGTGGTGGCATCGACACCCGGGGTCGTGTGAATTTCCGGGTGCCCCGGAGTTTTGCTGCCAAACTGGCGGAACTCCTTCAGATCGTCGATTCCCAAGCCGTAACCGGCCAAATAAAGGACGGAATAAAGCAAAGCAGATCCGTGGCCGGCCGACATGACAAACCGATCGCGGTTGATCCACTGATGATGTTTGGGGGAAATGTTCATGATCTTGGAATACAAAAGATGAATGATCGGCGCCGCTCCCAAAGCGATTCCGGGATGTCCGGATTTGGCTTTCGCGATTTGCTCCACGGCCAAAATTCTTAAAGTCTCGATCGCTTGTCGGTCTCTATTCATGATGCTGTTCAAAATCCTTCAACAATTCGTAAATATATGGCGCCCGGTCGCCAAATGAGCATTTGACGGTGTTTCCCGCCAAAAGAATGCCGTTGGCATCTTGTTCCTTGAGTTCTTCAATGAGCACTTTGGTTAAGTCTTTCACCGAGACGGTCAGACGGCTCATCTCCTGACTGACCGATGCAATGTTGTCCCGCCCTCCGTAAAGACGGAAAAACAATTGTTTTTGGCTGTCATCGGAGCTGACCAGGATTTCTCCCTGTTGCGTCTTCGAGAGCTTGGAACGTTTCCTCAAGGCCGCAATGATGGCATATATCATCAGAACGATGATCGGCAGTACGCAGACCGCCAGTATGATTAATGCAAGTACGCTGTTGTCTAAAGCTAAAAACATATCTTCAAATCTCCTTTGTCATATTATAACATTTTTCGTTTGTTTTGTTAACTACAATTTTGGAAAGTGTTCCCATTTTAATAAAACCCGAGTTTGACACTTGTCCTGAGTTTTACAGTTGTAGTGCTAAGAAGAAGTAATCTAATCTAAAGTTTGATTTTTTAGACCATTAAGGTCTTTTTTTATTTTTCTTTATTTTGTATTTAATGGATTTAATATATTCATTAAATACTTCTCTATTAGATGCCGAGTAATCAAAAGCCACTCCATATGCTTTTTGAATCTTTTGATAATCTTGTCTTATTTGATCTTTATCTTCGTCATAAACAAGACTATCTTTTTTTTCGCCATTT
>DDXT01000047.1 GCA_002347755.1 Caryophanales bacterium UBA2253
TTGGCACTTTGTCAACAGTCTGAACGCATGCTTTCATGCGTTCAGAGCGTTGACAAAGTCAACGCTCATTTTTTCTTGTAATAAAATGGGACAATGGCCCCAAAAAGATATCTTTTTCGGGTCTAAAAACGTGTTTTTTTGGTTTTTTCAAGATAATTGTGGGAAAATAAACAAACCCCATCTTTGAAAATGGGGTTTGTCATCAGTCTGAACGCATGTTTTCATGCGTTTTTTGGTTTAAAATTTTTTTAGTAATTTTTGTTTACGATCTCGAAATAAGCTTGAGGATGATCGCAGACCGGGCAAACTTTCGGAGCGCACTTGCCAACTGACAAATGCCCGCAGTTCAAGCAGATCCAAACGGTTGCTTCGTCCTTTGCGAAGACTTTTTCTTTCTGAACATTGGCGAGCAGTGCCAGATAACGGTCTTCGTGCGTCTTTTCGATTTTCGAAACCGCTTCAAACAGATAAGCGATTTTCGTGAATCCTTCTTCCTTGGCAACTTTCGCGAAATCAGCGTACATCTCGGTCCATTCGTAATGTTCGCCGGCCGCAGCTTCAACTAAATTCTCGGCGGTCGGTTTGATCCCGTCGTGCAAAAGCTTAAACCAAATTTTAGCGTGTTCTTTTTCATTGTTGGCCGTTTCATTGAAGATGTTCGAGATTTGTTCAAATCCTTCTTTTTTGGCCTGCGATGCAAAATAAGTGTACTTGTTTCGGGCTTGTGATTCTCCGGAAAAAGCCGTCATTAGATTTTTTTCGGTTTTTGATCCTTTTAATTCCATGATTCCCTCCTAATTAACTTTCTTGATGAAATGGTCTTTGGTGGCGCCGCAAACCGGGCATCGGTATGAATCGTCTTCCTGATTGATGTCCCCTTCGTAAACATATCCGCAAATGTCACAAACATATTGGCCTTCCGGGACCGAGGCTTGGAAAGTCGGGGCATATTTGGATGTCGTTCCTTTCAGCACTTTGTGATAGTACGAATAACTCATCGGATTCTTGTTCGGCCCGACCACGGTATCGATCAAGCGCGCATAAACGACGGCGTGCGTTTCCATCTCGTCGATGGACAAGACCTGACAGATGAGGTTGCCACAGCTTTTCTCGGTGATGATTGGGACTCCGTCGGATAGTTCATAAGGAAACCCGCTGAATTTCTCCACATCCCGCCCGGAATAGAATCCAAATCGGGAGATCAGCTTCGGATCGGTTTCTTCAGACAGAATCGAGATGCTGAATTTCGATGTGTGCTTCAGGACCTCATACGAGTAATTCTTCTTGTTGATGCTGACCGCCATGATGGGGTTTTCGCTGGTGATCTGAATGACCGAGTTAACAACGCACCCGGTGGGTTTGTCCTTGTCACTAACCCCCAAAATGTACATTCCGTAATTGATGTTATAAAGAACTGACAGATTCATAAAATCCACCTCAAGTAATATTATACTCAATTAAAAAAATAAAAGCAATCGTTTTGATTTGGAGTTTCCATCAAAAAAAGCAGAGTTTGGCTCTGCTTTGATGGACGGTTTCAGATCTCCATGACCATTGTTTCTTTTTCTTTGGCAATGGCATCGGATTGTTCAATGAACTTGTCCGTTTTTTTCTGAATGGCTTCAGAATAGGATTTCAGATCGTCTTCGGTGATGACGGCATCTTTCTCCAGTTTCTTCATCTGTTCCACCATGTCGCGGCGAATGTTGCGAATGGCAATCTTGGTTCCTTCGGAAAAGGCTTTGATGTCTTTAACCAATTCTTTTCGGCGTTGCTCGTTCAATGGCGGGAAAACCAATCGAATGACGGTTCCGTCGTTTTGAGGATTCAAATTCAGATCGGCGGTTTGGATGGCTTTTTCAACATCTTTCAAAGCCCCGCGGTCATAAGGTTTTACCACCAACAATTGGGCTTCCGGAGAGGAAATTGATGCAATTTGTGTCAGCGGAGTCGGGACTCCGTAATATAAAACTTGCACGCCATTCAAGATCCCGGGATTTGCTCTCCCGGTTCTTACCAAACTTAGTTCTTTTTTCAGAGCCAACAAGGCTTTGTTCATTCTTTCTTCGCCGGCTTTAATGATGCTTTCAGGCATAAATCATCCTTCCTTTCATATTTTATTGGAAATTAAAGTTCCAATGGAGAAATCCGTAGCCGCACGGGCTATGTTTCCCTTGACGTTCATATCAAAGACAATTATATCGATGTTGTTCTCTTTGCATAGCGTGGCTGCCGTCATGTCCATGACGTTCAAATGTTTTTCCAACACATCCAGATGCGAAAGTTTGGTAAACTTTACCGCGTTTTTGTTGGTTCTCGGATCGCAGTCATAAACACCGTCGACGCCGTTTTTGGCCATGAGGATCAAATGCGCGCCCAATTCGGCGCTTCTTAAAGCTGCCGTCGTATCGGTGGTAAAGAAAGGAATTCCGTTACCGCCTCCAAAAATGACGATGCGATTCTTTTCCAGATGAGAGATGGCCTTCCGGCGGATGTACGGTTCCGCTACTGCGGGGATTTCCAATGAAGTCATCGCTCTGGTATCGCAACCCAAGCGTTCCAAAGAATTTTGAAGCGCCAACGCATTCAAAATGGTCGCCAACATTCCCATATAATCGGCGCTGGAACGATCCATTCCTGATTCGATGGCATCGCGTCCGCGCCAGATGTTTCCGGCTCCGACCACGATTCCCAGTTCCACGTTTCCCAAGTCATAGAGAGCTTTGATTTCCGAAGCGATTTCATTGACTTTTTGATGGTTGATCCCGGCTCGGTTTTCACCGGCCAGGGCTTCGCCGCTCAATTTCAGCACGATTCTTTTCCTCATTTAGCCTCCTCCATATGGTCAAAAAGGCACTATTAAAACAGTGCCTTTAAAGTTTTATTTGTTGGCTGCCATTACTTCGGCCGCGAAATCATCTTGCTTTTTTTCGATTCCTTCTCCAACTTCAAGGCGGACATATTTTACAACTTCACATTGATTGGATTTTAGGTAAGCAGCAACGGTTTGTTCGGGATTCTTCACAAACATTTGGTCAACCAGACAAATGCTCTTCAGGAATTTGTCTACTTTCCCAGCTACGATTCGGTCGATAATTGGAGCCGGTTTGCCTTCATTGATGGTTTCTTGAACCAGAACTTCGCGTTCTTTGGCCAATTCGGCTTGATCGACTTGATCGCGATTCAAATACCTTGGGTTCATGGCTGCAACATGCATGCAGACATCTTTCGCCACGGCTTCGTCTTTTCCGTTAACGGTGTCAACAACGACGATTTTTCCGTTCATGTGGCTGTAAGCGCCAAAGATTTGATCGGCAGTCTTGGTTAAAACCTGAACGCGGCGCAAAGAGATCTTTTCGCCGATGGTAGCGGTGGCGTTGATGATGGTGTCATTGACGGTCCCATCAGCGGTTTTAGCCGCCAAAGCTTCTTCAGTATTATGGGCTTGGCTGTTGATGATGGCCTGGCCAAGTTTCTCGACTAAGTCGCGGAACAATTGGTTCTTCGCTGCAAAATCGGTTTCGCAGTTAACTTCGTAAACAACGGCTTTATTGCCTTTGATGACGAAATTGCAAGCTCCTTCAGCGGCGATTCGGTCCGCTTTCTTGGCAGCTTTCATGATTCCTTTTTCGCGCAGCCAAGTGATGGCTTCTTCAAGGTTGCCTTTGGTCTCAACCAAAGCCTTTTTGCAATCCATCATGCCAGCGCCGGTTTTTTCTCTTAATTCTTTTACTTGTGATGCATTAATCATTTTGGGTCTTTCTCCTTATTCGCTTTTCTTTTCAGGAGCAATAACCGGAGCGGCTTGAACAGCCGGTGCGGCTGGGGCTACTGGAGCGACCGGGGCAGCAGTGACCGGAGCGGCAGGACGCGGTGTATAAGTTGGTCTTGGATGAGTCGGGCGATTGCCTTGATATCTTCCCCCGGGTCTGCCGTGGGATTGATTGCGGCCGTCACCGCGACGATCGCGATCGCCTTCTTTGTGTCCGCCGGGACGACGATTTCCGCGGTCTTCAGATACCGGTTCATCAGTGAATTCGATGACGATCGGAGTTCCGCCTTGAGCTTCAACGACCGCATTCGCCAAAGTGG
This sequence comes from Caryophanales bacterium UBA2253, assembly GCA_002347755.1. GTDB lineage: Bacteria > Bacillota_I > Bacilli_A > ML615J-28 > CAG-698 > UBA2253. The sequence continues at coordinate 4,093 of DDXT01000047.1, forward strand.
CAACGATCAGTTTAACGGAACGGATGGCATCATCATTGGCTGGAATGACGTAATCGACTTCATCCGGATCACAGTTGGTATCAACCATTCCGAAAATCGGAATGTTAAGTTTTCGGGCTTCCGCGACGGCGTTGTGTTCGGTTTTCGGATCGACAACGACCAGCGCTGAAGGAAGACCTTTCATATCGCGAATTCCGGTAAAGAATTTATCGAGTTTTTCTTTTTCTTTCTTAAGTAAAATGACTTCTTTCTTCGGGAGTACGTCAAAGACATTGTCAGCTTCCATCTTTTCGATGTCAACCAAACGGGATACGCTCTTACGGATGGTCTTGTAATTGGTCAAGGTTCCGCCCAACCAACGTTGGTCAACATAGAATTGACCGGCACGGATGGCTTCGGTTTTGATTACTTCCTGAAGTTGTTTGCGAGTTCCAACGAACAAAATAGTTCCGTTGTTTTGAGCAATGGTGAACAAGGCTTTGTAAGCATCTTCGACCAATTTGACGGTTTTGTCCAAATCAATGATATAAATACCATTTCTTTCTCCAAAAATATACTCTTTCATTTTCGGGTTCCAACGGCGAGTATTGTGACCGAAGTGAACTCCTGCTTCCAGCAATTGATTCTTTGTGATAACAGACATGTTTTAAAATCTCCTTTTTTTTATTCTGTTTGGCCTCCACCAGTGTCTTCACCGCCCGCCCACGCGTAAACGCGCACTTGACGACCGCCTCGGCTGGTGTGTGTATTTTTTTATTGCCTTTTCATATTATACCATACGGAAGGTTATTATGCAAATGTTTTTGGCAGTTTTTTCGGCCTCGAAAGCGGGGAAAAACGTAGGAATTAATCACGAATCAAGAACCTTTGTCTTCGGGCTTTTTGGGCTGTCTCGGAAAGTATTTCTGATATTCTTCGCGCAATTTTTCTTTGGAAACGTGGGTGTAGATCTGGGTTGTTGAAAGGTTGACATGACCAAGCAATTCCTGGACGCTCCTTAGGTCGGCTCCGTTGTCAAGCAAATGGGTGGCAAACGAATGTCTGAGCATGTGCGGCGAAATCTTCAAATTATCCGCCGCGCGCAAAGTCAAATCATTCAAAATGACTCGGACTCCTCTTGGAGTCAGGGGCCCGCCGTGGAAATTAACAAACAAAATCTCGGTCGGCTGGTCTTTGGCTCTTTTCAATAATTCGTTGCGGCCGTTTTGAAGATAATCGACGAGGGTGCTTTTCACGTTGTCGTGCATCGGAAGATACCGTTCTTTCGAGCCCTTTCCCATGACGATCAAAGAACTGTTGTGAAAATCAAGGTCGGAAACTTTCAGGCTGCAAAATTCGCTGACCCGGATCCCGGTTCCGTAAAGCAGTTCAAGCAAGGCGTAATTGCGTTTTCCGACCGCCGTTTTCGTATCGATCGAATCGAACAGTTGTTCCAGTTCCTGATAATATATTTGTTTCGGAAGGATCTTGTCCAATTTCGGAGCCGAGATTTCGCTGAAGACATTGGAATCCACGATTCCTTCCTTCATCAGAAATTTATAAAAATTGCGGAGGCTGGACATTTTCCGAGCCACGCTCCTGGGCCGGTACCCTTTGGAATTGAGAGAAGACAAGAAGTACCGGGTCGTATTCGGTTTGATTTTGGCCACCGGGCCCAAATCGTTCGTGGAAAGGAAATCCCGAAATTCCTGAATGTCGGAAAGATAACTGCGAACGGTATAAGCCGAATAAGAACGTTCGTTTTGCAAATATTCGGTGTAGGAAATCACCATTTGAACATCATCCATCGATCTCACCTCGCAGTTTTTCGATGTACTCCAGACTCCGTTTGGCATAGGCCGTTTTTCGGTCGCGTTTGTGCTTCTGTTCGTCAAGCGGTTCAAACAAACCGTGAATGACATTCATCGGCACAAATTGGCGGTTCGGAGTGCTTATGTAATTGGCCAAAGCTCCCAATCCTGTCATTCTGGTGAAATCCAAAAGCGGTTTTTCGTCTAAGAATCTTCCCATATTGATGGCGGCGACCAATCCCGAAGAAGCGCTTTCCAAATAGCCTTCCACGCCGGTGATCTGCCCCGCGAAGAACAGATCCGGACGTTGCTTGGTTTGATAAAAATGGTTTAGTACCGCCGGGGAATTAAGGAAAGTGTTTCGGTGCATGACTCCATACCTGGCAATTTCGCAGTTTTCCAATCCCGGGATCAGTTGTAAAACCCGCTTCTGTTCCCCGAATTTTAAATGGGTCTGAAAGCCGACTAAGTTATACATCGTTTTGGCGGCGTCGTCCTGGCGCAGCTGCACCACCGCATACGGGGATTCGCCGGTCAGCGGATTTCTTAATCCCACCGGTTTCATCGGTCCGAACAGCAAAGTATCCCGGCCTCGAGCCGCCATGTCTTCAACCGCCATGCAGCCTTCAAAGACTTTCATTTCAAATTCGTGGGAAACCACTCGCTCCGCAGTAGTCAAAGCTTCATAAAAAACGTCAAATTCCGCTTTCGTCATCGGACAATTATAATAGGAAGGTTCGCCTTTGTCATAGCGTGATTTAAGATAGACTTTGCTTTTATCTATGGAATTTTCATAGACGATCGGCGCAATGGCATCAAAGAAATACAAATAATCAGAATCGCTGAACTCTCTGATGGCTTCGCTTAAAGCCGAGCTGCAAAGCGGGCCGGCGGCGATGATGGTTGGACCGTTCGGTATCTTAGTCATTTCCTCATTGATGAAGTTGACAAGTGGTTGGCTTTTAAGATAATCGGTGATGTATCCCGAAAAAAGGTTACGGTCGACGGCCAAAGCCCCGCCGGCTTCGACTTTTGAAGCATCCGCGGCTTTCATGACCAAGGAATCCAATCTTCGCATCTCTTCTTTCAAAAGGCCGATGGCGTTCTCGATGTTGGCGGCTCGGAAGGAATTCGAACAAATGAGTTCCCCGAATCTATCGGTCTTGTGCGCTTCCGTCATTTTGTTTGGTCGCATCTCAATGAGATTGACCTGAATTCCTCTTTTTATTAATTGATAGGCAGCTTCGCTTCCAGCAAGGCCGGCGCCAATGACATTGACTGTTTTCATGTTTTCACCATTGATTTCTGTATTTATTATAACACAAACCACTCATTTCAAAACCTTTTATGAAAAATGATCCAATTATCAAAATCCAAGTCAATCCAAATCAACCAGTTCGAAAATCATGATGGCTTGTGTTCTAAAATTTAAAAGGTTCTATCCATTAAGGCCTACCAAAAAAATAAAAAGGCATGACTCCATTCAAATCTGAAGGAATCACACCTCAATTACCTCATTGAACCTTTATGTTTTTTTTGCGTTAACAAAAAAATCTTTTTTACTTGTTTCCAAATTCACCAAGAAAGTCCTTTTTTAAAACGGCATTATTTTTTCTTGGAAATTTCTCCAAATATTACCGCCAGATGAGAATTTGGCAAATAGATACACGTATTCCTTTTTCCTAGTCCAATTTCAGTATCATTCAAACAAATAGTCTTTCTAGAGTTTTCTTCTCGAATTTCCAGTTCATAATTCAGTCTTTATCTAAAAAAATCTAATATTAATCGAAGTTAATAAAGTTTTTTTCCAAATAATAAATCAAAATTTACATAATCTTATTTGTATTTTTGGATAATATTAATTATTTCTTCTGTTTCGACAATAAATACATTATCTCTTCTTAAGCGACATCTAGAAATAGAGTAGTGGTTCAAGGGAACCTTTGAAATGAATAACCATATTGCAAATCCTTGTCGAAATCTTTTAATTTCCACTACTTCTTTCCATTCAATAAATTTTATTTTTTTACCTAATAATGTTTTTGTAATACCTTTCTCATCAAAACTTAAACATGGCCACATTGTTATAAAACTCCATATGAATAACGCCAAAGGAAAAATTACAAGAAAAATTAATAATATATAAAATGTTGATGAATTATTATATAGTGCAAAATCCAAAAAAACCAAACTGAATCCCCCAATTCCTAACAATAATAAAGCTAAAGTAAAAATTGGCAAAGCGGTGTTAAAAGTCAATATTAAATT
>DDXT01000065.1 GCA_002347755.1 Caryophanales bacterium UBA2253
TACTTAGTGTAGTCTTGCGCGAAATGAAACATTAAATGTTATCTAACTGATTGCCACTTTTAAATAAAAACTGTGATTAGAGTCTCCTAAAATAGTCTAAGCTATACAAAAACAGGTACTAATCCACAGCACAAAAATGATTATAACACTAATTAGCGTTCGAATAAAATATTAAAAAGAAAGGGAATTAATATAAAACCCAAATTCAATATTTTACGTTTTATATTATACAAAAAAATGAAACAAAAAGGATTCCGGAACCTGATGAAGTGGGCCAAGCCTTATGCCTGGCTGCTGTTCTTCATCATCTTCACCACGGTCATAAATCCTTTGTTGTATTCCTATGTTCCTCAGTTCATCAAATACGTTGTCGATGTCATTTTTGGAAGCATTACCGAAGGAAGCATCACGCTTCCTTCTTTTTTGACTCAGTACTATGATTCCATCAGTGATCAATTGACGGCGGTTTTGGTGGTTGGGATAAGTTTGCTCTTGTTCCAAGTCATTCGGGGATCCATAATGTTTTTGGATGGGTACAATAAAGGCCGTTTAGCCGAACGAATTGCTTATGACATGCGAAACCGGATGTATTCTCACATACAGAATCTTCCCTTTTCCTATCACAGCAACATCGACACCGGCGACTTGATTCAAAGATGCACTTCGGACATCGAGACCATCAAAAGTTTCCTCAGTTCGCAGTTGCCCCAGATACTTTACATCATCGGTTCGTTTACTTTCGGCGTCATTCAAATGGGTCAGATCAACGTGGATCTGATGCTGGTGACGCTGGCGATCGTGCCGATCAGCACCACCGCTTCAATCATCTATTTCCGTTACGTCAAACGGAAGTTCGAACAGATTGAAGGCGTCGAAGCCAAGATGACGACCGCCCTTCAGGAAAACGTGAACGGCGTGCGGGTCGTCAAAGCCTTCGCCAACGAGAACTTCGAAATAGACAAATTCCGGCGTCAAAACCGGGATTATAGCAAAGAAAGCCAAAAGCTGAATATAGCCATCGCCTGGTATTGGGGAGCCAGCGACTTCATGACCACCATGCAATACGCGGTCACCGTCGGCGTCGCCGTCATTCTGGCTCAAAAAAACCTCATTTCCTCCGGCGACATTATTGCCTGTCTCATGTACATCGGCATGCTCGTCTGGCCGATCCGCGGACTCGGAAGGATCATCGGCGATTTTGGAAAAGCGACCGTGGCCGCCAACCGGATCGAGGAGATCTTGGCGATCCCCAGCGAATATGAACAAGACGGGACCGAAACGCCGGTCGTTACCGGCGATATCGTCTTCGACGATGTGTCCTTTAAATTTCCGGATACGGACAAACATTTGCTCGACGGCGTCAGCTTCGTCATTAAATCCGGCGAAACCGTGGCCATCGTTGGAAAAACCGGCAGCGGGAAATCGACGATCGCCAACCTGTTGGTCCGGATGCTTGATTATACCAAAGGCAGCGTCCGCATTGACGGCGTCGAACTGAAAAACATCAAAAAACACTGGATCCGCGAAAACATCGGGATCATTTTGCAAGACCCATTCCTTTATGCCACCACCGTTTTTGAAAACATCAAGATCGGTTTGAAAGACATTGACTCCGAGAAAGTCTACAACGCCGCCAAGACGGCGGCCATCCATAAGGACATTACCGCTTTCGATGAAGGTTACAACACCTTAGTCGGCGAAAAAGGCGTTACCCTCTCCGGCGGTCAGAAACAACGGATTGCCATCGCCCGGATGCTCATTTTGGATAAACCGGTCATGATCTTCGACGATTCGCTGTCCGCGGTTGATACAACCACCGATTTAATGATCCGAAACGCTTTGAAAGCCAAGAACAGCAAGCTTACTTCCATCATCATCACACACCGAATAACCACCGCCAAAGAAGCGGACAAAATCATCGTGCTGGAAAACGGCAAGGTGACCGCGGTCGGAAATCATCAAGAATTGGCGGCCAAGGAAGGCCTTTATCAAAAACTGTGGGCCATCCAGGGAGCTTTGGAAAGCGAATTTGTGAAAGTCGTGGAAGGAGGCGGATCCCATGAATAAATTTGAAGAAAAAGATTTCAGCGATCAGAAACTAAGTTTTAAGATTTGGAAGAAGATCCTGAAAATCGTTCTGAAACGGAAGCGAGGCGTCGTCATGATGATCCTTTCCGTCTTGGGTTTGGCTTTTTTGGATACCATGAATCCGCTGCTCAATGCCTATGCCATCGAAAATTATTTTAGCGAAGTTCCGGATTTCTCGACGAAATACTGGTTCTTCGCCGCTTATGTGCTCATCGCCATTGGTTACGGGATCACCGTTTACGGGTTCCTTAGGACCGCCGGGGATGTTGAAGTCGAAGTCGGCTACGAACTGCGCGATGAGGCTTTCAAAAAACTGCAACAGCTTCCGTTCTCGTATTTTGATAAAACTCCGTCTGGCTGGATCATGGCCCGGATGACGTCGGACTCCCGGCGTTTGGCCACCATCCTGTCCTGGGGAATGGTCGACATGATCTGGGGCGGGTTCTCGATGTTCGGGATCCTCGTCGTTTTGCTCATCATCAACTGGAAACTGGCCCTGATCATCGTCGGGTTATTGCCCGTCCTCATGGTCGTCAGCATGTACTTCCGGAAGAAGATCCTGGTGGCTTACCGGGATGTTCGGAAAACCAACTCCAAAATTACCGCTTCGTACAACGAAAGCATCATGGGAAACAAAACCACCAAAACGCTGGTTTTGGAAGAAACCAAACTGCATGAATTCGATGACCTTTGCGTCAACATGCGCAATCAGTCCATCAAAGCCATCATCAATTCTTCCATCTTTTTCCCGATCGTCCTCGTCTTAAGCTATGTGGCCATCGCTTTGATCCTGCGGATCGGCGGCGGAATGATCCTCGACCCGGCCATTCCGTTCACGATCGCCACTCTATACCTGTTCATCAGTTTTACGCAACAATTCTTTGACCCGGTCATGCAGATTGCCCGAGTCCTAGCCGAATTGCAACAAGCTCAGGCTTCGGCTGAACGGATCCTCTCGCTGATTGAAACCGTTCCGGACATCTATGACACCCAAGAAGTAATTGAAAAATACGGGACCATGGAAAACCCGAAGAAAGAAAATTGGGAAAAGCTTGAAGGCGAAGTCGAATTCAAACACGTTTTCTTCCGTTACAAAGAAGAAGAAGCGGTTTTGGAAGACTTCAATCTGAAAGTGCCGCAAGGGACTTCCGTGGCTTTGGTCGGGGAAACCGGATCCGGAAAGAGCACGATCGTCAATCTGATCTGCCGTTTCTACGAACCGAACGAAGGCACCATTGACATCGATGGTCACAATTACAAAGACCGTTCCATCGGCTGGCTGCACTCCAATTTGGGTTATGTGCTCCAGACTCCGCATCTTTTCAACGGCACGATCATGGAAAACATCCGCTATGGAAGGCTTTCCGCGTCCGATGAAGAAGTCATTGCGGCCGCCAAAGCCATCGGCGTGGACGAATTTACCAAAGATTTCCCGGAGGGATATCTTACCGTGGTTGGGGAAAGCGGCTCGAAGATCTCGGTCGGACAGCGTCAGCTCGTTTCCTTTGCGAGAGCCCTTCTGGCGGACCCGCGGATCCTGATTTTGGATGAAGCAACCTCCTCAATCGATACCAAAACCGAAGAAATCATTCAAACCGTCATCGAAAAGATCCTGAAGGGACGAACCAGTTTCATCGTGGCCCATCGTTTGTCCACCGTCATCAATGCCAATCTCATTTTGGTCATCAAAGACGGCAAGATCCTCGAAAAGGGGACTCATCGCGAGCTTTTGAACCAGCGCGGCGAGTACTTTAACCTCTACAAGAATCAATTCATCAATGAAGCGATCGAGAAGTCGAAAGACGCAGAATAGCTCCCTTCTCGGGGGCTTTTTGCTTGTAAAGTTGAAGATGGCGGCTAAACGGACCTTGGGAACTAAAATTGGCTTTTTCCCAGATATCCGACCCCTTTATTGCATTTGGGCTGACAGCCTCACACCGGGGGTATTAAATCCCGCCATTGGGGCCAAAACGAATCATGGGTCAAAATAACCCCGTATTGCAAGCCTTAAAAGCGTTGTCATGAAAAAAGGCGAAAAGAAACCTTGAAAATAAAAGCCGGTTACTTTATAATAGAGAAAGGGAGCTGATTAGCATGCGCTGTATTTTTTTATATAATCCGATGAGCGGCAAAGAAGCCCTCATCAATAAGCTTGATTTCATCAAGAGCGAACTGGAAAAGAAATTCGATGAAGTCGTGATCTATTCCACGAAAAGCGCCGAAGATACGATCGAACGCGCCAAGCAAAGCTGTTACGAATTTGACGCCATCATCTTCTCCGGAGGCGACGGGACTTTCAATGATGTGGCTTGCGGAGTGGCTGCTCAGCCGGTTCGCCCGGTTTTGGGGTACATTCCTTCCGGAACGACCAACGACATTGCGCGAAATCTTAAAATTCCGAGAAATCTCCACGGCGCGCTCAAGACCATTTTGGAAGGAGAGACGGTTTTCCACGATGTTGGGAAGATAAATGATCGCTTTTTCATGTATGTAGTGGCCTTGGGGACTTTTACCGGCGTCAGTTACCGGACCACTCACGACGCCAAGAAGATCTTGGGGCGTTTGGCCTATGCTTTTGACGGTCTGAAAGAGATCCAAAACCCGGTTTTGGCGCAAATTCGCTTAAAAACCGAAACCGCTGATCAAACAATCGATACGCCGCTGGTCCTGGTTCTCAATTCCATTTCCGTCGGCGGTCTCCCCTTCAATAAAAACGGGCATCTCAACGACGGCAGGTTCGACATTCTTGTGGTAAAAAAAGGTGCATACAAAGGCATTCTGAACATCGCGAAAATGTTCATCCTCGGACTGCTCGGGTTGAAGCGAAGTCATGTGACTTATCATTTCAAAGCTTCGAAGTTCACCATTGAAACCGAAGGGGAGCCGATTTGGTGCATCGACGGGGAAGCCGGGCCGACCGGATCGGTGACCATCGAAAATTATCATGATTATCTGGAAATCTACATCCCGAAGAAACGCAACAAGCAGACAAAGTCCCGAAACTTCCAATAAGGTGTTGTTATCAGACGATGAAAGTGGTAAAATAAGAGCACTCAAGCAAAGGAGAAAAAGCAAACCCGGTGGGGTTTGCTATAGCGATATGATCGAAAAAAACGAAGCTCTAAAAATTTGGCTGAGTGAGATCGGCGATAAAGAATATTCCTATGATTTCGCCGGCAAGAAAATCAAACAAAACGACTATCTGGAGAAGAATCAAGTCGGCTGGGTGATTACTTACCTGCGGCCGCTGGATCAAGGCGGGACCAACAATAGCGGCAATGTCATCATCATGCATCACCGCACTGCGGAAGAACGCGGGTCAGCTTATCCGGAATTCTCCATCGACAATCAGCAATACCTCATCCATCACGACGAAAAAGGCGATTTCTATTACATTGAGAAAGTCATTTCCGAAGATGACGATGACGACGAGCTTTTCATTTAAAAAAGAGTTTTAAAAACTCTTTTTTTGAAAACAGGGAGGAACTATGCGAATCATCGCGGGAAAACATAAAGGAAGGACCTTGGCGACGCTGGCCGGGCTCAACACCAGACCGATGATGGACCGGATGAAAGAATCGGTCTTCAACATCATCGGGCCTTTTTTCGAAGGCCAGGAAGTGCTGGATCTGTTTGGAGGAAGCGGGGCTTTAAGCCTGGAGGCCATCAGCCGGGGGGCAAAGTCTTCGCATATCGTCGATGCTTCGAAAGCGGCGGTCGACATCATCCGCGAAAATGTCAAGAATCTGCATGAAGAGGACAAAGTCTTGATCCATCTGATGGATTATGAACGGGCTTTGGCTCAGTTCAAAAGCCATAAACTTGTTTTCGACATCATTTTTTTGGATCCGCCTTATCAGATGGCGATAATGGATCAGATCATTACTTTTCTTCTGAAAGAAAGCATGATCGCGGATGGGGGAAACATCATTTGTCAGTACCAAAAAAACTCTTATGTTCCCAAAGAATATGAGGGATTGCGAATCATCAAGAACTATACCTATGCCATCAGCGAAATAACCATCTATGAATTCCAAAGGAAATAATGTGCTGTTAAGGCATATTTTTTCTTTACAAATAAAGGGGTTTAAGGTATAATAACCTATGCTATGGAATATGTCCTGGTAGCTCAGCTGGATAGAGCAACGGCCTTCTAAGCCGTCGGTCGTAGGTTCGAATCCTATTCAGGACGCCATATTAAAATATTAAAATGCTGCTATTGAATAAATAGTGGCTTTTTTAATATTTTTATTATTTAATTGGATTTCAATGATATAATTAACATAAATAAGCTTTCTTTGGGAAAAATTAAGGAGATAAAATAAAATATGATCTATACAACATTAACTAAAAAAGCCTTAAACCTAGCATTTAAAGCACACAAGGATCAATTGGATAAATCAGGATTACCATACATATTTCATCCTCTTCACTTGGCGGAACAAATGCGTGATGAATTTACAACATGTGTGGCTCTATTACATGATGTTGCTGAAGATAGCAAATATACAATACAAGACTTAATAGAATTAGGCTTTCCTACTCAAGTAATAGAAGCAATAAGGGTACTTACTCATTCTAAGGATATGCCATATTTTGATTATATAAATAAAGTGAAAAACAATGCTATTGCAACAAAAGTGAAGATTGAAGATTTAAAACATAATTCGGATTTAACAAGACTTAATGAAATAAGTGGTGAGGACCTAACAAGATTAGAAAAATATAAAAAAGCATTATTTATTTTAGAGAATTAAATAATTTGTTTTTTGGTTTTCTATACAGTTCTCCTAAGAGAAAAATAACAAAGAAAGTAGACTGTGTCAATCTATTAATACTGTCTACTTTTTTTACCAGTGTGATGTTATCAAGCCTTTTTTGTTGTATAAGAACCCCCCGGTTCGACTGAGGGTACTAAAGAACTTTAGCGGTGAGTTGAAACAAAATAACCTCCATGATGCAATTTTTTGTGTTCGACGTCAAACAATATATAGGAGGCATCGTTAATGAATTGCAATAAAAGTTTTGAACACACGAAATGGAGCGGTAAACCTCATATCATTTACACATGTTCAAAACTTTTTTCTCCCAAGTATCAAAGCCAAATGATTGAGGACAAACAGAACGAGCGATTGTCGATGAAAGGACTGTTAATCTGTTCACTAGTGAACAGATTAAAGACAGAAAAAAATCCCCATTTGGGGTATAACGCGCCGAAAAGTAAAACAGGCGTTAAATATTCGAACTTGGTGAAGAGTAGTGTGTATGAGAGCTTTGTAGGCTCAGTGCAAACCACAAATTCTACTGGTGATTATGATAATTAAAACTTTTTTATTAGTCAAGATAGGAACCGATTATTTAATTAATTGACCAAATTTCAATTTTTTCCACTTTTATGTTTAAATTCTATCCCAAATATTTTAATTAAATGTTATAATGGAGAATCAGGAGGGTTCTTTATGTCAAATGTTGAGGAAAAGTTAGAATTATTAATTAAATCCGACAGCAAGATAATTCAAATCGTTTCATATGAATGGCAACGAGTTCAAGGATATGTTAATCATGTTTCAAAAGCCTTAAACATGAATTGGTATTCTTGGTGTAGAATCAAAGGGTTGAGTAGATGGGATAAGAATACTTCATCTTTAGTTGTTGAAGATTCAGAAATGACTGATCCCATAAACGTTTTACGTTTTTTTGATGAACGAAATGATCCTATATTGTTAATTTTAGAGGATTTTCATCCATATTTGAAAGAAAATAACTTTGAGATTATTAGATATTTGAGAAACATTTCTAGAACAACTTTAAATAAAGCAATAATATTATCACAACCCGTAAAAAGAATACCAGAAGATCTTTCAAAAGAGTTGTCTTTGATTGAAGTGGGGCTTCCAACAAAAGAAACACTTTCCGTTATAGTCGAAAACATTTTAAATGATGATTATCCTAATATAAAATTTGATATTACAGATAAATTGTTATCATCAGCACTGGGCTTAACTGTAATGGAAGCGAATTTGGCATTTAGGAAAGCAATAAATAAGAATAATCGTTTAACTGATAATGAAATTCCACTTATCATTGAAGAAAAGGAAAGTGTAATTAAAAAAAGTGGATTGCTCGAGTATTATCACCCCAAAGATTCATTAAACTCTATAGGTGGACTCGAAAACCTGAAATCATGGGTTGAGACACGTGGAAGAGCTTTTGATAAATCTGCAAGAGATTTTGGATTAAGTACACCTAAAGGGGTTCTTCTTTTGGGTATTCCTGGTTGCGGAAAAAGTTTAACAGCAAAGGTTATTGCCAAAACATGGAATTTTCCTTTGTTAAGATTTGATTTAGGAAAAGTATTTGGTGGAATTGTTGGCGAATCGGAAAGGAATATTAGAGAAGCTTTAGAAGTCGCGAGGGCTCTTTCGCCATGCGTCTTATGGATAGATGAAATTGAAAAGGGACTATCTGGAGTTCAAAGTTCAGGTGCAACCGATGGAGGAACGACATCAAGAGTTTTTGGTACTTTTTTAACTTGGATGCAAGAAAAAGAAGAGCCAGTTTTTGTTGTAGCTACCGCTAATGACATTAGTTTACTCCCACCAGAATTACTTAGAAAAGGAAGATTTGATGAAATTTTCTTTGTTGATTTACCTTCAAAGCATGAAAGACAAAATATCTTTAAGATTCACTTGCAAAAAAAAGATCGAGATCCTGATAATTTCGACATCGAGTACCTAGCTGATATTTCACAAGGCTTCACTGGTGCAGAAATTGAACAAATAATTAATGATGCTTTATTCATTGCCTTTAATGAAAACCGCGATTTAGAATTACATGATATGGAAACATGTATAAAAGATACGTGCCCACTTTCTAAAACGATGTCTGAAAATATTCAAAACTTAAGAAAATGGGCTAAAGTTAGAGCGAGAATGGCTAGTATACAAGATAACGAGCCCGTTGTAATAGTCAAAGATGATACGCCAAAATTAAAGCAAGAAGCAAAAAATCCATTCATAATCTAAAAGGAGAATTACTGGTTTGTCAAAATTATACTATCAATCAATATTTTATAAAAAAATAGCACAAGCAATTCAATTCTCAGCGAAAAATGTTCTTTCGCCTTTCAAAGACTATTTAAATATAGCTATAGAAGAACAAAAAAAACGAAGAGTATATGCAAAATGGGAAAAGGCCAATTCGTATTATTATACTATTACCCCAAGGTATACCAAAGTTTTTTTTCAGACAAAAAGCAGTATAAAAATTCGCTTACACAATTGGTACTTAATTGATGATCCTGATATTAATTTGAATTTTCCAATTTTCTCTTCCTCAGCCGTAACTTATACGATACTTAAAAAGATCGAATTAGAATCAAGCTTTATTGTTCAACTGGATAAGGCTCCTAACTATAATGACGAATTAAATTGTGGGATAAAAAGAATAAATCTAAAAAGCATTAATCAAGTTTTAAACATTTCTCAAAACAATACATTTATTCACATCCTTTATGTTTCTCATCTTGATAATGGTTTTTTTAATATTGAATATGATGGGGCTATCATCGAAAAAAGTAATAAAATAATTGTTAACGACCATATTCCAATAGATATTTGCGAGTTTGAAAGTGAACAAATAAATAACATAATTGTCGATGGGAAAAAAGTTGACATACTAAAAGTGGAAAACAACTTATACTTTTTATCTTGTGTCGTAAAAAAAAATTCCAATTTATTCATTAATAACGAGGAAACAAATTTCAAAATTGATTTAAATAGCATACCGAGTGAACTTTATATTGGATCCAATAAATTTACTGTATCAATAGAAAATGACTATTTTTCTATAAATGGAATTGAAATCAGTAAAGAAGACATCGTTTATGATGAAAATGGTTTGTCTTATGTGCTGAAACCCCTTTATATCAAAGAAAAGGATTCAATTTGGGTAAAACTAATTGATGATGAGAACGATGATGATGAGTTGCAAAACACCTCTAAACTTGACTTCTTTTTCGAAGATGGAGTAGACAGAGTTGAAGATGGCAATGACTATAAAAAATCATTTCAAATTGTAAAACGAGATAAAGAGGGTTTGAAATTATTATTAAGAAGTAATGAGTATAGAAAGAGAATCTCCTATGAGGATCTTCCTAATAAATTATATTTGCCAATTGAAATATATCAGCTAAAAAAGCAATTAGAAGCCATTACAAATTTATTAACCAAGCCTTTATACGAGCACAAAAATTTAATTTCTTTAACTGAAAAAGCCGATAAATATGAATGGAAAAATTTTACTCCCCAACCAATAAATGATTGGTACGTGTTGACAACGAACACAGAGGGAACAATCAATCAGAGAAATTTTGTTGAAAAAGCCATCTCGACACCTGATTTTGCTTTTTTAGAAGGCCCACCAGGTTCCGGAAAAACGACAGCTATTTTAGAACTGATCTTGCAATTATTAAAAAACCAAAAAAGGATTCTACTATCAGCATCAACTCATGTTGCGATAGATAATGTATTAGAAAAACTATTTGAAACTGATTATGGTGTAAATGTTTTTCCGATACGCATAGGTGATGAGGATAATGTCTATAAAGAAGAATTAAAAAAATACGTTATATCTAATCAAATCCCCAAAAACTCAGAATTTGAAGATATTATTCTTAGCTCCGCAAATCTAGTATGTGGAACCACTATTGGAATACTACAACATCCACATTTTAAAAGAAATAGGCAAAATGATAATGCCCCAATTGATGCGGATTTTGATTATTTAATAATTGATGAATCGAGCAAAACAACTTTTCAGGAATTCCTCGTTCCAGCTTTGAGAGCAAAGAAATGGATTCTCGTTGGAGATATAAAACAACTGTCCCCTTACACTGATCAAAAAAACCTAATTGATAATTTCAATATGAAAATTGGCTTAAATAACGGTAATGCTAATTTAATCATTAATCAGTATTTAAAACCATCCTACAGGGACCAAAAAAAATGCTGTCTAGTTCTAACTGATGCAGATTATGAAAGCCTGAAAGAAGAAGTAAATTTAAGAGTAAATAATAAAGAAAAATGTGATTTTAAAAACACTTTTATTTTCCTTGAAAAAAACCAATCAAATAATGAATTCTATTGTTTATCTATTGATGATTGCATTGGCATGAAAAGGAACTCTTTTTATTTATTAGGAATAGACATATTATTTGTTAGAAGTAGCCAATATGAGCAAGTTAAAGAGTTTATACCCTCTCATCTATTCATATACACAAATATTAAAGGGTTTGATTTAAAATACAATTTATTTAAAACCAATCACTTTTACAATAAGGAAGAACATGAAGCAAATAATAAGGCTAATGAAGAATTTCTAGAAAGTACTTGGGGCAGAGAAATAGTTTGGCGAATGACTCGAAATTTTGAATCAAGGTATGCTTCAAAAGATAATAAATATAAGGATGATATTCATTATTTATTGCCAGAGAAAAACAAAGAGACAATTTTAAGTTTTTATAAAACAATGTATAGAATAGCATTGCCTTCAATTCTAGAAATACTGCAAAAAGGCATTGGAAAAGAGCAACGAGATATTTATGATAATGTGTTGAATTCGGGGTTTCCAACAGAAAAATTTATACAAAGGTTTGAACGACTTGAATATCAACACCGAATGCATCCAGACATCTCAAAGTACTCTAGAAGCTTATTTTATGACAACCAAGCGTTAGTAGATTCTAAAACGTGTTAAAGATATACTAAAGACAG
>DDXT01000046.1 GCA_002347755.1 Caryophanales bacterium UBA2253
AAGATCACGAGCAACGCTTTCAAAGGTTATATTAGCTAGTTTTAATTTTTCTAGAATGATTAAAATAGACTCTTTAGAAATGGTTTCTTTGGGATTAGAAAATGAATCTTTTTCATAAAAGGCAGTATGGCACTCCTTACATTGATATCTTTGGATATGGCACTTAACTAAAAACAACATGGTGGAATAAGTACAATGCTTAATTGTTTTAGTAGTAGTTCCATTCTTATAGAGATTGCCAGAACCACAGGAAGGGCAAAATTCATCTTTAGGAAGATAAAAAGCATCGACATAAATGGTTCCTTTACTCGTATGAAAACGGAAACGATCGAAATCGAAGTTAACGTCTTTAAAATAATTACAAAATATGATACAATATATCCGTCCTTTCTTAGTTTAATCTGGCGATTCTATTATAGCAAAGGACATTTTTTCTGCAAACAAAAAAAGGCTGTCAAGAATTCTGTTGATTATCAACAGAATTCTTGACAGGTCCCTTTTTCAACAAAATCTTTGACTTACCTCAATTTTAAAAGGCCCTTTTCGGGGCCTTTTGTTTTCGTTATTTAGTCGGGCGTTTGTTCGTCTCCGATCTTCTTTATCATTTCCTGGGATTTGTTAAAAATGGCCAATTTTGATTTTCCGGATTTTATGATGGCATTAAATCTTTCTAAAGCAATTTCTTTTTTTCCTTGCTTGACTGCAATCACTCCCAAATAATAAATCGAATTCAAAACCGTCAGATAAGGATATCTTCCTCTAAAGGCTTCTCCATAAATCGATTCGGCGCTATCAAGATAAATTCCGGCTTTTACGAAATAGCGAGCTTGAATATATTTAAAATTGGATTCAATGATTGGTTTTAATTTCGGAGGAATTGAAGAAAGCAATTTTTGGGCTTGATTGTACAGCACTTCCATCTTTTCAAGATTGTTCGTTTCATCAAAGTAAAATATCCAAGCTTTATAGTATAGGAATTTGATGGGGTTGTTGAAATCGGGTTCTTCATCGACCATGACATCAAGGATTGATTTTGCCCCCTCAAGATCTCCAGCTTCCATCAACAGTAAGGCTTTCCCGATCTGGTTTATTAGCCGTGATGAAGCCGTTGACACATAAGTTCTGATCAGATTCTCATATTCTTCTAAATACCGAAGGGGATCGCAATCGTTGACATAGATCATTACCACTTGGTTCATCTTCCGCTTTTCAATGGCCCAAAAATAAAACATCAAAGCTGCGGATACGCCCCCAATAAAGAGGTATATTGTGGAATTAACCGAATCGATTAATATCAGCGGAATGCAAGCCAAACATACCAGAGAGCCAAAAATGGTGTAAAAAAAGCGAAATTTGCTCATCTTTTCTCACCAAACAACCGATCCGTTAATTTAATCCCCAAGGATTTAGCGAAATCCGCGGCTAACCCAACCGACTCATCGCCGGTTAGTCTTGGGGAATGATTATCCTCGCCAATTATCACCTTGGCATTCGGGTATTCGCTGACCAACCGCCAGAATTCGATTCGTGGATAGATGTAAGTCAGTTCGCCATCCTGGTTAAATATTGGACCCCGGCGGATACCATTGCAGTTAATTTCCAAAATGACGCCATTTTCAGTGGCGGTTTCAATGATTTCTCGGGAAACTTGGGCGGCTAGATCGTTCCAAGCGGTATAACGATACATAAATACATCCGGATGAGCAAGGATCCGAAAACAATTCGTTTTTAATCCGGTCACAACCAATTTTTTATAATTGGTCACCGTTTCATCGTTCATGAAGTGGTAAAGGTCGTGCACTTCATTCCCAAGCATGGAAATATGTTGGCCAAGGATCAAGTAATCCACTTCTTTTAATAGTTTGGGATAATAGTAATCAAAATCTTCATGATATTCAATTTCCAGACCGCTGAAGATTTTGATTTTGTTTTCGAATTTTACTCGAGCCGATTCAATCCCGGGAAGATAAATGTTTTCAAACTCATCGCGATTCATTCGCAGATGGGCCCAGGCGGCCGGAAGCGGGCCGTGGTCGCTTATTCCAATTTCCGAATACTTTAGTTCCACGGCTCTTTTCACATAATCGATGGGCATGCCTTCGGCGTGTTTACAAAGATAAGTATGGTTATGATAATTGACTTTATTCACGATTAAACCCCTTGTAAATGCGAATCCATTTGGCCGATCGGCCTTTGCCCAACGGTTTTATCAGGCCTTCGTCTCGAATTTTGATTAAAGCCCGATTGATGGTGGATTCGCTGACATAAGGGTGAGCCAAACGAATGTCGTCTTTCGTGAAAATGTCTGGAAGTTTGCTGATCGTATTCTCAACGTTGTTGGTTTTATTGAGATTGGCATCAAATTTATATTCCTTGATGATGGAAAAAGTCTTCTTATAGCCCTTCAAAAACAGGTTGTCCATAAACCGGATGAAACCCAAGGTTTGAGCAAACCCTTCTTTCCAGTTGAAACTGGCCGCGTTCAGTTCGGTTTTGAATTCTGAATAATTTTCGTAAAGCAACTCAAAGAAACTGATGTACCGGAAGCAATGGATGTCAGCCTTTAAAATCAAAAGATATAAAAGCATCAATTCCGCCGTTTCATTTTGGGAGACGAATGGAGAAATGTTGTGAAAATCGACGAAATAATGGAGAAACAGAGTGATCTTCTCAAAGGATTCCTTTTCAATCAAACTGTCCATTTGGCCAATTATTTCATCCAATAAAAGCCGTTTGTTTTTCATGGCTTGACTTTGGAGAAGATTCTTCTTGTCCGCCGGAGCATAATCAAACTTGATGTCATGGTAATGCGAATAGATCGAATTGATCATGTTCAAGGTGTCATTGCTCTGGTAAGCTATGGTCGAATATTTTTGTTGCAAGAGCATGAGCATTTCTTTGATATTGAAAAGGGTTGTTTCTTCCTTTGTCCGGGGACTTGAGTTTTTGGTAATGATGAGCCGTGTCCGGGCATCACTGATCTCCAAGTTTAAAATCCGGGACAAAAAATAACTGTCACGTTCAACGGTTTGTTCGACGATCCGATCGACGTCGCTTTTTACGATATCGGTAAGGTTTTCGTTTTTACCAACCAGCTTGTATAATTTGGTTAAAATGACAATTACATCATTGGGAATGATGAATCGGTTTATGTTTAAGATGCAGCTCATAGGTTTACCTCTACTCTTTATTTTTGGACCTTTCTGAAAAATCGCGATGGGAAATTATCCGTCAAAAAAAAGATAATCGCCTCAAAAATGGTTCTTTAGGTGCTTTTTTCACTCAAAATCGTTGTTATTTCGGACAATTACGAGTTTTTCCGGCTTTCCGATGTCTTCGTTGGTGATCTTCTTTCCGGTTTGCGCGGTCGCATTTTTGACGGCCGCGAAGTCAATGGCAACATGTCCTTTGACTCCGAACAGATAGCAATCAAGATTTAGGTTGGCATTCTTGCGATGGATGATCTCCGAAGTAATCGCATAGTTCGGGGAAGTTCTGGTAATCTGTAAATAAGGCTTGCCAACATTATTTTTGCGGCCTTTGAAAATCTCATCCGGGCGCAGTCGTTTTATGGTTCCCTTCAAGGTCAAAATCACCAGTAAGTCTTTGCTTGAAACAAAGTGCCCGCCGACGACTTGATCATAAGGTCGGTTCTTCAGCTCGATGGCCTTAACGCCGTATGAAGGCGGTGCCATGACGCTGATTTCCTCCGCGTCATAACGGTTAATGAATCCTTCTTTGGTGACCACAAGAACTTCTTGGCTGTCAGAACTGGAAATATCCACGCTGACCAATTCATCTTCCTCGCGAATCTTGGTGGCTTTGAGGGCCCGCGAGAAACGGTTGGCATACAATTCGCTGACTAAAGTCCGTTTTATCAAACCATTTTTGGTTGTGAACAAAAGATACCGTTCTTTGGAAAAATCTTCGATCGGAACCGTAAATATGACCTTTTCGTTGGCCTCAATGGACACTAAGGTGCTGACATGGTATCCCAGGTCTTTATTTCTTACTTCCGGAATTTTCGGAACCGGTAGAAAAACATAGTTCCCGAGATTGGTAAATAAAAGCAAAGTATCCAAAGTGGTGACTTCATAGGTGGCAATGATGACGTCTTCCTCTTTCAGTTTGGTTTCTTCATTGGTGGCGTAGGCCTTGGAAGTCATTCGTTTGATATATCCGTCATGGGTGATGATCAAGACGACGTCTTCTTTGGCAATCAATTCTTTGACTTCGACTTTCAATTCTTCAATTTCGTGTTCAATGGCGGATTTTCTCGGAGTGGAAAGGGTCGCCAAAACATTTTCAAGTTCCCCTTTGATGGTCTCACACAGGACTCTTTCGTTTGACAAGATCTCATTAAGCCGTTCGACTAAGGCCATCAAATTATCTTGTTCCTCCTGAAGCAAAACAATGTCCGTATTGGTCAAGCGGTAAAGTTGCAGCATGACGATGGCTTCCGCTTGTTCTTCGCTAAAATTATAATTGCTGACGAGGTTTTCCTTGGCATCTTTCTTGTTCGCGGAGTTCCGGATCGTGGAGATAACGGAATCCAGAATCGAAGTCATGGAAATCAAGCCTTCAACAATGTGCAGTCGTTTTCGGGCAGTTGCCAACTCGAAGTTGCTGCGATTGGTAATGACTTCTTTCTGATGCTCGATGTAAGCGTCCAGCAGATCCGCGAGGCCCATGCAAACCGGACGTTTGTCTGCGATGACGGTCATGTTGAAATTGTAAGAAATGGACAAATCAGTGGATTTGAGAAAAAAACTACGGATGAATTCTGGGTTGGCGTCCTTTTTCAGATCAATGACCATTCGCAAACCTTGCCGGTCCGATTCATCGCGGATATCCAGAATTCCGTCAACATTCTTTTGAATATAGATCTCGCTCATTTTTTTGACGAGCACCGCTTTGTTGACTTCATATGGGATCTCGCTTATGACGATTTGGTTGATGGTTTCGCCAATGACGATTTCCGTCTTGGAATTCAAACTGATTTTTCCGCGGCCAGTTTCGTAAGCTTTTTGGATTCCATCCAATCCCTGGACAATTCCTCCGGTCGGGAAATCGGGCCCCTTAACGATTTTCATCAGCTCTTCAAGCGAACAATTCAGATGTTCAAGCCGATAAATGGTGGCCTTGACGATTTCGTCAAGGTTGTGAGGAGGAATTTCGGTCGCATAACCGGCGGAAATCCCGGAAGTTCCGTTAACCAAAAGGTTCGGAAATTTCGAAGGCAAAACAGTCGGCTCATATTCTTCGTCATCAAAGTTCGGAACGAAACCGACCGTCTTTTTGTTGATATCTTGGAGCAAAAACTCGGCGTATTTCGAAAGTCTGGCTTCGGTATATCGCATGGCTGCCGCCGGATCGCCATCCATACTGCCATTGTTTCCGTGCATGTCAATGAGGGGAAGCCGCATTTTGAAATCCTGAGACAATCTGACCATGGCGTCATAAACCGAGGTGTCACCGTGCGGATGGTATTTTCCGATGACTTCGCCCACGATCCGGGCGGATTTTTTGTACGGACGGTTGGAAAACATTCCCAGTTTGAACATGGCAAACAGAATTCGCCGTTGAACCGGTTTCAAACCGTCACGAACATCCGGCAAAGCTCGGTCTTGAATGATGTATTTTGAGTAACGGGCAAACCGCTCCCCAACTAAATCTTCGAGATTTTCCTCAAGGATTTTCTCCGTGGCGAATTTATCGATGAGAGCGCTCAGCTTTTTCTTCTTGGAAACTTTATTATTCATCAGATTCCACCTCTTCTAGCGTGAAATTATCTTCATAATCGAAGGATACATTATTCTCGATCCATTCGCGGCGGGGTTCGACGTCATCACCCATCAGAATGGCGATCCGTTTGTCCGCGTCAACGAAATCTTCAATGTTGACTTTGATGAGCGTTCGGGTTTCCGGATTCATGGTCGTCTCCCAAAGCTGAGTGGCATTCATTTCACCCAAACCTTTGAAACGCTGAATGGTGATGTTCTTTAGATTGGCGGCTTTGGTCTTCAGTTCTTCATCGGTCCAAGCATAATCGGAAGAACTCTTCCCGTTGATTTTATAAAGCGGCGGCAGAGCGATGTAAACCGACCCGCGAGTAATCAGATCTTTCATATACCGGAAAAAGAAGGTCAGCAAAAGGATCTGAATATGGGCTCCGTCGGTGTCCGCATCGGTCATGATGATGATCTTGTTATAGTTGGATTTGCTCGCATTGAAATCATCCCCGAATCCCGCTCCGACGGAATAGATAATGGACATTATTTCTTCGTTTTTAAGGAGCTCGTCGGTCCGGGTCTTTTCCGAGTTGATGACCTTTCCTCGTAACGGCAGAATGGCCTGAAAGCGGCGGTCACGCCCTTGCTTGGCGCTTCCGCCCGCGGAATCGCCCTCCACCAGAAATAATTCGTTGGTTTGGGGATTTCGATCTTGGACTGGTGCCAATTTCCCGGCGAGGTTGGTGGTCTTCGTGACCTTTTGTTTGATCATTCGAACTTCATCGCGGGCTTTTCGGGCGGCTTCGCGCGCCCTAAAAGCGCGAAGGAAATTGTCAACCAGCATATTGGCGATTTCGCCTTTTTCATTGAGATAAAATTTCAGCTGTTCGGAAATGATGTTTTCGACCGCGGTTTTGGCATCGGCGGTTCCCAATTTGTTCTTGGTTTGTCCTTCAAACTGTAAAATGTCTTCATTGATTCGAATTGACAAAACAGCGGTCAGACCTTCGCGGATATCGGCGCCGTCCAGATTGGGTTCCTTGTCTTTCAACAAGCCCTTCATCCGAGCGTATTCATTGAAAGCTTTGGTTAAAGCGGCTCGGAAACCGGTTTCATGAGTTCCCCCGTCATGGGTTCGGATATTATTAACATAAGAATAGATATTCTCGGAATAACTTTTTCCGGAATATTGCATGGCGCATTCTACTTGAATGTTTAGGGAAGTACCTTCCAAGTAAATCGGCTCATTTAGAACTTCTTTTCCAGCGTTAAGATTTTGGACAAACGCAGATATTCCTTCCCGGAACAAAAAAGTATCGGAAGTCTCCGTCCGTTCATCGTATAACTCGATTTTCAACCCTTTAATCAGATAAGCGGATTCTTTAAGCCTTTGGGCTACTTGTTTATAGTCAATGATGGTCGTTGAGAAAATGGCCGGATCCGGTTTGAAATGAACGGTGGTTCCGGTTTTTTTGGATTCGCTGATGATTTTCGGCTTACGAATTATGGTTCCGCCGTTTTCAAATTTTTGATAATAGACTTTCCCGTCGCGAGAGATCGTCAATTCGACCCATTCGCTTAAAGCGTTGACAACACTTGATCCGACTCCGTGCAGTCCTCCGGATACTTTGTAAGCTCCGGTCGAGTCGAATTTTCCTCCGGAGTGCAGAGTGCCGAAAACAACTTGAGGGGTTGGAATTCCAGTCTTATGCATTCCGATCGGAATGCCCCGGCCGTTGTCTATGACCTCCACCGAATTGCCCTTGTGAATGATTACTTTGATGTGATCCGCGCATTCGGACAAGACTTCATCGATGGAATTATCGACGATTTCCCAAACCAAATGATGCAGTCCGGTGGTGTCTGTACTCCCAATGTACATCCCGGGGCGCTTCCGAACCGCTTCGAGTCCTTGCATGACCTGGATTTTTGATTCATCATAAACATTTGCATTAACTTTTGTCATTTTCTTAACCCTCTCAATGTTACATGATTTATTATAGCACATATTTAGTCAAAAGTAAATGTTTATTATTAGAATTTATTTATATTCATTTTTCGTTTTTGATACTATTTAAATTGAATAAAAAGAGCAAATTTGAAAAAATATGAGTATGTTAAATTAGAAGTTTTCTAAGAAATTTCCCCAAAGATTTCTTTTGATTTCTGATTGTTTTGGGTGTATAATGCTTTAAGTAAATGATGCTTTTTGCATTTGAATACAGGAGTATCCATATGACTAACTTAATTAAATTCGGACTGATCATCGTTGCCTATGTTTTGGGATCGATCCCCTGGGGGTATTTGATCGGAAAAATGCGTGGAATCGATATTCGGGATCACGGAAGCAAAAACATCGGTGCTACCAACGTCGGTCGAGTCCTTGGTTTCAAATATGCTTTCCTGGCCTTCTTCTTGGACACCCTAAAGGGGTTCTTGCTAGTTTTTCTTTTCCGATTTCAAATCATTCCCCCGGAATATTGTTTTCTTTCCCCAATGGTTTACGGTTTGGCCTCCATCCTCGGTCATAGCTTTTCGATATTTCTAAAGTTCCGAGGTGGAAAAGCGGTGGCCACAACCGCCGGAGTGATCCTGGGTTTTACTCCCTGGCTCTTTGTCCTTGGAACCACCCTCTTCTTCGTTTTGGCCCTTTCAACCAGGCTGGTTTCCTTAAGTTCGCTTTTGGCCACGGGTTTCACGCTAATCATGTCTTTGGTTCTTTGCCTGCTGAAAACGGGTCCCTTTTCCGGTCTTCCATATGATTGGTATTTCCCGCTTTTTCATTTGGCCATCTATGCAATCATCGTCTTTCGCCACCGCGAAAACATTAAAAGGCTGCTAAAGGGAACGGAATCAAAATTTTCTTTCAAAAAATAAAAAAGCGCCATTCCGATGGGTTTGTTAACCCGATTCGGTTGGCGCTATTTGCTTTTTATTTAGTTGTCTTGGCTTGATTCATTGACGACATTACTTGCCTTACTTGCTTTTCCGATGGGGTTCTTCCCATTTGTTGCATCATGGCCCGAATCATCTTTTCATTGACCGGCGGATTTTTCTCCAAATACTTTGTGAAAACCTTTCGGGAGATAAAAAAGCCAGCCACCGCTCCAACGATCAATACTCCGAGAAGGATTAGCGAAAAAGCCCACCATGCGAGATTTACCATTTGACTCACTCCTTTTTAAATATGTGTATATTTTACCATAAACCAATTAAAATTACAAGAAAAGTTTTATTTCTTAAAATAAATCTTTATTTTTCCGAGCAAATATGATAAAATAAGTTCGTCAAATATGGGAGGAATGAAAAATGCCAAGATTAATTACTGATTCGTGCATAGCATGCGGGTCATGCCAAGCCGAATGCCCAGTCGAGTGCATCAAGGAGGGCGACATTTACGTCATTGATCCAGATGCTTGCATCGATTGCGGAGCTTGTCAAGAAGTTTGTCCGGTAGACGCCATTATTGAAAAATAATGTTATAGTGATCACAGGCTAATGAGAATTAGCCTGTTTTTTCATTTTAATCGTTTTTAAATGAAAGCCCGCCCGACAATGCATTTTCAAACTGCATTCAGCCAAGCGGGTTTTTTCCCCATAATAAAGAATAAACCAAGTTTTTTGCCTTTTAATGGGTCATTGAATACTCACCAAGGGATCGGTATTGACGCTGGAAACGAAAACCAGACCGTCCAATTTCAAATCTCTAACAATGGTTCCCCGAAGCGGGTAAAAGACCAATTTCTCGACTCCGTGATTGACTTAGATGATCGCCAGATTGTGAAAGGCCGCCATTTGTGCGGCTGGCAGTTTCACTTCGCCGGTAACATAGCAATCGATCCCGGCGTTCAGAGCCGCTTCGATGTCTTCATCGTGGGCACCGCTTCCTCCAACCACGCCGATGGATCGGATGAGCCTTTCGGGATTCCCGATAAGCCGGAGGCCGGAAATGTGCAGAGCAACTTTGATCTTTTGGGCCAAAGTCCCCAAAGAAATTTCCGGAATGTTTCCGTACCTTAAGAAATTGCCTTTGGCCGGACCATCGCTAATCTTGAAAGGTTTTTCGATGCCAATCAAGTCCGCTAGGGTGTCATTTACGCCATCCTCCCCAACATCCAGATTGGTATGCATGGAAAAGAGAGAAATCTTGTGTCGCAACATCAGTTCCAAAATCAAACTTTTTTCAGATTTAAAAGACAGCGTAGTCAAAGGGCTAAGGAAGAAAGGATGATGAGTGATGATCAAATTGGCTCCCAGAGTCGCCGCTTCTTTCGCCACGTTGAGGGTGAGATCCAAACTCAAAAGCAGTTTATTCAAGTTTAGGTTCTCATCACCGATGATCAGTCCGATCCTTCCCCGATCATTGTCGATCGCATTTTCCTGGGGATACTTTTTGTCCAAATAAGCAACAACTTCTTTTATTAACATAAAATCTGAGAGTATATAATATCTTGTGGACTTTCAAAAATGAAAAAAATTCAGTAAGGGGAATAAAAAGAGAAATCCTTTGTGTATAATAGAGTTTGAACACGCCACACACACAGGAGGATTTCCCATGCTTG
>DDXT01000059.1 GCA_002347755.1 Caryophanales bacterium UBA2253
TCATGACTAGATTATATACGAATTCAAGAAGCAATCGATAGGAGGCCCGCATGATTTGTTTGACTTGTCTGCATGAAAATGATAGCCTGGCGAAAACCTGCGCGGTCTGCGGATCGGACTTTCTGATTGAGGAAACCAAAAATTTCATCATGCGCGGAGGCCGAAAGATCCCAAAGAGCCAATGGACGGAAAAGATGTGCGCTTATCGCGATATCCGTAAGCCGGGCCCAATTCTCAAAGGCGAGACCAAACCGATCAATCTTTTGTATCTTCAAGGGATGCTTTTGAAAAACATCCGGAAACAGACGATTTTGAGGCTGATATTGCCGGCTGTCTGCTTTTTCGGGGTTTCTGCGGTATTTTGTTTGGGTGCGTTATTGGTGCGAAACCAGCCGAATTTGATTTCGGTAGGGAGTTCCGAAAACGTGGTGATTTTTTCGTTTTTCGCTTCTGGGCTGACCTTTCTGTTTTCCTTAGGTTTTTTGACCATGATCCTTTTGAAAATGAAAGTATATGTGTCTTCTTACCGCGGGAAAAGAAGGTATCGCCGGCTCAGCGCCAAAGCATATCAGGAAATGACCGAAGCCTTGATGGATAAAGGCGGAAAGAATTAAGATGAAAACGGAATTTTTTCATAAAATAACCGACGGTACCGTCAGCATCCGGGAACTGGACCTGAAAGATCTCGATGATTACTACGAACTTCTTTCCAACAAAAATGTGTGCCACTTCATGGGATTTGATGAATACTCAGACCCGGAAGCGGTGAAAAAACTGCTTTTGAAATTGCAAGGCGATTACGCGGACGGTCTGATCTTTCAGCTGGGGATCGAATTTTGCGAGAACCGGAAAATCATCGGTTTCATCGGCCTTTCCAAATATGATCTGACTCCCACAACCGCCCAGGTCGTTTATGCACTTTCCGAACAGTATTGGCACCAGGGACTGATGACCAAAGCTTTGAGGCTGTTCGCGGACTATTTGCTTGAAGTTCAGAAAAAAGAAATCATCATTGCAACCCATGTGGCGGAAAACGTCAATTCCGGAAAAGTCATGCTCAAAGCCGGATTCCTTCGCGATCCGAATTACGACAGGATGATGATGATCAAAGGGATCAACCGGCAGCTGATCGGGTATTCCCTCAGAAACAAAGGAGAATGAAATGAAAAAAATAATGGCAATGCTTTTGATTCTCGCGGTCCTCGGCTTGGCCGGGTGCGGAACCGAAGGCGAACTTGACGGCGTCGATGACATCAAAAAGGAAGATATCTTCGCTCAGGAAGAATCGAAATACTATGTCTACTTTCATCGGATCGATTGCGCGGACTGCGAAGAGGCCGATCCGAATGTCATCAGTTATTCAAGCATCATTGAAAATGTTGAAGACTGCGCAACCAAAAGAAAGATATATGCGGTCTTGCTTTACACGGCTTCGGAAAAACCCGGCGAAGATACCTACATCTACCGGGAATACGAAGGATCGGACGGCCAGGGAACCGATGGGAAATACTTCGTGGATGGCGTAACCGAATGGGATGATCTGTACATCGGGACCACCGCGTCGCTGATCTCGATCTCCACCAATTCCGTGACCGGCGTGAAAACCGCTAAATATGTTGCTCAGGGCTCGGAAGCGATCCTCCAAGAACTGAATGCTCAGCTGGGGACTTGTTATTCATAATAAAAAACCGTCGCTTGAATGATGTTAGTTCAAAAATAGATAAGGTTAAATTTATTTTCGAAATAATATGCCTTTTTTAGCCGGAGCGGATGCTGACCAAGTCGGGATCAATAGAATCGAACCAGCCAAAAAGGTTAAATGTTCCGCAGCCCAAACTTTTTTCTTGACTTCCTGAAAATTTATTATAAAATGGAATCAGAAAAAAAGCTTGACGTTGGGGATGAAGAAAAACAAACCGCTTGAATTTTGAAAAAGCCCACGTTAAGGGCTTTTTTTCGTTTCTAAATAACTATGATTACCAAAACCGATTGGTAACGATTCTCTCTTCCGATGGGAACGACGTAACTTACGAATACAACGAAGACGGTTTTCTCGGAAGCAAAACCAACGGCAGCGGCGAGATCGTCTATGATTATGAATCCATTGACGGCACCGATCCGGAAGGGAAGAACAGCAACCAAGTAATATCCGAAGAAGCCTTTGGGGTCTTTTCCAAAAATTATGATTACAAATCAACCGGGATGCAAAAGCTTGAGGCCATTGCCATTACCACCAGCGCGGCATCGGTCGTTTCAAGTTATGTTTACGACACTTTCGTTGACGGAAACAACCGTTCCTTTGAAACGCTTCGGATCAAAGAACTCCATATGGACAAAGTGGTCAGCGGGATTTCGACGGCCCTGATCGATCTGTATTACACTTATGACGTTTACGGAAACATCGCGACCATCAACCGCTATGACAATTCGGTCTTTTCCGGCACGGAGACTTTCCAATATGATGTTTTCAATCAGCTGACCCATCATTACCAATATCTTAATAACACTTATTATTGGACGACCTATGAATATGACGGCCGCGGAAACATCATTTCCGTGTACAAAGAACAAGAGGACGGGGTTTATTCGGATTCGCTTTTAACTTATACTTATCAAACGACCGGATGGAAAGACATTCTTACTACAGTTACCGTTGATGGCGTTACCGAATACATCTCCGGTTATGACAGCGTGGGGAACCCCGGATACTATCGGGGATACATTGATGGGGTCATTTTTGAAAATCGGAACCTGACATCGCTTTACAGCCCTTGGGACGAATCCTTTATTCATACAACGCTTCCGGGATCCGTACTTCCAAAAACATCAACGGGGCAGTTACGAATTACGTTTTGGAAGGAAGTAAGGTCATAAAGGAAACCAAAACCGGATCGGTGCTTCAATACTATTACGATTCCAGCGATGAAATCGTTGGGTTCACGTACAACGGGGTAACTTACGTTTATCTGAAAAACCTTCAGAACGACATCATCGCGATCGCGGATGTCAACGGGAACATTGTTGTCAAGTATTACTATGATGCCTTTGGCAACATCCTATTGGTGAATGACACCAGCGGGATCAGTCTGGGGACAAAGAACCCCTTCCGGTTCAAGAGTTACTATTATGACGAGGAAACGCAGTTCTATTATCTGAACTCGCGGTATTATGATCCGTTCACGGGAAGGTTCATCAGTGCTGATGATGCGTCGCTTCTGTTGGGCGGGGAAACAAACATCTTCAAATACTGTGCAAACAATGCGATCATGAACGCGGATCCGAGTGGGTATAGGTATGTTGAGGAGTTCATCCTTGGAAAGAAAGAACCGGAAAAAGAGGGAGTTTATATTCCAGACTTTTCACCAACGCTTTATTCTAAATTTTACGCTGAAAAAGAGGAAATTGAGGAATTTGCTAATGGAGCGGGTTTTGTTGGCTCAGTCATTACTGTTTCAAGTTTCTGGATCTCTATCCCAATTGTGAAAGAAGTTGTTGCTTGTATAGGGCTTACATTAGCAACACTTGATTTATCCAGACAATTTGTTATGATAATTCATCAACAAAAAAATCAAACGACTTTTTTTGGTGTTGCATTTAGATTTATAACATACCTACCATTATAACCATTCTACTTTTCATTATGATACCTTCGTGTAACGAGTTAAACTGATTATTTAAAAAATATAGGTAGTAAAGACAAGTAATTGATTAATGCTAATTGTCTTCAACTTCAATTTTATTCTTTTCTGCTTCTTTTTTGATTTCATCAAACATTTCTTGAATTTTATCTTTTTCTTCATCAGTTACATTCTTAGAAAACGAAAACTCAATTTGTTCAAGAGGTCTAAGATAAAGATGCTCAATTAACATAATGTAATCAAAGGCTTCTTCTCCCTTGACAGTAAGAAATTTAACGTTTAGCTGCATTTTCCCAGATTCTTCGATTTTACTTATCATTAATTTCATTGTTTTCATCCCCTTTATAATTTTTGAGATTATACTTTTTAAATCTTTTCTTAATACTTGCTTTCCCACCATCTGTTAAATCGGCAATTTTATCAGTAATTTTCACACCATTCATTGAATCCTCAAGAAAATGAGATGATATGGTGATTTTATTTTCTTTATTACTACAAACAATTATTTTGTTTGCATCGGCTAACATAGGTATAGTGGCGTTATGCGTGACAACAATTAATTGCCTTTTGCTTTTTGAACGTTTCAATCCATCAATCAACCCATGGTTCAAATAATTTGTTGCAAGATTGTCTTCAGGTTGATCAATGATTAATGGTGCAGAATCATCATCATAACCCAAAATTAAGTCTAATATTACGGATGTTTTTAAACCTGGACTAAGGTCATCAAAGTCTTTTACACCTTTGTATTTTATTTTATAAATTACTTTATTACTTTTACCTATGTAATCAACGATTTTCTTTTTTAAAGTGTCGTATGAATCAATTTTTGGCGATTTTTGACTAAACTCACCTTTAAATAATCTCGTAGGTGAAAGAGTTTCAAATGTGTTAATTTTATTTGAAACGTTTCTTATGTCATTAATCGATTCTAATACTACTTCTTTAGTAAGTTTAAAATTATTCTCAATGTATAAAGTGTGTCCAGATGAACTAATTTCTTTGGTCTTTATTTTGTAATCATATATAGTTGAAATTTTTTCTAGAATGGAATAAAAAATGTCTAATTGCTTTTTATAATTTGAAATATGTGTAATCAAATTAGCTCGGTTCGTTTCTTTTGATGCTTTTTCTTGATTTTCCTTAAATATATCAATGTCTATAGCCTTGATGTGCTCCTCTATTATTACCCTGATAGTATTTTCAAATTGAATCATCTTACGAGCAGTATTAATCTTAGACAATATCAATCCTACTTCTTTAGATATGTCATCAAAAAATTCTAATGATTGTTGCCTTTCTATTAAAGTATTTAATCTTGTAAGATCCTCATCATAGTCCTTTTGTGTATAAGTGAGTCTATTTTTTTGATTTTGATCTATCTTGAATACATTTAGAATATTCAATTTACTATCACCAAATGTTATCAAACGTACAAAAGAAGGTATTCCCCTAATGCTACTTTGTAGTTTTTCAATTTGTTCAACTGAGTTAATTAGTGTATCTATATCTTTCTTCAAAGAAGTTAAACTGTCATCTGATGTCCTTGTTACTTCTTCATCTTGAGGAAACACTTTCATCAATATTTCTATGTTCTCAAGACCAGAAGACTTTTGTTTTGTCATATCTAATATATAATTTTGGTTAAAGTAATGAGGTGTTATATTGGAATGGTTTGTTACATCTATATCAGAAACATTGTAAACCTCATTATAGACAGAATTTGTGAAATCATCTTTATTAATTTTATTATAGACTGAATCGACAAGTAGTGTTTTCCCGCACGAAGAATTTCCAATTACAACATTTAATCCATCACTAAATTCTACAGAAATGTCTATTTTATCATTATGAAGTTCACAAGCAGAAATAAACTCCTGAAAATTTTGAGGAGGAGTCTCTCCGTAATAAAGTCTTGTTTTTTCAGACAGAGCAATTCTGAGCCCATCAAACGTTGGATTGGCATATATCCAAGTAGGAACAAAGTTTTCATTTGAATTTTTATCTAATGGATACGTATCAGGATTATAATTATCAGTACAAGTAATTAAATTAATAAATTCAGAAATTCCTAATCTTTCAAAATATATAAGTGTTTTCTCTAAGCCGGTATTGCCTCTAGAAGTAAAACCATCAAATAAATTATAATAAATTGTCTTTTCCATTGTTGTATCAAAAATCATATCCTTTGGAATTGACACATCAAATGTCGAATGTGATTGACCACCATGGGGTAATACTAAAAAGTCATAATCATTAAATTTATTAACGACATCAAAAATTTTAGGAATTTTGTCCTTGTTCGATGGCATCGGATTAGGATATAATTCAACCAATATTTTATTTAATTTATCAATTTCATTTGACAAATCTTTATCAGTTAAATCGAAATAAAAATGACAATGATATGGATCGCAATCATCAATATTTCTAATGTGTAATTCAACTCCAACTAGAAAAACAGTTTTGCCATACAACTTCAGATATGCTTCTTTATTAATTCTATTATGATCGGTTAGTGAAATTAATATATCTTTACTCTTTGCATATTCTTTTATTTTGGTGATTAGTTTGTCAGTATCATATTGGTCATTTAGTTTATTGGAATCATTTGATGTGTGTATATGTAAATCTGTATAAATAGCTTTCATCTTATCATGTATAATAAATATAGATTGTTTAAACCTATAATTATTAATACTCCTTTCTGTTCCTTACTGGTTATTTCATCCGGACTTTCCGGATGTTATAATAAAATA
>DDXT01000063.1 GCA_002347755.1 Caryophanales bacterium UBA2253
TACCACCAACTAAGTTACAGGACCTTCAAAAATTACTCTCTTACAAATGGTAGCAAAGCCATGTGCCGAGCACGTTTGATCGCGATTGCCAATTCTCTTTGGTAAATTGCTTTGGTTCCGGTGACACGGCGAGGAAGAATCTTCCCGCGGTCAGAAATAAACCGTCTCAGCAATTCATAATCTGTCCAATCAATTTTTACAACTTTGTTATCGGTAAAGTAGCAGGTTTTTTTACGTTTCATACGAAAATTTGCCATTTTTTTAAACCTCCTGTGTTAAAATGGGAGATCGTCATTCGAGACATCGAAACTGCTTTTTAAGTCTTCGAACGGATCTTTTGATGCTTGCGCTTGTTCCGAAGTTTTGTTGGCTCCGGTCGGAATGTCATATTGGTTGACATCCGCGAATCCGCTGCCGCCATCGCGGGCAGATTTGGATTCCAGGAAATGGACCCCGTCGCAAATGACTTCGGTCACATATCGCTTTACGCCCCCGGCGTCTTCATAGTTGCGGACTTGGATTTGACCGTCCACACCGATCAGACTGCCTTTGCGCATGTATTTTGCGAGGTTTTCGGCTTGTTGGCGCCAAACCACGCAGTTGATGAAATCGGTCTGTTTCTCCCCGTTGCGGTTCGAAAAGGCGCGGCTGACCGCGATGGTGAATTGAACCACCGCAATGTCATTGCTGGTTCTTTTTAATTCGGGGTCTTTGGTCAGACGACCAACGAGTACGACTTTGTTCATTTTGCTTACCTAGTCTTCCCTAACTAAAATATGGCGAATAATGTCCTCACGGTTGTTGCAGATACGGTCGTATTCCGATACGGCAGTAGCGGTAGCTTCCGCAACAAACACTACGTAATAGCCTTTTTTGAAATCCTCGATTTCATAAGCCAGGTCTTTCATTCCCCATTCATTAACTTCAAGAATCCGGCTTCCGTTATCGGCGAATAATTTCGCAATGTCGGCGATCACGGCTTTGAATCCTTCTTCGGCTAATGTTGGGACAATGATGAACATACCTTTGTATTGTTGCATATTGGCACCTCCTTTTGGTCATATGGCTTTCCGCTCTCCGGAAAGCAAGGATGAGTGTTTCACTCACTTAATATATTATACTCTTTTTTCCCTCCAAGTCAAGAAAATGTGCACACCTAAATTGGAAAGGTTTTGAAAAAAACTTTACCACTTGCGTTTTTCTTGAAATTTCGTTTGCTTATAGTAAAATAAATAATACTGGCAAAAATGGTAATGATTTTGTTTTATTAATGCGTAAAGGAGGAGAGTATGAAGTTATTTCGTTACATCATGGCTTTTACAACTTTATTCTTTTTCTTGGTTTGGGCAGGTTTTTCTCCGAACCCCAATTCGGGAAATGGCTCCTTCCTTTCCTCATACAATTTTGACCTTTTATTAGAAACCAACGAATTTCAAGCTTCCCAAATTTCCCAGATGGAAAATATTGAATTGATCGATTATTCGCAATATGGTTTTGCAACTTTTCGGGCCCGAAGCGAAGAGAAGTACCTGGCTTTGCTTGAAAACGAGAATTTAGCCTTCCTTCCCAACTCCTTGGCAACGACCGATGCTCCTCCAATAAAGAACAAAGAAGATTTAACCAATTTATATGCTTTGACCTTAATGGAAACCTATAGTGCCTGGCAACTTACCACCGGAAACAGCAGCGTATTGGTTGCCATCATTGATACCGGAATTGACATTTATCATAGTGAATTTATAGGAAAAGTATCCTCATTATCCTATAATTCCCAAACAAAAACCGTGGGACTAACCCAAGTCATCGATGATCAGGGACATGGCACGATGGTTGCGGGCGTAATCGCCGCTGCAAAAGGAAATTACGTCGGGATTTCCGGAATAGCTCCGTCTTCATCATTATTGGTAATCAAGGCCAATGAGCCCAATGAAGGAACATTCCTTGACAGTTCGCTGATCGAAGGCATTTATTATGCGGTTGATCACGGCGCTGACATTATCAACATGAGTTTAGGGGGACCTTATGCCAATCCATTGACGAAAACGGCTTTGGAGTATGCCAGAAACCAAGGCGTTATCGTGGTGGCCGCCTCAGGAAATGACAGCGTCAGCACCCCTTATTATCCAGCTAGTTTCAGTACCGTTATTTCGGTCTCGGCAGTTGATCAAACCAAGGCATTGGCCACTTATTCCAATTATGGTTCATCCATCAGCATAAGTGCTCCCGGAACGAATATTTATACGACTTTTAAGGGAAACGCCTATGGCTTTGGTTCGGGTACTTCTTTGGCTTCCCCTCAAGTAACCGGAGTATTGGCCCTCATGGCTGCTTACTTAAATGTTACCGATGAAGAAACAATCGAAAGGCTTTTGCTTACTTCTTCAGACCTTGGTTCGTTAGGAAGAGATGATTATTTCGGATATGGTTTGGTAAATAGTTATGATTCTTTAATCCACCCATTGGTGACGGTTTCTTTTGAAACTTTTGGGGGGACGGTTTTGCAGCCAATAAAAGTGGCCGCCGCTCGTCCTTTTGTTTGCTCCCAGATCCCGGAAAAGGATCTGTCCGTCTTTTCAGGATGGTACCAAGACAGCCTGTTGACCGTTCCTTGGGTTGAAGGAACAAGCGTTGCCAATGCCAACATGACTTTATATGCGAAATACACCCAAAGTTCCTATCTTGTGACTTTTGTTACCGCGGGAACGCCGGTTGCGGATTTAATTGTGGCTGCAAATGGCACTTTCGCTTTGCCTTCAACTTCGCTTGATCAATATCAGTTTGTTGGTTGGTACAAAGACAGTCAATTTTTAGAACCTTATATTGTATCTGCCGTAACCGACAATTTAACTCTTTACGCGAAATTCGAAAAACTCGAAATCTATTATAATGTCTTCTTTGTGACCCCGGGTTCGGCGATCGAACCCCTCAAAGTAAAAGAAGGCGACAGTTTCAATCTTCCTTCCTCTTCCTTGGCGGGACACACTTTTCAAGGCTGGTACAAAGATAGTAATTGCACGGTTGCTTACCAAAGTTTTCCGGTGATGTCTTCAATAACCCTTTATGCCCTCTTCACCGTTAATGATTATCACATTACTTATTGGCTTGACCAAGTAATATTTGAAACCCTTTCTTTGCCATTCGGAAGCGACATTCCGCTTCTTTCCCCTTCCAAATTAGGCCATAGTTTTAGCGGCTGGTTCCTGGATGTTGA
The DNA here is from genome assembly GCA_002347755.1 of Caryophanales bacterium UBA2253. GTDB lineage: Bacteria > Bacillota_I > Bacilli_A > ML615J-28 > CAG-698 > UBA2253. Next base: position 3,212 of record DDXT01000063.1, read on the forward strand.
CCAAACTGCTCTTTTGGTAGAAACGACTTTGGAAGGTGACCTCGTATTGTATGGAGGGTTTTCCGTTGAGAGATATCTGGTTGTCTTTATGATGGATGATACGATCATAAGTCAATCGGAAGTCAATTATCAAGAAAGCGCCATCGCCCCCGAACCACCAGCCAAGCCGGATTCAGTTTGTTTTTTTTACCAGTTTTCAGGCTGGAGCGATTCATTTCAAAACGTAACTTTCGATTTAATAATTGAACCGGTATTCATAAAAACCTTTAAACCGGAAAGTGTTTCGTTAAAACCGGGAGTCGATACGGTTCATCAAGGAGATGATTGGGTTGACGCGGGAGTGAATTTTGATGATGCATGCTTAACCGTTACCACCCAAAGTCTTGTTGACACCAATACAATCGGAAGGTACGCGATCACATATTCTTTTTATGATCAGGCGACAATGATCTACGAAATAAAACGAATAGTGTCCGTGATTGAGAAACCGGAAATCATCCAAATCACTTTGCTTGAAGATGTTACGACCATTTATGAAGGACAGACTTATGTTGATCCCGGAGCTACAACCAACATAGGAACCATAACCAAAATTGGTGATGTCAACAATCTGCAAGCCGGTGTTTATGTCATAACTTACGAAGTTGTTTATCAAAACATCACTTTTCAAAAACATAAATATGTCTATGTTTTGAAAGTCATTGAAGCCGGCCTACCCGTTGCTTTTCTACCTAGCGAGAAAAAATGGTGGTACGAACTATGAAAAAAATATTGTTCATTGGATTATTCATCGGCCTATTAACCGTTGTGGGTTGCTCCATCGGAAAAAACACCACCCTTAGAATGACCTTACAACCGGGAATAGACACCATCGAAATCAATGGCGACTATGTTGATCCGGGAGCAAAAGCCACTTTCGGCCTCTTAAACGTCGAGGTCACAGTCGCATCTTCTGACCTAGGCATTTCCGCCTTAGGGACTTACTCCATCGTTTACGAAGCCAGTTACGGCGATCAAACGAAAACAATTTCCCGATACGTCACCGTCATTGACGATACCGCCCCGCAACTTTCCTTAAACCCGGGAATCGATACAATCCTAATCGGAGAAACTTGGATCGATGGCGGAGTTACCGTCATCGACAATAGCTTAAGTTCAATTGTCCCAACCGTTATCGGTCAGGTCAATGAGCAGATCGTTGGTGACTATGAGATTACTTATCGGGCAACGGACGCCAGCGGAAATCAAAACCAGATTACTCGCATTGTTCACGTAATTGATGATAACGAATAAAAGCTGATTTGCATCGGCTTTTTTCTTTAAAGGGTTGCTTTCCTATGAGTTTTTGCTTTTTCGCTTTGACTTCTTGTTTTTTTAATTTCTTGAAATTCGTTTTCAAAAAAATCCCCCTTGTTTTGACCCGCTTTAAAAAAATAGTTTTATTTTCAAAACAATGATATAATTATATCGCGAGAACAAATCATGGGGTGTTGATAGGAGCAGTAACAATGAATTACCTTTCATTCGACATCGGTGGGACTTTTACAAAATTTGCGGTCATAACCGAAGACTTCCAAATCCTGGAAAAGGGCGAGTATCCGACTCTGGCGATGCTGGGACGAAAACAAATAATGAAAACGACCATCAACAAAATAAAAGAATATCGGGATCATTACCAGATCCACGGCGTCGCCATCAGCAGCCCCGGGGTCATTGATTTCCAAAACGGCATAGTCACCTATGCCAATAATCTCATGCCAAATTACGCGGGAACGAACTTCCGCCAGGAAATATTCCAAGCCACCGGTCTGTTTGCGACCGCCGAAAACGACGTCAACTGCTTCGCTCTTTCCGAAACGCTCATCGGCAATGACTCTTTTCTGATGATCACGATCGGCACCGGAATCGGGGGGGCCATCGTCATGGACAACCAGATCTTTCACGGCGTGAACAACAGCGCCGGCGAATTCGGCCAAATGGTCATCGACAATCAGAAATGGGAAAATTTGGCTTCAATGCGAAGCCTGGTTGAAAAAGCCCGTCTCTTCAATCTGCCGGTCAAAAACGGCGAGGAATTGTTTGCCCTCTATGACCAAAAAAACATCGTCGCCATGAACCTGGTGGCGGAATTCTATAATTATCTCGCCAAAGGAATCTGCAATCTGGCTTATTTGTTCAATCCTCAGAAAATCATTTTCGGAGGGGGGATCACCCGCCGGAAAGACTCCTTCATTGCCGAGCTGAGCTCCGCCGTCAGCCGGATCGTCGATGCCAATTATTGGGGATCGACCATCATCACAACTGGCAAGTTCTTAAGTGACGGCGGCTTGATCGGCGCCTTGATCCATTATTTTAATATTGCCAAAACAAACAAATGAAAGATTCAAGCCCGGGCTTGGATCTTTTTTCAAAACGCCGAAGGAGTGAAAATCAAAAATGTATCGTTGTTTTAGCTTTCATGTTATAATGAAAAAAGAATTAGGAAATTATTAGTAGGCAAAAAACCAAACTGAAGAATAAAAAACAACAAGGAGGACAGCATGCGCGATTTGAAATTTGCCATAAAAATGGAACAAGACGGCGAGAAATATTATTTGGACCAAGCCAAGATCAATCAGGAAAACAGTCTGCACACCGTTTGCCTTTTGTTGGCGAAAGACGAAAACAACCACGCCCGGATCCTGACGCTCAAACTCAACGATGAAACCTTTATGCTGACCGAATCCGAGGCGCTTTCCAAAGCCAAAACCATTTTCACCAATCTGCGCGATTTCAAGACCGATGCCAAAGAAACCGCCAAACAGCTGGACTTCTATCGAATGGCTTCGGAAATGGAAAAGCGCAGCATCGACTTTTACGCGAGGTTTCTGGCTTTGGCCAAAGATGTCCCGGAAAAAATGCTGTTTGAGTTTTTGGTGAAACAGGAAAAACAGCATTTTGAAGTTCTTGACGAATTGGCTTCGCAACTCCGAAACGCTGAAGAATGGGTCGAAAGCGCGGAATTCGGCGTCCGTAAACCCTACTGATCCCCAGTTTGGTTATCATGATCCAAGTTTTGGCTTAGCCAAAAATGAATCGGTAATTCATTCCCCAATCAATTTTAATCCATTATGATTTTATAAGATCACCGAAAGGAGGTTTATCATGAAATATGTTGTAGCCGCCCAAACAACCGAACTAAGCAATGGCCGCAAAAAAATCGTGTCGCTCGAAGGCAAAGAGATTCTTTTGGCGAACGTCGGAAATGCTTATTATGCGGTGGACAATCGTTGCCCCCATATGGGAGCATCTCTTTTTGAAGGGACTTTGGATGACGGTTTGATCATCTGTCCGAAGCACGGGTCCGTCTTTGACATCAAGACCGGAAAAGCCGTCGTGGCGGGAAAGATTCTTTTTTTCCGAATCAAAGTCGATAATCTTCGCAGTTACCCCGTCAAGATTGAAGGAACCGATGTTTTGATCGGGATGGAATGAGGTTCCATTGTTACCGAATCATTTTAGAAAGGAGTAATTCAAATGAAAGGAAACCCAGAATTATTAGTCACGTTAAACGCCCTGCTGTCCGATGAGCTCAGCGCCATCAACCAGTACATCGTCCATTAGGAAATGAGTGCCAATTGGGATTATGAAAAACTTCATCAATACTTCGAGAAACGCGCCATTGATGAAATGAAACACGCGGAAATCCTGATCGGAAGAATTTTGTTCTTGGACGGAATCCCAACCGTCAGCAAATTGCATGACATCAAAATCGGAAGCGATATTCCGAAACAATTAGAAAGCGACCATTTCTCCGAAGAAGGCGCCATCAAGGCTTACAACGTCGCCATCGTCCAAGCCGGAGAAGTCAAAGATTTTGCTACCCGCGAAGTTCTTGAACACATTTTGAGCGATGAAGACCGTCACATCGACGAGATCGAGGAACTTCAGGATCAGATCTCTCACATGACGCTGCCGCTTTTCTTGACGACTCAGTTATAAACAAAACTGAACCAACCGAAACAAAAAGATTTTAGCCAACGCTAAAAATCTCAGACTGATGACAAACCCCATTTCCAAAGATGGGGTTCGTTTATTTTCCACAACTATCTTGAAAAAACAAAAAAACACTTTTTTAGACTCGAAAAAGATATCTTTTTAATGTCATTGTCCCATTCTCTCACAAGAAAAAAATNNGTTGACTTTGTCAACGCTCAGAGATTTTAGCCAACGCTAAAATCTTTTTTTGATGTCTGCTTTCTTTATCAGTTGGCCCTGAGCTCGCAGAACCGACTGAACTTCGCGATAATCAACTTGTCGGGGAGAAGTCTTCTTTTGGGCCGCCAAAGCCGCCAAAACCCCCGCTGCTTCTCCCAAAGCCATGACTGACGGTGTGACTCTTAGCGATGCGCAGGCTTCATGAGTCGCGCTGACGCAGCGTCCGGTCACGATCAGATTTTCGGAATTCTTCGGAATCAAAATGCGCAAAGGTATTTCATAACCTTTATCGGCCTTTTGATCAAAAAACTTAAGTTCGGCGCCATTCGGAGAATGAATGTCGATCGGAAAACCTGACAGACAAATCGAATCTTCGAATTCCTTTTGGCTCAGAATGTCTTCGGCGGTCAGAACGTATTCTCCGATCACATGTCTGGTCTCGCGAATTCCGATCTGAACCGGTGTCCTCAGAATGTAACTGTTTTGAAAACCCGGAATGTACTTCTTAAAAAATTGGAAAGCTTTTTGAATCTGCTTCCGACCCGCGATTTCCGCTTTGGTCAGATCGCTGACATTGATCCCTGACCGCCCCGTCACCCGGGTCATGTTGATCCCAACTTGATGAGCCCGGATATCCTGAAACATCAGGACCCGATCCCGAATCAGATCAAAATCGCCGTTGGCTTTGGCTTCTTCGACTTTTTTGAAAAAGCCGCTGACCGCCAGATATTGGAAATCATAGTCTTTGGCAATCACGCAATCATCCGCATTGGCTTTCAAAAAATCCCGAAGTTGGTCGGTGTCAACGCCATCGACGGAAAACAGCATTGTCATCGGCTGGGCCTGATGATCTTCGGTTCTTCCAAACACCGTTTCGCATCCCATCAAATGACAGACGTCGCCGTCGCCGGTCGCATCCACGACCACATCGGCGTCAATGTCCAGAAAGCCGCTTTTGGTGGCCACGCGGACGCCTTTGATGGTATTTTTATCTTTTCTTACTTCACACACAAAAGCATGCAGCAGCAGATCGATTCCTTCTTCGGAGACATAATCGAAAAACAGCTGTTTGACTCCTTCAATGTCGATCGGGGTGATCGAATCCGTGAATCCGATCGGATCGGCGATGTGACCGAAACTTTCACCGCGGTTCTTCAGCCGGGAAACGATCTCTTCGCCGATGCCTTTGATGATTTGCTTCCCGTCATTGTGAAAAGTCATCCAGGGGCTGACCAATGACAAAACGGTGCTTCCTCCGAGCAGACCGCTGGATTCCAACAACAGCACTTTGGCTTGATTCCGGCGGGCGCTGATGGCCGCTGCCATTCCGCTGGGACCCGCCCCGCAGATGATCACATCATATTTCATATTCATCCTCAATTTCTATTTCAGCTTCAAAAGTTCTCTGCCAGGGAAGACTGATCTGATAATTATGCTTCCCAAGCCAGCCGCCGAGATGATCCATCAGCGTTTTGATCTCGCCCAATACCAAATCGTTTCCTATCCCAAGGTCATAGACATTATATCCCAGCTTCAGGTATTTCTCATTGACGATCCGCCGAACGGTATATTGGTAAAGGCAGTCATCCAAGAAACGTTCATCCCGAAATTTCGTGCTGGTGTTTCCCGGGTTGACCAAATGACAGGCGATCTCGCATAAAGCCGATCCCATGGCATTGGAAGCCGTATTCCAGGCGGAATACGTTTTTAATTTGGAGAATTCCAAATCCAAAAGCAGGTCCGGGGATCCGCCGTTGGGAAACAGCAAATCGACCAAAGCCACCGGTTTCTTGGAATAGAGAAAAGCATCGACCTTCCGGATGAACTCGTAATAACGTTTGTTTTTCACCGGGAGGATCGGTTCGGTGGTATTGGTATTGAGATTGATGTTGGGTTTCTCCGCGTACACAGACAAAATGAAGTCGGCCTCATCGGCGTTTTTGGTCTTGATGAACCCCATCGTATCCATCATGTTGGCCAAATTCTCCGAAAAGGGCTGATCCTCGAAAAGCATTACTTTGTTCAGAGCTTCAGCTTCGGGAAGATGAAGATGGATTTTGGGAGTGATCCCTTTTTCTTGCATCAGGATCTTGCCGAGCAAGACAACGCCGCCTTCATCGGTTCCGTTGTAAAACTTGACGTGGTTTTCCAGATTCTGTTCTTTGATCTGCTTTTGAAGGATCTCTTGTTCGATCTTCTGGATCCCGTAGGGCATGGCGTCTTCCTGAAGCAGGATCATGTAATCCAAAATCCGCTCGCTGACCAACCGAAGAAAATACTTGTTCAGTTCGTGCTTGATTCTTCTGGCGTTCAAAAAGATCTCCACGATTGAATCCGGGATTTCTTTTTTAAGTTCTTCCAGGCGTTTTTCTTCTTCCGGTTCGTGAAAAAAATGAACCCGACCCGTCAAACGGGAAAACTCGTTCATTTTTCCCCAGTATATTTCCGTATCCGGCCCGTAAGCCGTGATGGTGGTTCGCATGATGGTATCAAAAAGATAAATGCGCAAATTCGGATACTGTCGTTTGTAGCGTGAAAGAACTTCCAGTTTATTCAGTGTTTGTTTCAAATCGATCTGACCCAAACGCGCCTGAACCAAGCCGCCGCTGCATAACCCGTCAGCCGCGATGATGAGGTAATCGGTTCCCTCGATCTCCTTATCAAGCCACTTCAGTTCGTCTTCCGGATCGGCGCCCTGATGCAGGTTGCCGCATTTCTCCCGCGGATACATCGTCAGTCCAAATCCCGCCAATTGGGCCAGGTCCTTCATCCAAACCGTATTGCACGGGCGGCTGTCCAATGGTATAACCGTTATTTTCACAGTTTGTCGATCTCGCTTCGGAAGGCCTTCAAGGTTCGGCTGATGGTCTCGGGTTCCTTCCCCATGCTGATGGCTCCGACCATGACGGCCTTGATGCCGGTTTTATACAAAGCGGGAACATCCGAAGGAAGGATGACTTTTTGGGTCGGAACAATGGTTGGGGTTTTTGAGAAAGAGGCGATGTATTGATACTTGGCCAAATCCCGGACCGATAATCTTTCCCCGTAGTTCGGAGTAGCGATGACCGACAACTCTAACATGTCCGCGACGAAAGAATTGGCGATGTAACGCATTTCTTCAAACGAATATTCCGAATTGAAAGCGAAGAAATTGTTGATGTCATCGCGCATGACCAAAGACGCTGGCGTATGATGGCCATGAAGCGAAACAAAGTCGAACCCCATTTTTACCAGATCATCCAAGACTCTTTCCGCGGCTGAGGTCTCTTCCCCGCCGACGATGCCGACCGGAACCGGAGAATCTTTCAAAATTCGGGCGAATACTTCTTTATTATCTTCAAGCGAGCCAAAATGATTCTGGCTGGCTCGATGGAGAGCAATGTTGATATGGACTTTGAGAGCGTCAGCTCCGGATTCCCATGCGATTTTCGCGAGTTCATAAGAGTTTTGGGGAAGGCTGGCGATCAAACACATTTTTTTGCTGTTCAGTTTATTAAGTAGTTTGTTCATTTTTCATTACCTCGGCTGTCATCTAAAATTCTTGTAATTGCACATTCCAGACCATCGGCGATCTTCATGAACCCCAAATCGTTGGGATGAATGCCGTCGACCGTAAATTCTGAGTAATCATCCCCAAGCAGGGCCGAACCGTCAATGAAATGAAGGTTGGCATCATTTTGATTTCGAAGTTTGGTTACCGTGTCGATTTGGAATTGGCGAATGCCTTGGCGGCGGATTCCCATTTCCTCATGAAGATCATCAAACAAATACTTTATCCTTGAAAGAACGGCGATCGGAACGAGCGGATGCGCTTCGCGGATCGTTTTGATGAATGGTTCCAGCGTCAGCGCCAACTTTCCGTTGGTCCCGCCGTTGGCTTCATAATCAAGGATGTACATTTTCACATTTTCGATTTTGGCCAAGATCCTGGCGATTTCGATTTCCCCGAACGCATTTCCCGAGAATCCGAAATTAAGAAACTCGCTTTTCAAGCGGCGGCTCAGGATGTTGGTGAAAGACAACCCGGGACGGCTGGCACATCCGCCTTGGGTGATCGAAGTGCCGTAAATGACGATCCGGCCCGGATCAAGCGGTTCCGGCGCTTCCAAAACCGCGCCTTCTTCCAAACCGATCAGAACTTTTTCGATCCCTCCGTAAAGAGGAAAGTTGATGACGATCAGTTTCATCGAGGGTTCGTTTTCAAACAGCGTGAATTCATATTCGGTTTTGTCAAGTTCAAACCGGGCGGTATTGTAAAAAAGCAAATGATCGTAATCATTTCCGGCGTAACAATCGAACCCTCCTTGGGCCACAGCCGTCATCCCCGACATCGACGGTTTTTCTTTCATTTGCGCCCGGATCAAAAGTTTTTTCGAATTGGTCCGGAAATGGGTCTGGCCCCCCGAGGTTTTCTCAGCCAGGCTGTTGATGATCGGGCAGGATCGGTTGATCTCGGAAACCGAAGCCAAAGGCAGCCGGCGGTATACTCCGTCCGTTTTTAGCCAATTGAATCCATATATTCGCATCGCCTCGCAAGTCCGCGGTTCGATCCAAACCATTTCGCCGGACGAACCGGTTTTATCATCATGGATGATCACAGGCTGTCCCGCCTTGAAAAGTTATGTTTGAACCGGAAATGTTCAGCGTGAAAGTAGCAGCGCGTGTAAACGAAGGCTCGTCCGTTTTCCAGATAAGTGACGCTGCTCATGTACAAAGACGGCTCGCCTTCCTTCTGATGAAGAAGGTCAGCTACATTGGCGGCCAATCCGCGGGCTTCAATGGCCCGAACGCAATTCCGGATCTTCCAATGCAATTCATCCTGAACGTAGTCGTAGAAAGAATCCCCGAATACTTCCGGAGCCAGATCGCCGTACATGGCAATCGGCAGATAAACTCTTTCGTAAGCCAGCGGGATGTTGTCAGCGTGATAAAGCCTTTCCGCGTAATAAATCGGATCTCCGATGCGGATCTGCAGCCGCATGGCAATGATTTCATCAGCAGTGCGCTGTTCGAACTTCAGCACGGAAGTCGAGACGGGAACATCAATCCCTTTCATTTCGTTGGTAAAACTGAAGAACGGTTTTTCTTCGCGGTCCATTTCTTTCTTGTTGAAAGTGACGAAAGTTCCGCGTCCCTTGTGACGGTAAATGTAACCGTCGACCAACAAGTTGTTGATGGCTTGGCGGACAGTCATTCTCGTTACTTTGTATTGGCTGGCCAATTCGGTTTCGCTCGGAACCAGGTCCCCTTGTTTCAGTTTCCCTTCCAAGATGGCGACCCGAAGGTCTTTTTCGATGATTTGATAAATCGGGACAGTCATATGCCCATTCCTCCTGCTTGCAATTGAAGCTCGTATAAAACAAATTCGTCGGATATTTCCTCGAATCCGCATTTTTTGTAAAAATCGATTAATCCGGTCCAATCGACGATGACGTCGGAACAACCCATTTCGAAAAGTTCTCCAACCGCGTAACGGACCATGAATTCTCCCAAACCGCGTCCCCGATGCTCGGAAATGATTCCCAGGGGGCCGATGCCGCCCAGGCAACGGTAACGCGGGTATAAGTTGGTACTGTTGGCCAATTTCCGAAAATCGGGATGGCTGATCCGAACAAATCCGATGATCTTCCCGTTTTCGAAAAGACCGACGAATTCTTTCGGTTCCGCGTCTTTCACATCGTCAAACCAGCGGGAAGAAAAATTCGATTTGATCATAAGTAAGACTACTTGCTTTTCTTCCGGCGTTTCCAAACGTTTGCAAATTTGGTTCTTAACCGATAGGATTGGTTTCGCATCGCAGCGAAGATTGAAACACCGGTAAAGATGAGCATAACCCCGGTTCAAAAAGAACTGGTGCGTTTTTTGGTTGTTGGAAACGAATACTCCCGAAAAGAGACAATCCGGATCCCCTCCGATCGTCAATTTGGTTTTATGGTCGCGAAGACATATTCTTTCCGCCGTTTTCAACAGTTCCGTCCCCAAACCCCGGTTTCGATCGTCCGGGTTCACGTATATGAAGGATACGAAAGCCGATCCTTGGTACTTCGGGTCATTTCCCCGATAGTATTTGAGAACCAGCGTCCGGATAAGCCGGGATCCTTCATAATCCGAGAATGCGGCTTCGGCCACGGTGGCCGGCGAATCAATGAATTTTTCTTTGATCAGCCGAAACGACAGCGGATAAATATCTCCGAATTCCCGGTTCCAAAGCATAATAAGGTTGTTTCCGGATTCCTCCAGGTTCTTTCTTTCCATGGTTTTGCCGCCTGGTTCCTAGAATTCTTCTTTTTTCTTGGCGATGACCGCAACCAGATTATACAGTTTTCCGGTACCGTTGCTCGGCGAAATGGTAACCACTTCTCCGCCGAGACTCGGATCGACCTGGTCGTAAGAAATGGCAAAAGCATTGGTAAAGTCGCCGTTGACATTGCTTCCGAGCGGGCAGGTCATCGAAGCGCTGCGAGCCGAAGTCATCGGCACTTTGTAAAGCACTCCGTCAATCTTTCGATACAGATAGACTTCGTGCCAAACCGCATGATCAACGACCGCATTGGTATTGAGGGTTGGCTTTCCTTCGTTGGAAACCTGATCGATGGCGTTGACGCGTTTAAATTCGGCCTTTATGGCTCCCATTCCTCCGGAAGGAAACAATTCGGTCGTAAAGACTCGATTGAAATCCTCCCCGAGATTATACGCTAGGCGGGCATTGGCGTATTTAACGTGGGTGGTCGGTTCCAATAATTCGATGCGCATTTGCATATACCCCGATTTGGGACTGAAGACGCTCATGCGGATCTTATCGCCCGGAAAATAATAATATTGAAAGTCGGAAACATCGGCGTTTCGATAGATGTTGTCCGTGCTGGTGATGTAGCGCCAGAAAGGCCGGAAACAGATCCCGCTTCGGGTATAAGCGGTCGAGATGCTGTCCGGATAACCGATCGCCCAAGTCAGGCCGACGTCGCTTTCATAGTTGGCATGCCCGCCCATGTAAAGCGAAGCATTGTCAAGATAATAGCTCATTTTCCCGTCATCATAACGCAAAGGGTCGGGAATGAAGTCGGGAATGGTTACAACGGCTTCAATCCCCAGCCAGTAGTCTTTGCTTGAAACGACTTTTCGGTAAACCGCTCCCGCGAAACAGGAGGGCGTGGACGGATCGGCCGATTCGCCAATGATGGGGTCATTCCATACCGAAACCGTGTGCCACCAGTTGACGGGAAGCGACGCCAGATCGGCCAGAACGACGAAATCAATGGTTTCGGTTCGGGTGGCCACTCCGTAAGCGAGCGTCACCGTCATCTTCACCGCAACATCGCGGTCAGTTTGGTGGACGGTCCCGTTGCTTTCCAAAACGCTTTCGTTATCGGAACTCCAAACCGCCGAAACGGTTTTTCCGTCTTGAACATAGGATGACGGGAAGATCACGTTTTCGCTAAGATTGTAACTGGAAAATCGGACTTGGGCGGAAAAGGTTGCATAAAGAAGAAGAAAATCTTCGTTTCCTTTGACGATGACATCAAAATGTTTGGTCAGGGTTAAGTCTCCGGAAGTCAGGGTCAGGATCAAAGTCGCGCTTTGGTCGGAGACGGTGACGTGAATCTTGCCATCTGCGCCGATGATCCCGGAAGCGGTGGTCTGCCAGACGGCTTCGGCCGTGATTCCGTTTAAAGTGTAGGAAGTTTTGAGATCGAGATCATTCGTCACTTCTTCCGGAATGACGATGGAATCCATGATTGATTGCAAACGGCTCACCCGTCCTTTCACGGTAACGGAAAATTGTTTGGTGATGAACTCATCGCCGATCGAAAGACGAAGGATGAGCGTTGCGCTGCAGTCGTCATCCGCGATGGTAATCATTCCGTCTTCGGTAATGACGGCCGGGTTGGTCGTTTGCCATTCCGCCGCGGCCGTAACCGTCCCCAAAGAATAGGAAGACCGCAGGTCGAGATCTTCAGCCGCTTCTTTCGGAATGACCACTTCATCCATGATGGATTGGAGTTCCTCCGTATGCGTCGGTCCGCACGCCGAAAGCAGGGCGATTAGAAAAACCAAGATTAGAATGTTTCCTTTTTTCATGATGATGTCTTCCTTTTTCTAGATAAAACTAATTGCTTATTATACAACAAAGACCTAGATAATGGTTGATTTTATTGATTAATTGTAATAATCCGGAGTCAGTCCCAAATTTACGTAGGTATCTAGGAACTCCTGATGGACCCGGGCAACCAAGTCGATCATTTCATCGCGGATCGATCCGCTGATGATGGCGGTCTGAAGTTCAAGCATGAATGATTTGGTCGGATCCTGGCTTCTCGCCCAGTAGAGGCTGTAAAAGTAATCCGGATAGCCTTTAAACATGACCGACTTGTGAGCGTCAATGGAAACATAGTTGTTGGCGTCGCTGTAATAAAGTTCCAAAGTGTTGAATACCCATTCATCGACGATTTCGGTTGTTGAGACAAAACCGGTTTCCGGATCGATGGCCGGGAAATATTGCATGTCCGACCAAATTCGGAAAATCGTTTCTTCGTGGAAAGCGATGTTTTCATATCCGGCCGGAACTTTGTCCAGCGAATACGAAGACGAAACCATGTAACTGGTCTTTCCGTATACTTCATTCACATAGTAATTGCTTAGATCCGCATTGGTGTTCGGGCCGGTCGGATACGGCACGTATCCCATCCGGAAAGTGTAGCCCAGCCATTTGGTGGCATCATACAGCCAATAAGGTTCGCCGTTATGAAAAGCGATGTTTCCGCCTTTAAATTGCGGGCAGGTGGCATTGGATAAAGCCGCGCTCTCATATTCCCACATTCCCGGGGTGCTGCACAAACCGTTTAAGTAAGTAAAGGTATCAATCGAAGCTTGAGTGGCCAATTCCGATTTCAGTTCGGAAGTGACGACATGAACGCCGTTGGCCCCCAACATTTGGTAAAGCCAATTGTAAGGACGTCCGCCCATGACGGCCGCGCCTTCCACTTCCAAAGCGGAAATGCTCGGAAGCAGCTGATCACAAATGTTTTGGAAAGCCTCCCAATCCCATTCGCCAGCCATCCAAAGATCGCTCGGCAGCGTTCCCTGACCTTCGCCCAAATATCTTTCAAGCAGATCAATGTTGTAATAAAGGCCCTGGCCGACCAACGGATAGCCGTCATCATAGGCATATTGTTTGCCAAGAACGGTCCCGAAAGCGGCTTTTTCCGGCCAATAGCCTGGATTTCCGTATTTTTCGATCAAAGCGTCCAAAGGCAGGATCGCTCCGCCTTCCGCCAAAACGGCGATCGAATAGGACGGCATTTCATAAATGTGGGCTTGCGGAGTATTGTTGATCGAGTTGGTGGTGATGTAGCGTTCGCGGCCTCCGCCCCAAACCGCATCGGCGGGATAAGTTTCATAAACCACTTTGACGTTGTATTTCTTTTCCGCGGCGTCAATGGCGGCGATCTTCTCGGCTTTCCAACTGCCGGTGTAGCTTTCGCTGCGCGGGTCGGTGGATGAAGCTTTGTTGACCATGATGATGAAATCTTGGCCCATCATGTTGGGAATGATCGGTTCGATGATCGGATCATCGTCTTCCTCAACCGTGACGGCCACATTGACTTTAACGTTCGGAAGAAGCTTCAAAGAGACGGTGACGATCGCCGTTCCGGCGGATACGGCCGTGATTAATCCGGAGGCGCTGACGGTGGCCACGGCTGCATTGCTTGAGGAGTACTGAATCTCCAGATTGGCCGTTTCGGAAACGACGGTCGGAACGATCTGATGCGTTTCCTCAATGGCCAGCGTGACCGAAGCGGCGGCCACGGACAAGGTTGCGGTCGGATCCTCGATTGGCGGTTCTTTGGTTTTGCATGAAACCAGCACAAATCCCATCGCGAAAACGGCCAACATTAATAAAAGATTTTTGATTTTCATATTTTTCCTCTCTTTTTATCCGACGATTCCGGATCTTTCGATTCCGGTCACGAATAATTTCTGAACAAAAAAGTACATTACCAAAAGCGGAAGCATAACCAGAATTCCGCTTGTATTCAAGATCATCGAAGAAAACAACGGATTCGAAGTGATGTCCTGACCCATTAGACTCCAAACGCCGGCGTCGGTCAGAGCTTGTTGCAAACCCCAAAGAACGGCCACCTGCTGAGTCGTCAGCGTCACAAAATCCGCGTTGCTTCGCGTTACGAACAGAACCGTGAAATAGTAATCATTCCATTGCCAGACGAAACTGAGCAAGGCGACGGTTAGGATGGCTCCGCGCGCATTCGGAAGCATGACCCGGGAAAATACCTGGGGAACGTTGGCGCCGTCAACATAGGCGGCTTCTTCCAACTCGACCGGTATGCCCCGAAAGAATTGTCTGAACAGATAAATGAAGATCCCTGATTTGATCCCCATTCCCAGTCCGGCCATCAAAAACAGCGTGATCGGTTTTCCGACCATTCCCATTTTGGTGAGACTTTGAAGGATCGGAAGCGAAATGACGGTCTGAGGGACCACGATGGTAAATAAAGCCAGTCCAAACAAGATCCCGCTGCCCCGGAATTTAAGTCTGGCAAAAGCATATCCGGCCAAGGCGGTGGATATGAGCTGCAAGACCGTGACCCCAAGGGAAATGAGAATCGAATTTTTCAAGGCTTTCCAGTACTGCAGAGCAATCATCGATATTTCGAAATTTTTCAGCGAAAACTCTCCCGGTATCCAAAGGACGGTCGGATTGTTGACGTCCGACGGGGCTCGGAAAGCTACTGCCAGCTGCAGCAGGATCGGATAGAGGATGACAAAACACAGGCCGATGACCAAAATGTATTTCAAAAAGGCGACAACCTGTCCGATGATCCGTTCCTGAAGGATCTTCCGTTTCCCGGGTGTCGATACCGCTTCCGCGGCGGATCTTCTCAGTCGTTTCAGCCACAAGCTCATTTTTTGTTTCAGCGGTGCTTTCAGATTATTTGTCATAATAAAACACCCGCTTTCTCATCAAAAGAAAGATTATGGCGATGATCAGGGCATTGGCCAGGAAATAAACAATCGAGATCGCCGAATACAGGCCCGGCCGGTTCGTGGACATCGTCGTTCCCTGGGAGTTGACGGTCATGAACTGCATGAGTTCCGAACCAACAAAACTGTCAACGATCGTATAGACCGCCGCGGTCAAAACCATTGGCGAGATCATCGGAATCGTTATTTTCCAAAACATTTCATATTTGGTCGCGCCTTCGACTTTGGCGGCTTCATACAGATGGGCCGGAATCGATTGCAGAGCGGCGATGAAAATCAGGATTTGAATTCCCGATTTGTTGACGATGGTAAAGATGCGGTTGACCGCATCGGTCAAGAAACCCACCAATCCGTTTCCGATCCCAATCTGCATCACAAAATCGGAGAACTGTTGGGAAAGGGCGAACCCCTGGTCCAAATCGGAACGAAACAGCGTCCCGAATTGTCCGGACAGAGTGTTGTTGATGACGGTCATGTTATAAATGACCGGAATGAAAAATATGGCTTTCACCAATTGATGGCCCTTAAACTTCGTGTTCAGAAGGACCGCGATGAAAAGACTGAAGATCAGAATGGTCGGAAGATCAACCAGAATGTCAAGAATGGACTGGGACAGCCTTTCATACATCGTCAGGCCGCCCAAAAGTTCGCTTCCGAACACATCTTTATAATTTTGGAACCCCGCGAAAACGAAATCGTATCCGCCGCCTTCCGCGATCGTCATGTCATTCAGGCTCCACCAGATGGTGGTGCCGACCGGAGCGGCGAAGAAAAGGCAGAATCCCGCGATCCACGGGAGCAAAAACAAGATCCCGAAGATCACTTTTTGCGTTCGGTAAGAAAGATTGGAAAAATGCTTGGTGATTTTTTGAAAGAGGTTCAGTTTCTCGTATTTTCCTTCTTCCAGTCTTAACAGTCCGATGTTTACCCGTTGAAGCCGGATCTTCGTGTGTTCCATTTTTCGGCTTAGGGCGAAGACCTTCTTGAAATTCCGATTCTTTTCGGTTTGCTTCTTTTGAACGCAAGCAATGTAACATAGCGTCACGTTTTCCAGCGCATATTCCAGCTTGTCCTTCTTTTGTTCGAGCCGGATGCGGATCATTTCGCTTTCCGGACCCGAAACGAATTTCGGAGGTTTTTTGTTTTTTACCATGCTCATTGATTTCCCTCCTTCACAATTTCGAAACTGTTCGGAGAGACGGTGATCAGGCCGTAAACATAATCGCTGATTCCGTAATTGAACACAATTTCGGTTCCGTCTTCATAAACCGACTTGGTGACGCTGCCGTCGGTTTTCAAAAAATCATGAGATTTCAAGGACGTGTCATATATTCCCGAGTTTTCCATTTCTCCAAGCGCCGCCACGGCTTGGGCCAGCCAGTTTTGGTAGAAAGTGGAGTAATAATACGAATATTCGGTTTCGGTCAAGACCAGAGTGGTTTGATAGCTCCAGGTCATGTTGAAATTGGAAGCCGTTTCGATGGCCTTCATTTTATGCCATTGCAGCGTATATCGATCATCAAGATTGAACGAATCGGAACTGTAGTCCATATATCCGCTCAAAACCAGCTGATAGAACGGTACGCTTTGGGCCACGATTTGATAATCGGTCCCGTAGGTCGGAAGATCCGTCACGATGTCCGTGAACTTCAAAGCAAACAGACTCGGGTTTCTTATCAAAACCCCGTCAAACGCCAGGGTGTTTCCCGCTTCTTCGATCAGTTCTCGGGTCTTTGAACGAAGGATCGTATCTTTCTTCTCATAAGAACCGTACATCTTTGATCCGAAATCACCGAAAGCGATGTTGACAAACCCCAGCTTGTTGAAGGCCGAAGCAATATGACTGAGCGTTTCCTCAATGGTCACGGCTTTCAGAGTGTATTCGGTTAAAGTCGACGGATCCGCGTATAGCAGAGCTTCGTTGTAAGCATGGTTGGCCACCACTTCTCCGAACACATCGCGGACTGCATCCTCTTTTTCATTGAAGCCGGTCCCCGTAAAGGCCGTATGCAAATAAACTTCCGGAAAGAAACGGATCTCTTTTTTGGTTAAATAATCCTGAAGTTCTCCCAATTCCCGGCGGCTGGCAATGATCGGTTCATAATCAAGGTTTCCCATATAGGTTGATTTCAGGCCGTCATTGCCCCAACCTTTGTAGATGATGTTGAGTTCATTGATTCCCGAAGCGATCAATTCATCCGCGATCAGCCGAACCTGCTCGGAATTGGTCAGACTGCGGACTTTCCGGTAAGGGATGCCAATGAAATTTTCATCGGAGATGTATCCGCCGAGCAAAGTCAGATCAAACGCGGGCGAAGCCGTCTCGTCTTTATCCGAAAGGACCCCGGCGGCGAGCAAATGCTCGCGATAAAGGTGCGCCATTCCGGTATAACTTCCGTCATCCTCGTGAACGAACATGATGCTCAAAGCGAAATCCGACCGGGAATACCAATCCGTCCATTTGACGATCGAAGTCGTGCTGCTGATCGCCGCAAAATCGAAGACTTCGCTTTCGCGGAAAGCATAACGGTAATAAGCCTGGTTGTAAGGGTTGTCGACGGAACTGACATTGGCGATGATGGACGCCATTTCCGCGCCGGAACCTGCAACCGCGATGAATCCTTGGTCATTGCGGCGCATTCCGTAAAGCGGCAGGCTGATCTGTTCGGTTTCATTTTCCATGACCGGCTGATTGATGGCCAGTTCTTTTCCGTAAACGCGCTGTTGGTATTTCACTCCGAAAGCCCGCTCGTTGTTGAAATCGATCAAAACGCCGCTGCCGTCGGGGATCATGGCATATCCGGTGTCGGTAAGGCCGCCGCAACCGAAATAGGGCAGCAGATCCACATAGACCAACGGGAACTTCTCCTTTTCAAAGATCGAATCATTGATCAGGCGAACTTCAAATCCCTTTTCGTTCAAGGTGTATTTGACGGCGATCTCAACATAGGCGTAAGTATCTTCATAAACGACATTGTAAGCATCCAGATCATATTGCAAGTCTTCCTTCGTGTAACCGCACGTGACGTACATGATTTGGTACAATTGGTTCAGAATGGCGCCGGTAATGCCGTCTTTCAGTTTCCAGACGGTTTCGCCCTGAAGATCGCCTTGCACGTAACAGGAATCGGCCACCCGCCGATAAGCGGTGCTGCCTTCCTCAAGTTTGGAAAGAATTTTTTCTTGCATCCGGGCATCGGAAATGACTTCCGGAAAGTCGGTTCGGTCAACGCCTTTCTTTCCGCCGATCTCATAGAGGATCTCCACGGAATCATCGGTCACCCGAAACAGGTAGTCGTCAAACTTGACGGCCTGCTCATAAGCGCTCATCGCCGAAGCCGCTCCCAAAGAACCGGCGTAATAAACGACCATGGTATCAAGAAATCGGGCCGCGAACGTGTCGGGGTTGGATCTCCAGATTTCTCCGGTCGATTTATCGGTGATTGCGAAAGTAGTGTTGCTGTTTTTCATTACGAATTTGTATCCGCCATTTTCCAAGACAGTCTCGGTTCCGTTGGCGTCGATGTATTCCGTTGCTTCCACGAAACCGGTTTTATCATAGGCTTCCCGGGCAGGAACCGTGATCTGGTTGAAGACGACGGCCAGATAGACCGTCAGGACGATCAAAGCCAGCACCCCCAAGATCAGAAGCTTTTCCCAGGGAAAGCGGTAGTTTTTCCAATAGTCCCTAAAACTTTGTTTGCAAGCCGCGATCCAGCTTTTGGGCCACGGCAGGGGACGATACCCCAAACTTTGTTTGTTTTCGATCATAGGAACCTCATCACAAATTCCCGGTAAACGGAAACGAGGTAAGCATATACTTGTTGAACCAGCGACAAGAACAAAAGTATGATGAACAGGATGACCGCGATCGCAATGATGGTCGTCACGATCATCATGATCGTTTTCAGAAGGCCGAATTCATGGATTCCCATCAGCCCGAAGAACAGCATGTACATCAAAAGCCCCGCTCCCAAAATGGTAAAGAACTCAAAGAAGACTATTTCGTCAATGGTGATGAAATTGCTCAGCGCCGTCGCCAAGAGCCCCAGCCACACATACGGGAAAAATGAATAACAGATGACCCGGAATATTTCGCTCATGGTTCCTTTTCCGTCCATCAGGACGGTGGAGGACCAGTTCCCGATCGTTCCAATCAAGACCGGAAACAGCACCAGGGCAATGGTCAAAAACAAGTTGAAATCGTCAGGATTGTTATTATTGACCAAAAACCCGTTGTTGTTGAAAGCCAGAATCTGGGTGATGATCATCATGATCAGGTAAAAGATGGCCACATAACGTTTGGAAGTGTGCTCCCGTTTAAACTCGTCAAACCCCTTGATGGGATGGGTTAGAAGATAGATCGGCATCTTGAAGGCGTCGCGGAAAAAGGATTTGATCGATTTTTTGAAATCGAAGCCGGCGAACAGCCGAAGTTTTTTGGATTCGCTATTCATCTTTTTCCTCCTTCTTCGCGGTCGCAACCGATTTTCTGATTGATTTTATGAACAGATAGACTACGCCAACAATGACGGCTCCCAGAACATACGGGAAGATGACGGTCAGCTGATCATAGCGATATTGTTGATAAGCTTGCGAATAATGGTATTCGTCGTACCCCAGTTTCAAATTGACCAGGGCGGATCGGTAATCACCGTCCCGAAGTTGGGCTTTTCCGATCCCGGCATAGGCCAGATAATAATTGGTGTTGAGAACCAAAACTTGCTCCCATACCGCCCCGGCCGCCTGATAATCGCCTTGTTGATACAACCGGGTGGCTTCATTGACTAAAGCCGCGAATTCGGTATATTCAAAGATGACCAGGTTTTTGTTCAGGGAATCGACCACCAAAATCCGGTCGTGATCATAACACAAAGCTTCCGGGCTTAGAAACAGCGTGCTTTGATTGTTGACCGCGCCGCCAACGTTTCCGATCTGTCCGCCGATGTAGAGGAGATTTCCTTCAAAATCATAGGTGAAGATCCGTCCCCGAACACCGTCAAGAACACAATAAGTTCCGTTTTCGTTTAGATCGATGTCGATCAGTCGGCTCGGTCCGGTCGGAACCGAATCATCGCTGTCGCCGATGGTCATGACATCCCCGATTTGAGGAACGTAGCCGTTTCGGCTCAGAATGTCAATGCCTTTGAAATTAAGTTTTTTGATGACTTTGCTTCCTTCGGATACATCGGAAAGCGTGTAAAGATAGCCTTTGGAGTCAATGTTCAGATTGAGGAAAGTCGTTGCCAGCCGATAGCCTTGGGCCTGACGCTGTTCCTCGGAAGTAAACTTCAGCCAAAAAGCGTCCCAGACCGACAGCGTGACCGTGTTGGCCCCAACATATCGGGAGAAACTCCCGGACGGGTGGAAATCGATGATGCCCTCAAAAATCTGGTCGGCGATGGCATAAACTCTTCCGGTTCGATCAACCGCCACTTTCAGAGGTTTGAAATCATAACCTTCCGGATCATCCGGAGTCTGTTTGAAAGTCGGATCTTTCGGAGTGTTGATCTCCTTTACGTAAACATAATCATGGTCATAAATCGCGATCCGGAAATTCTCGGTGTCGGCCACGTAAACATATTCCGAAGTAACAAAGATCCCCGATGGCTTGCTTAGTTTTCCCGCCCCGTCTTCCGTTCCGAAACTGCGGAGATACCGGTACTGGCTGTCCAAAACATGGACCGCGCTGGAACTATTGTCAACCAAATAGACCCGGTTTTCAAAGCTGCAGACGTCGACCAGCGTTCCCAAAGTCAGGTTCACATCCTGGCCGTTGACATCGGTCAGATTCGAAGAATCAACGACCCGGGCGGCGATCAGGGCTTCCGCGGAGGCGATGACGTCACCTAAAGGGCTGTAGTTGTAAGCGGCGTTCAGGCCAACCGATGATAACGAGCTGATCAGCCCAAGCGATAAAATGAAAGCCATTAATTTTTTCATCTCCGCCTCCTATTTCAGTCCTGAATGCGCCATGGTCTCTAACATCTTCGATTGGTTGATGATGAAAACCGTGATGGGCACGATCAGCATGATGACGGTAACGGCGGCCGCCGTTCCGGTTCGGGCCACGCCTCCCGCCACAATCTGACTAAGGGCATAGGTCAGCGGTTTAAGGTTTTCGGTAAATAGATAGGCTCCTCCGTCCGTCCCCCACAAAGATTGGAACAGCAGGATGATCAGCGTCAGCCAGGCTGGTTTTACCAGCGGCATGACGATCATGAAAAAGATCTGATATTCGTTGGCGCCGTCGATCTTGGCGGCTTCCAACAGTTCGTCGGGGATGGTATTCATGAATTGACGCATCAAAAATATTCCCAAAGTAAATCCGAAAGCCGGAATGATGATTGCCAATTGCGAGTCGATCAAACCCAGCCAGCTGATGATCATGTAAGAGGGAATAGCCGTGACTGCCGCGCTGAACATCAGCGAATAAACGATCAGCTGATTGATCAGATGGCGGCCGGGAAATTTGTGCTTCGAAAGCGGGTAAGCGCACAGCGAAGACAAAAGCACATGGCCGGCGGTCCCAAACACCGTAATGGTCAGAGTATTGACGAAATACCGCGAAATCGGTATTTGGGTATTGCCGATCAGATTGAACAGATCCACGAAGTTCCGAAAAGTGATGTTGCGCGGAAACAGGCGGGGCGGAAAGACGAAGATCTCGTCCAGTCCTTTCAGCGAGTTACAAACCGTATAGATCAGCGGATAAGCGCTGAACATCCCGAAAGCGATCAGAATGATGGCCACGAAAATGTCTCCGCCCAGAGAACGGCTCAGCCGAACCCGGCGGTATTTTTTAAATCTGGTCTTTTCTTTGTACCATTGCAATTCCTGAACTTTCAGGTCCTGGACCATTTTTTCCTGTTCTTCGGAGGAAAGGTTCGCCGGTCTTTTCAATTCTTTCTTTTTTATCATGAACCGACCCTCCTGATGATTTTTTGGACGATCAGGTTGGACCCGAGCATGATGAAGAACAAAACGGTCGCAATCGCGGAAGCATATCCCATTTCCAAACGAGTCGAATTGGTTGAACCGAAATCCATCAAATGGGTGACGATGGTATGTCCGGAGTATTCAACGGAAGGAAAGCCCAATAAACTGATCGAAACGGTGGCGATCCCCAAAGCGCTGGTGATCTGCATGACCGCGCCGAACATCAATTGCGATTTCATTTGGGGCAAGGTAATGAACCAAAGTTCCTGCCAGCGGTTGCGCAATCCGTCGATCGCCGCCGCTTCGTAAAGCGTATGGTCAACGGTCTGCAGCCCGGCGATGAAAGCCAAAAACGAGACTCCCAAACTCAGCCACAATTGAACGATGATCAAAATCGGCAAGGCATATTGCGGCGATTCAAGCCACAGGATCGGGGAATTGATTATTCCGAGATTGATTAAAGACGCATTGAGGACTCCGTACATGTCTGAGGAAAAAATCAACTGCCAAAGCAAATAGGCGCTGCCGCTGATCGAAGGCGCGTAAAAAATCAAAGTCATGAACCAGCGGATCTTTCGCGGCAACTCGTTGATGAGCCAGGCAAATACGAACGCTATGACGTAAGAGACCGGTCCGGTAATGATCGCCAGGATGAAAGTGTTCTTCAGAGCGATCAGAAAAACCTCATCATTTAAAAACAAGTTGATGTAATTGTCCAGCCCGATGAATTTTGGGGCCTGAAGCATGTCAAAGGAAGTAAAACTCAAAAAGAAACTCATGATGACGGGAAGAACGGTAAAGGTAAAGAAGATCAGCATGAATGGAGCGATCATCGAATAAGATACTTTGTTTTTCTTGATCTCTTTCCATAATTCTTTGCGTCTTTCCCGACGGCTCAATTTCTTTTGGACAAGCATTGTTTTCTCCATGGTTTACTCCTCATCCAAACCGAATTCTTCCCGTTTTCGGGCTAATTCGATGTTTATTTTTTCACAATATTCATAAAGACTGTCGCGGGGGTTGACATGATTGTTGATCGAAGACCGGAAGGCGTTATCAATGTAACGGCCGACGATATAATCGCCGGGATAGGTCGGAACCCCGACGGCTTTGTTTCTCTGAGCATTCAATAATTCAAAATCTTTGACGGACCAAGGCAGTTTTTCAAAAGCCTCCAGATTGGCGGTCAGATAACGGGCCGCCGCCCCCAGAATGGCTTCCATTCCCCGGGCATACCCGGTTTGGGCTTCTTCACCGAGCCACCACTTCAAAAATTCCCAGCTGGCCTGCGGTTCTTGGGTATCCGCCAAAATGACGCTTCCCGAAACGGTGGACGCGGTAGCATTGTCAATGGCTCCGCCAATTTCATAGCCCGGCAATTCCGCGAATTCCCATTGTCCGCGGATCTCCGGAGCGAAAACCGCCAGCGTGTTGTAAAGCGAGAATCCGTAAACTCCCATCGGCATTTCTCCGCTTCGGAAACGATTCGGGAAGTTGGCGCTGATCGCAAAGCCGTAATCGCTGAAAAAAGTGGTAAAGTCGATGAACGCCTCGGTGGCATTCGGTTCGGTCAAAGCCGTCGCTGATCCGTTTTCATTATATAAACTTCCGCCCTTTTGCACGACCATCGAATAAAGGAGCGTCGTCAAAGCGCCTTTGGTGTTCGGAAGGTAATAATCCAAATATTGTCTTTGTAAATTCGGAAGCGTGTCGATGACTTCGTCCCAAGTTTCCGGAACCGCCAATCCCAATTCGTTAACGATGTCGGTGCGGACGAAACTGACCAGGAAATCCTGGGTGTCCGGGAGTCCGTATACGGAATCGCCGAAAACGAACGGAGTCACGGCGCTTTCATGAAACCAGCCGCTGACTTCCTCAAAATCGGGGAATTGGGCCAGATCCACCAAAGCGTTGCGGATCCCCCAGTTGACCGGAATGTTTTGGGCAACGCCGATGGCCACATCCGGACCGTTTCCGGACAGCGTCGCCGGCAAAAGCGCGGTCGGAGAAACCAGTTTTAGCCGGACATTGATGTTGTGCTGCGAAGTGAAAGAATCATCGATGAGCTGTCTGAGCAATTGGGACTGATCCCGGCCGGAGGAGATCCAAACCGTGATGGTCGGGCCATCAACATTCAAACTGCTTTCCAAAGAAGTGTTGGCGCCGTAACTGCCAAAAAGCATGACCAACTCATGCCAAAGTTTTTGGAAGAAATTGGTTTCGGCTTTCGGAAGCCGGACACCTTCGCCGTGAGCGTAAAGGCAGTCCACCGCCAGCGATTGTTCGGAAATGGTCATGACCCAAGTTCCCAAGGCGGCGATGTTGTCATCGAGCTCCGTCAGCCCGGTCTGAATGTTTTGCTCGCTCTTTTGGAATTTCTTCAGTTGATACAGCGTTCTTTCGAAACTGGAAATCAAAGTGCTTCGCTCGCCGGCGATACCGATGATGCCGTCAACGCAGAATTGCAGTTCCGTGATGCTTCCCGCGATCATGTCATACAAACCGTCGATGCGTTCCTCAAGCAGGTAGTCCTGATATTCGTTCGGAGTGGCCCCGGCGATCATCACGACTTTGCGATACAGGGTATTCAAAGTGGCGATGGTTTGTTCGGTTCTTCTCACGATGTCGGCGTAGACGCCGATGGTGGCTTCCAAAGAAATGACATTAATCCCTTCGTTCAGGTAGAACCAATAGGCCCCTTGATCGTTTCCGAGGGTCACATTTTGCCAATCATTGTCATATTTGAATTGGATGTTTCTACATTCCTCAAACGGAACTTGACCGTTGACCGAAAGGATCCGGGTGCTGTACATTCCCTGACGGTAGTTTTGCAACACTTTGAAAGTCAGCTGATAAAGCCCCGAAGCCGGAACTTCGATCTGCCAGCTTACCCAGTCGCCGGCCACTCGCCAGGTCGTTCCGCCGATGGTGTTGTAGCGGGTAATGAATTTTTCGTAAGGATCGACGCGATAACTGCTCCAATTGGCGACCGGCGCCAGAATCGGAGTCGATTTCTCGAATGAGCTCTCGCCTTGGACTTTCACGAATCCGGTTTCGGAAATCGTGGCCGATCCGATCTTTGGATAACCGTTTCCCTGATAGAGAGCCTCCATGGCCGGATAACTAATTTCTTCGGCTTCATGGTATAAATAGATCCGGCCGATGACAAACGGTTCGCGGCTTCCCGCGATGGTAATTTTTCTGGTTCCCGCTTCAAGATAAAACGCATAAGGAACCCCGCGGTAAAATCCTTCGGTGTCGCGAATCGGAAAAACATTCCATCTTTCTTTTTCAAGTTGCGACGGTTTCAGGTCATGTTCCCCGGAAACGTGGGTCAAAGAAACGTCATATTCGTCTTCCCAGATCCGCGGAAGGGTAAATGACTGCGCTTCCGAAAAAGGATATTCGTCATCGATTTTCAAGCCGCGGGTAATTTCCGCGCTGCGGCCTTCGATCGGATAGTATTCAATTTTCAGATTATAAAAACCGGTTTCCGGAACTTCAACCGACCAGCTGACATCTCCCGACTCCGGAACATACAAGCCGGTTTTGGCTTCCCGCTCCAGAGCATAAGGAAGATCTTCGGCGGCCGGGTCGGAAAAGGCATAGCCGGATGCCGCTTCGATCATCAGTTCCGAATCGGCGGTTTCCGCGAGATGGTCGGCCAGGTAATCGGCGTAGTTTTCTGCCGCAGAGCCGATCTCGTCATAAATCGAACCCGCATAAGGTTTGGCGGTGGCGGCTTCAACATCAAGGGCATCAATCAAAAGATAACCTGCGATGCCGAGGACCAAAAGCAAAGCCGTCAAAGCTATTTTTTTCTTCATGTTCACGTATAATAAATATAGATTGTTTACGTCTATAATTATTATTACTCCTTTCTGTTCCTTACTGGTTATTTCATCCGGGCTTTCCG
>DDXT01000067.1 GCA_002347755.1 Caryophanales bacterium UBA2253
ACATCATTTACAAATATACATATTATTTATTTTTTGAGCCGTGAAACAATTTTTATTTTCAAGGTTTCAACTTAGTCCAATTCGTAAACGCGTGTCATTTTCCTCTTCAAAATGAAAAAACTTTCATTTTCGGTTTTCTCTTTCAATTAAAACGCCTTTATAGTATAATGAACCATATACTTTCCGTATAAATCCAAAAGAAAAGAGCGACCGATTATGGCAGACACAATTTACTCAGCCGAACTGATCAACAAGCTGAACCATGACATTCAAAATCATTTTCCTCATCTTTTCCTGATTGACGAGAAAATGGCCCGAACTTTTTCCAGTGTCTCCCGTTTGGTCATGCTGGACCGCTATTCCCAAAAAGACATCAATCATTCGACTTTGGGAATCGGCGATTTGGTAATTTGCGTTCTGAAAGACGATCCGAATTTCCCGACCCGAGGAATCGGTTATATCGATCGTTTGGACGGTGACAATGTCTTCATTGCCCTGGAAGCCGAATACGCGGGCATGTGCCCGGACGCGGATGCCAAGGGAATAATTCGCCGTCACATCAATGAAGTTGACAAACCTTTGGAGATCTTCTATGAACAAATCTGCCACCGGGTTGCCAACAACCTGGCTCAAGGCGAAAAAGTCGAAACCGTCCGAGATTTTTACCATGAACTCAATGAGATGAATCTGATTCCCGCCGGACGGGTCTTGTTCGGCGCCGGATCGAATTCGTCCGTCACCTATTTCAATTGCTTCGTCATGCCTTTTGTCAGCGATTCGCGGGGAGGGATCTCCACCCATCGCCAAAAGGTCATGGAAATAATGTCCCGCGGCGGGGGCGTTGGGACCAACGGTTCCACGCTTCGCCCCAAAAACTCTCTAGCTAAAGGCGTTAGCGGAAAATCCAGCGGCGCCGTCAGCTGGCTTCATGATCTTTCCGAACTGACTCATCTGGTTGAACAGGGCGGATCGCGCCGGGGCGCGCAAATGATCATGTTGACCGATTGGCATCCGGACATCATCGAATTCATCATCAGCAAAATGCAAAACCCGAAAATCTTGCAATTTTTGATCAACAACCTGACTGATCCGGACATCATCCGCGAAGCCAAAAACAAACTGAAATTCATCCCGCTGACTTCCGATCAGCAGGAAATGTATGAATGGGTCGCCGAAAGTTCCAAAACCAACCCCAACGCCTTAAGCAAAGGAGCTCTGGAAAAAGCCAAAGAGGTTTTGTCCACCGGCGGTTTCTACGATGTCAACAATCCTAACTTCCTCTCCGGAGCCAACATTTCCGTAGCCATCACCAAGGATTTCATGAACGCAGTCGAAAACGATCAGGATTACGCCTTGCGTTATCCGGACATCGATAATTATACCAAAGGCGAAAAAGCCGCTTATGACGAGAAATGGTCCAACATCGGCGATGTTCGGGTTTGGGAAAAACTCGGTTATCCCCTCAAGACCCATAAACTCATCAAAGCCCGCGAACTATGGAACCTGATCTGCATCTGCGCCACTTATTCCGCCGAGCCAGGGATTTTCTTTATCGACAACGCCAATGACATGACCAACGCCAAAGGTTACGGTCAACAAGTCGTCTGCACTAATCCGTGCGGCGAACAGCCGCTGGCACCTTATTCCGTCTGCAACCTGGCGGCTCTTAATTTGGCCAACATGGTGGATTTTGAAACATCCGATGTGGACTGGATCAAACTGGGCCAAACCATCAAGACCGCCGTTCGGATGCAAGACAATGTCATCGACCGAACCACTTATTTCCTTGAAGAAAACCGGGTCCAGGCCCTGGGCGAACGCCGGGTCGGTTTGGGCGTCATGGGGCTCCACGATTTGATCATTTACTGCAATCTGCGTTACGGAAGCAAGAAAGCCAACCGTTTCGTTGACCGTTTGTTCGAATTCATCGCTACCAAAGCTTATGAGACTTCGATTGAACTGGCCGTCGAAAAAGGCAGCTTCCCATTCCTTGATCAATACGGGTCGCGTCAAAAATTCATCGATTCCGGTTACATGAAAAAAATGCCGCAACAAATCCGCGAAGGCATTTTGAAGTACGGGATCCGAAACTCCCATCTGCTCACGATCGCTCCGACCGGATCGACCGGAACCATGGTCGGCGTTTCGACCGGACTGGAACCGTATTTCGCTTTCAAATATTACCGCAGCGGACGTTTGGGCAAATTCATGGAAGTCAACGCTCCGGTGGTGGAAAACTATCTGAAACTGCATCCGGAATATGCGATTGACAATCTCCCGGACATCTTCGTCTCCGCGATGGGACTTTCCGCCGAGGAGCACGCCGATGTTCAATGCGTCATCCAACGCTGGGTCGATTCCTCGATCTCCAAAACCGTCAATGCCCCAAAGGGTTACGCGGTTGAAGACGTCGAACGATTGTACATGCGTCTTTATAAGGGCAAAGCCAAAGGCGGAACCGTTTATGTTGACGGCAGCCGCGATACTCAGGTCCTCACCCTGAAAAAAGAAGACAATCTTCCGAAGCAGGTCGCTCTTTCCGACTTGGGCATCCAGATTGAAGAAAACATCGTCGCCAAAGAAAAAGACGAGATCAATCCGCCGAACGCCAAATCCAACCGCAACATTGGCGTCGAAATCGGCGATATCTGTCCGATTTGCAAAGAGGGGACCGTCGAAGACATCGGCGGTTGCAACACCTGCACCAATTGCAACGCCCAGCTTAAATGCGGATTATAGAGTAAATTTAAGGCCTTATCGGCTAAACGATAAGGCCTTTGTTCATTTTTGGGCCAATTCCAAAGCTTAAAGACCGCTTTGGAATTATCTTAACATTTGCTTGTCATTGTGCTATAATGGTGAATGTAAAAGAGGGACAACCAATATGGAAAAAGCCATCATCATCGGCGTCAACAATGACCGGCCGGTCGAAGAATATAACGAAGAATTATGCGAACTGATGAGTTTGTGCGAAGCTTGCGAGATCAACGTGATCGACACGATCACCCAAAACCTTACCAGTTTCAACCCGCAGACTTACATCGGAACAGGAAAACTTGAAGAAATCGCGGAATTGGTCGAGGAACTCAAATTGGACGTCCTCATTTTTAACGATGAACTAAAGCCGCTTCAGATCAACAACATCAAAGAAGTCGTCAATTGCGAGATTTATGACCGCACTTATGTGATCCTGGAAATATTCCGCCGCCGGGCTCACACCAAAGAAGCCATCTTGCAAGTCGAGATCGCCACTTTGAAATACCGCCTTCCTCAGCTCGTGGGCATGCACAGCAATTTGTCCAGGCAAAGAGGAGGAGATGCCGGTTATGCTCATACCCGCGGAAGCGGCGAGACCAAACTCGAACTGGATAAGCGGATGATCTATGACCGCATTGCGACCGCCAAAAAGGAACTCGACGAACTGACCTGTTTAAGACAGCAGCAACGGACCAAACGAAAAAAGCAACAAATGAAGATCGTCAGTCTGGTCGGGTATACCAACTCCGGAAAATCTTCCACCCTGAACGCCTGCCTGAAACATTCCGTGGCCGTCAAAAAAGAAGTTTTCGAAAAGGACATGCTTTTCGCAACCTTGGAAACTTCCACCCGGCTCATCAAGACCAGCCATAATTTGCAGTTTCTGTTAACCGATACTGTCGGTTTCATCAGCAAACTTCCTCATCAGCTGATTGAAGCTTTTAAATCGACCCTGGAAGAAATCACCGAATCCGATCTGATCGTTCACATCGTCGACTCCGCGAACCCGAATTTCGAAAAACAGGTGGCCATAACTGAAAACGTGCTTAAGGAGATCGGCGTCAAAGACATCCCGGTCATTTACGCTTTCAACAAAACCGACCTGCATTCCGGGTACTTCTTCGTTCCCGTGAAATATGAACCGGCTCTCCGGATCAGCGCCACCAAGGGAATTAACATCGACCAATTGTTGGAAATGATCGAAGAAAGCCTCTATCAGGCCAATCATTTGGTGAACTTCGCCATTCCTTTCCAAGATGTTCAAAAGATGAATTTGCTCAGGGAAAGCGCCATCATCATAAAAAGCGAACAGGACGAAAACAATTTCCTGGTGACTGCCAAAGTCTCCGACCATATTTTGGAACTTCTGAAAGCCTATCAAAAATGACCCATGAAAACATGGGTCATTTTTCTATATCGAAAGGTTCATTGAGCATCAGCCGCAAAATGATCTCCCGATCGAAATCATCGATTTGGTATTCGCCGAGTCGTAACCCGGGAACCAATTTGGCTTTGGTCAGAACGTTTCCTTCTTTGATGGTAAACATGTAACAATGATACATCTTCTTTTGTTTGGGAAAGGTGATCTTTCCTCTGACGACTTCTTCCTCCTTGATCACGCAAAGGTTGTTCTTTCGTTCAAAGTTCCGAATGACTTCATCATGAAAATCCGTCTTCTTCAGTTTCAGAAGCAAACCGTGATATTTTTGTTTGTCTTCAAACAAATATAGATCCTGGCCGTTTCGGCCGATGACATAAAGGTATTCCTGATAATATGATTTGCTTGTCACTTTGTTTTTGGAAAACAAAGCAGCCCGGTAAAGCAATAAATAAAGCGAGATCGAAACCGAATACAGAAAACTGGCGCCGAGGAAGAAAAGATGCGTCGGGTATTCAAAGATGTTTCCGCCCTGATAATCGGAAACGAAAGCCCATACAAAGCCTCCGGTCATGATCAAACCCGCGATCAAGTTGATCAGACCCCGGGTTTTATGGCGAAGCGGGGAAAGAGCGCGGTTCAGGATGAAATAGAACAGCCCGATTCCCAACACACTGGCAGCAATGGCATATCCCATGATTTCCTAACCTCCGTAAATTCCGTCAACGGAATCATTGGTAAGGATATCCATGGTGATGATGTAAATCATCAGATCGGTGTATTTTGAGGCAGGAGTATAAAAAGTAAACGAATTTTGAATCTGGCTTTCCATTCCGTCGCTGGCCGTAATCACAAAATGTCCGCCATTGACGGTATAAGGCGGAATGTAAACCAAAAACGTGAAAGCCCCGTCGATCACTTCTGCGGTATATTGTCTGGAGTAATAAGTTCCGATGTCATAGTCCAAGGTCAGGGTCAGATCATCGCCATTGGCATCGTCAACTTCGCCGGTGACGGTAACCCAACTTTGGGAAGGAAATACCAGAAAATCCGATTGAATTTTCAGATTGCTCAAAACCGGAGCGCTATTATAATCATATATTCCGGTCGTCAGCGATTGGAAATCCGGACTCAAGGTCCCATCGTCATAAACCGTCCGGACATAATAGGTGTAATCCGTCATATTGTCAGCTTCGCTTCGGAAGGTAAAGGCGGCGTCGGAAGATTGAATGGTGTCAAAAACCGGTGCCGTCAAGGAATTGAAAACTCCGCCGGTCAGGGTTCGATAAAAGACATACCCGTAAGCCGGTTCTAAAGCTTCGAAATTCAGGTTGACATGGTTGGCGTTTCGATAGACCGTTACGACTGGATCCGGATGAACCGCCAACGGGGCTTCGTTTTGAAAGAAATTCAAAGCATTTCGGCTCCATCGCGTTTTAAGGATGTTCAGAGCTGTGATCAGATTGCCGTTGGAAGCATTTTGCAATGTCTTGATCGAAAAGAAACAATAACCGCTGACGGTCGGGAAATCATACCCGAAAAGCATTTGATTGTCCATTTCCGAAACGGCCCAACCGGAGTTGATGTATTGATAAGGGGCCAAGCCGATGTAGAGCTTGACTGAGCCTTTGCTTACTTCATTGGCCCACCAGGAAGTGATGGCCGGATGATTGCCGCTCAGGCTGCCATAGTTTTGAGGAAGGATGTAATCCAGCCACTCTTCGTTCACCCATTTTTTGGTGTCCGCGAATAGATCCACATAGGAACTGTAACTGGTGCAAACGATGTCGGTCATGCCGCCGGGTTGTCCGTAAGCGCCGCAGCCCATGTTGTCCGCCGGAGCCCAAACTCCGGCCGGACTAACGCCGAATTCCACATCGCCGGATAGTTCAACATTCAAACCGGCCAATAAATCATGGATGCCTTTGATCAGAATGTTGACTTGTTCGCGGCGCCAATCGCCTTTCGTCAAGTAAGCCCCGCCGTTGTTTATGTAAGCCAAATAGTCGTCGTCGTCTTCAACCGCCGCCACGCCATTATAGAAATAGTCATCGAAATGAATGGCATCGACGTCATAATTGCGAACGATCTCTTCAATGGTATCGTAAATGTGCTGACGGACTTGCGGTTCGCAAGGATTAAGCAAAACCCGGGAATCGCCGGTCGTAAACTTACCCCGGACCAGAAGATTCGGGTGCAGTTTCGCGAAGTTGTTCGGAGCCAAAGTCTCAAGATATTCATTCAGAGCGACCGAATAATCGCCGGTATCCGGAAGGACCCCGAGCGATGCCCGATAAGGATTGAGCCAGGCATGAAACTCCATGTTTCGTTTATGGCATTCTTCGATCATCCAAGCCATCGGATCCCAACCGGGATTCCGGCCTTCCAAGCCGATCAAAAACCGGCTCCAAGGATTGATCGCCGATTGGTAAAAAGCGTCGTTAAGCGGCCGAACCTGAAAAATGACCGTATTCATGTTATATTCTTGAAAAACATCCAGGATGTCCAAAAATTCTTCCTGATAAGCTTTGATGGCCTCGGCAGTCGCCGCGGTCTGACGGGAAATGTCAATGTTGCTGACCGTTGCCACCCAGGCCCCACGGAATTCAAATATCTTTTCTTGATAAACGGTGACGGCTGTGGCTTGGGGTTCAGAAAATAGCATTCCAAACATCCCCAAAAGAATCATCACCAATGTTAATTTGATTGTTTTCATGCTATCACGTATAATAAATATAGATTGTTTAAACCTATAATTATTAATACTCCTTTCTCTTCCTTACTGGTTATTTCATCCGGGCTTCCCGGATGTTATAATAAAATAGCACTGTGGATCTTTTCCTGTGTTTCTAAGGCTAGTTTACTCTAGACCTTTTCGAGGTGATTATTACCGCAGTCTTTTTTCGAATGTTAATCAGGAAAATTTTGCCTAGGATCCTAGAGCTTTCATGAGAAACGTGAATACTTGAAAAAAGAATTTACTGCGCGTTTAGAACAGTGCCAATATTTTTATTTTTAGGAGGTGTCGAAATTGACTTTTTTTGTTGGCATCGATATTGCCAAATTCAAACACGACTGTTTCATCGCCGATGATAA
>DDXT01000070.1 GCA_002347755.1 Caryophanales bacterium UBA2253
ATACGTTTAATTAATTTTATCACATTCTTTTTAAAAGACAAATCAAAACGTTTTCCTCTTATCGATACCATCTTGACTCTTGTCTGAAAAAGAGTAACATAGGTTCATGATCATTTCTAAAATTAATCATGGTTATGGAGAAATAATATGAATTTTGTGCTGATTTCACCCCAATTTCCCAAGACATATTGGAAATTTTCCCAAGCCCTAAAGCAAAACGGCTTCACGGTCCTTGGGATCGGTGATTCCCCCTATAACCAACTAAGCGACGAAGTCAAAACCAATCTCACCGAATATTATTTTTGTCCGGGCATGACGGATTACCGGGAGTTGTTTCGGGCCATGGCCTTTTTCTCATACAAATACGGAAAAATCGATTGGGTCGAATCAAATAATGAATTTTGGCTGCAGATGGATGCTTCGCTAAGGACCGATTTCAACATTACGACTGGGATCCAAGCCGCCGAGATCCGCAAATATAAATCCAAAGCGGAAATGAAAAAGTATTATCAATTGGCCAAAGTGCCCACCGCCCGCTTTCAATTGATTGAGGATTTTCCGATTGCCAAAGAATTCGTCGCGACGGTTGGTTACCCGGTTTTCATCAAACCGGATGTTGGGGTTGGGGCCGTTTCCTCGTTTAAAATCGAAAATGAAACTCAGTTGCAAAATTTCTTTAAAATTAAGAACGATAGCCAATATATCATAGAGGAATTCATTGACGGAGCCATCGTCTCCTTTGACGGAATCGCGGATTCCCATTCCAACGTGGTCTTTTGTTCGACCCATGAATTTCCGGTTCCCAACAGCGATGTCGTCAATAACCTTGAAGATGATTTTTATTTTACTCTTCCCATCGTCCCTCCGGACCTGGAAGCGGTCGGCCGCGCAACAATCAAGGCTTTCCAAGTCCAAAAGCGCTTCTTTCATTTGGAATTCTTCCGTCTGAATAAAGATCATGAGCATCTGGGCCTTAAAGGAACGATTTGCGCCTTGGAAGCCAACATGCGTCCCGCTGGCGGTTACACTCCCGAAATGATCAACGCCTCCCGAGGTACTTCCTGCTACCGAATATGGGCCGACGTAATGGCTTTTGATGAAAACCGCCAACTTATTCCCAACCAGCGGTTCTTTTGCGCCGAAGCTGCCCGGCGCGACAAATATACTTATCTCCGAACTCATGAGGAAATCATCGCCAAGTACAAAGATTCTCTGGTCATGGCTGACCGTTATCCGCCCGTCATCAACGTGGGAATGGGGGACCAGTTCTACATCGTAAAACTGGAGAATCATTTACAAGTCGAAGAGTTCCGAAATTTTGTTCTGGCAAAAAAATAGAAAAACAAATTTCCAAAAAAACGCGTTTTTTTCGCGTTTTTATTTTATGCAAATAAATTCCAGAAAGCTGAAATCGTTCCGTTTTCCCAAAGGACCAAGATCCCGATGCTGATGAAGACAATGGGAACAATGATTCTCTCATATTTCTCGATCTTCTCGCCAACGACCCGAAACTTCGCCAATCGATGGCTTGTTAAACAAAGAAGTCCGATGAAAATTACAAATGAACAAAGGGTGATGATGATTTCCGTTACGGAGTAAGAAGCAAATAGGGGGATAAAGACGCCAAGGTCGTCTCCGCCCGTGGCTAGAGTCAATAAGATGACGCTTACAATTAAGCCGCTTCCTTTTTGAGTCCGATTCAGGATCTCGGTTTCGGATTTATCCTCGGTCTTTTTTTGGAACAATACCTTAAGCCCCAAAGCGATGGGAACAAAGCCCAGCAATCCGATGATCCATTTTTCGGGAATAAAGCCGACTCCGTAAGCGGCACCTAGGCTTATCGCATACAAAAGAAACATCCCCAAATAATGACCGATGACAAACCCGGCCGTTCGCTTTTTCGTTTTTTCAACGGAGAAAAAAATCAGCATGATAATGAAGTAGTCGACCGCGGTGGCAATGTAAGCCGCCAGGGCCGTAAAAATTGTTCTAGCAATCATAATTCAATTCTTTCCCAAGCCAAACTTTGTTTGGTATGTTATTGGCTTTATTCCGTTTCAGGTTCCGAAAATTTCTCAAATTTGTAAGCGGTTTTGTTGGCGATCTTGACAAGAATCAACATCGTTGGGACTTCCGTCAACACTCCAACCACGGTTGCCAAAACGGCGGGCGATTCCATTCCGAATAAAGCAATGGCGACGGCGACGGCTAACTCGAAGAAGTTGGAGGCTCCGATCATTCCCGCCGGGGCGGCAATGTCATGGGTTAATTTCAATTTATAGCTGGCAAAATAAGCGATCCCAAAAATCATGAAGGTTTGGATGACCAGCGGAACCGCAATCATCAAAATATGAACGGGGTTCTCAATGATGACTTCGCCTTGGAAAGCAAACAGCAAAACCAAAGTCAGAAGCAATCCCGTGACGGTGACTCCATCAAATTTCTTAAGGAATTTATTTTCAAAGAATTCCAAACCCTTCTTTTTAATGACCAGATGTCTGGTAATCATCCCGCCCAAAAGCGGAATCACCACGAATATTACCACGGAGAGGATTAAGGTGTCCCATGGAACGGAGACATTGCTGACCCCAAGCAACAGTTTTACGATTGGGATGAACGCAATCAAAATGATCAGATCATTGGTTGCAACTTGAACGACGGTGTAAGCCGGATTCCCTTTGGTCAGATGACTCCAAACGAAGACCATCGCCGTGCAGGGCGCGGCTCCCAATAAAATGGTTCCCGCGAGATATTCAGTCGCCAAATCCGGAGTGATCCAGGTCTTGAAGACAATGAACAAAAAGAAATAGGCAATCGCGTACATCGTAAAAGGCTTAATTATCCAATTGGTTACCCAAGTAACAAATAACCCTTTGGGATTCTTTCGGACGTTTTTGATGCTGATGAAATCGACTTTCATCATCATGGGGTAGATCATGACCCAAATCAGTATCGCCACCGGAATGCTGACATTCGCATATTCGAAACGGTTAAGAAACTCGGGAACTTCCGGTAAGAAATTACCCATCAAGATTCCCAGTCCCATGCAGAGGATCACCCAAAAGCTCAAATATTTTTGGAAAAAGCTAATTTCCGATTTATTGTTTTTTTCATTCATATTCAACCCCCTCTAGTCGCACTTTGCACTGGACTTTTTGCTTTCATCTTTACAGATGCAATCCGTCTTGTCACTGGTGATGGCCGCCAAAAAGGCAATTAATTCTTGGGCCTGATTTTGATTAATGGAATATCGCATCCAAGATCCGTCTTTTCTGACCGTAACGAGTCCCGATTCGGTTAAATTCTTCATATGATAACTAAGCGTCGGCTGACTGATGTTCAACCCAGATAACAATTCACAGGCGCATTTTTCGCCGCAGGAAAGCATGTCAACGATCTTTAACCGGGTTTCATCGGCGATGGCTTTGAACAAGCGGTCATATTGCTTATAGGTTTCTCTCATTTCGATCCTCCGATTTTGTTTTTGACGTTTTTTTATATACTTTGTATTTTACTCCTGATATTGATAAACGTCAATATGCTTGAGCTTTTTTAAAAAAACACCACGTTTGACGCGGTGCTTCTGAGATTGATTATTTAATTGGTTGGGAGCTGCCATCTGGCATCCAGATAAACGTTTTGAGCCGGCATGGTCGAGAAAACATAAACTTGGGTCCGCTCCGGATCCGAATACCAATCCACAAAGGTGTTTTCTTCCTTGGTTGGATCGGCTGGTCTGGAAACCGTCGTTCCGAAATCCTGAGTGACGGTCTCTACGGCGGTTCCGCCATTGGTCACAAAACTTATCGAATATTGATTGATCGTCCATTTGGCGAATAGGGTCAAGCTTTCTTTCGGCATGCTCGAAAAGACATAAGGCACAGTCTCTTCGTACAAGAACCATCCACCGAAAGCATGGCCTTCCCTGGTTGGGTCATCCGGAGCCCCTAGGGCGCTTCCCGCGGGTTCGCTGATTTTCGAAACCGGGCTTCCTCCTTGGGAATCAAAGTAAATGACGAACTGCCATTTTGCGTAAACCATGATATCCGCCGGCGGCATGACCGTAAAGGGGTACGGATCGGTAAATTCCGGATCGCGGTACCAATCCATGAAACGACATCCCTAACTTTCCGGATCGGCAGGGGCGTTCACTAAGGTATCCGTTTCTTGAGTGATCGGCATCACGTTGGCGCCGCCGGCACCGATGCTGAAATAAATCGTATGCTGTTCCGGAGTCCAATCCGCATAAACGGTGATATTCTGGGCCGGCATGGAAATAAACTGGTAAGGGAAAACAAATTCGGGATCCTCAAACCAACCGCTAAACACATAACCCGGTCGGGTCGGATCAGCGACCGGTTGCAAAACCTCGGAACCATAATCCTGGGTCATTGGCGTTATGAGGGAGCCTTCGTTGGTTTCAAAGCTGATCGTGTATTGATTGATGGCCCATTTTGCATAAAGCGTCAGCGGTTCCGCGGGCATGACCGTAAACAAATAGGAAACGGTAAGTTCCAAATCGGTAAACCATCCGGCGAACGTATTCCCAACTTTGGCGATCTCCGGCGCGGTAATCGCGGTCCCAACCAAAGCGGCCATCGGTTCAACCGGGTCTCCTCCATTACTTTCAAAACTGATCACCGTCAGCCATTTCACATATAAAGTGATGTTGGAATATGGCATGATGGTAAAAAGGTAATCCGTAGTCAAGGCCGCATCGGAACACCAATTTCCGAAAACAAATCCCGTTTTGGAAGGACTGGCGGGTTCGGTGACATTGCTCAGGTAATTTTGGGTGATCGCCGATACCGTACTTCCGCCGTTAGTCTCAAAGCTGATCGAATATAGATTGACATCCCATTTTGCATAAAGAGTTAGGTTATTTCCCAGGATGGTCGCAAAGACATGAATGGTTGTCAAGGTTTCATTGTACCAACCTGCGAAGTTGTGGCCGATTATGGTCGGTTCGGTCGGAGCAGAAATCACGCTATTTTAGTTTTGAGTAATCGAAGTTACTTCGTTTCCCCCGTTGGCATTAAAGGCGATGGTGTATTGGTTGATTTGCCATTTGGCGTACAAAGTCGTATCAGTTGCGGCCATGGTCGAGAATACGAAAGGGATCGTCAAAATTTCATCAAACCACCCAACAAAGGAATATCCGGTTTTGTCGGGTGCCGCCGGAGCGGCAACGCTCGAACCAAA
This sequence comes from Caryophanales bacterium UBA2253, assembly GCA_002347755.1. Classification (GTDB taxonomy): domain Bacteria; phylum Bacillota_I; class Bacilli_A; order ML615J-28; family CAG-698; genus UBA2253. Next base: position 5,203 of record DDXT01000070.1, read on the forward strand.
TTCCTGAGTGATCGTTGAAGCACTGCTTCCGCCGTTGGTTTCAAACAAAAGCGAATATTGATTTGCTCCCCATTTCACGTAAAGAGTTAAATGGTTGGCGGGGATGGTCGAAAAAAATAAGCGTTTGTCAATACTTCCTCATACCAACCGAGGAAAGTGTATCCGTCTTTGACCGGATTTTCGGGTGGGGTAACCGTTGAAGCAAAATCCTGATTGATGGTTTAAACCGCGCTTCCGCCATTGGAATTGAAGCTTATCGCATATTGGTTGATCTGTCATTTCGCATGCAGGGTGATGGTCTCCCCCGGCATGGTGGAAAATACATAAGGGTTGCTCAGCGCTTCATCGCTGAACCAGTCAACAAAAGTATATCCGGGTCTTTCCGGAACGGACGGTTTCGAAATGACCGTTCCGAAATCGTCAACCAGCGTTTCTACATCGCTTCCCCAATTGCTGTCAAAAACGACGCCGGTACGGTTAAGCGACCATTTCGCATAAAGAGTGACATTTGACGCTGCCATGTTTTCAAAAACAAAGGGTTGGGTAAATTCGTCATCCAAGTACCAACCCGAGAAATCATGACCGTATTTGGTTGGGTCGGCAGGAGAAACGACCGCCGTGCCATACTCTTGGGTAATCGGATCAACGACGCTTCCACCTTTGCTGTCAAAGACCAGACGACTGTAATGGTAATTGCAAGCGGACAAAAAAATGATAAACAAGGGTATTAGTAAAAGAGCCAGTACTTTACAAAAAGTTTTACTCATTTTGACCTCCCCATCTACGGATGATTGGTAACAACAGTCATATTATAATTCATTAAGAAAAAAACGATTTTGAAAAAATAAATGGAAAAAATGGGTATCCTTGACAGAGAAAATGGAAAACTTCCCGCCGGAACCTGGAAGTATCGGAAGATGCTTCCTTTTTCATCAACAAAAAAAGGCGCAAAAGCGTCTTTTTGAGAATAAAACCCCAAAACTTGGAAATCCCCTTAAAGAAAACCGAAAAGCCTGATCAAGCCAGTTCAGGATCTCTTCATCGATTTCCGCGGGTTTTTGGATGATTATATGGTGAGTCCAGCGTTTTGGCCGAACCCCCACGGCTTCAATTACCCTGGGGTTGGAAAGCAGATAATCTAAGCCGAAGGATAGGATTAGATACGATTCTAAACGGTTTTTCATCGGTCGGATGGGAAGCCAGACAAAAGCAAAACTTTTTGAAGACCGAAAAGCAATTTGCGATTTCTGAAGAATCACTTTAACGTTTTCCATTCTTTCCAAGATTTTGCTTTCCAGTTGTTCATAAAGTGTCGTCAGTTTCGGATCATTTTTAAGAAAACCGCTTATTTCATTGGTCATGGCCTTTCCTGCCCTTTCTGATAAATCTTCATCCATCACTGTCAATATGATAGTTCTGGAAAATTGTTATTTAAATTGAACCGTTTCCGGAAGTTCTTTTCGCTGCTCGTGAGAAAGACTGGGAACAGAATCGGCGGCGATGTATCCGATGGAAATCAAGGCCACGGGGATAATGTCATCCGGAAGTTGCAAACTGTCTTTTAAAATGTCGTCATGAAAATTGACGACCCAACACGATCCGAGCCCTTGTTCCAAGGCTTCAAACATGACATGGGTCCCGATTATGCCAACATCGACTTCACCGCTGTCATATCCGTCTTTTCTCTTCCAACTTTGGTTTTGATCATAAGCAATCACCAAAACCAACGGCGCGCCGAAACGGCCCCGAGTACATTGGTCTATCATGGCCAGAGCTTCTGGGCTTTGCATGACAAAGATCTTCTGGGGTTGGTTATTGTGAGCGGTCGGGGCATTATTGGCCGCGGTCAAGATCTTATCGATCTTTTCTTTCTCGACGGCTTGTTCCGTAAATTTGCGAACCGAATATCGGGCTTTGGTCATTTTCAAAAAAGTCATGTCTTTTCTCCTTCTTTACTTGCAATTGGTATCATTATTTGGAAATCCGATCGTTCAAGTCCTTTGAAAACACATTTTTTCCCAATTTTTCCGTCTTCTTTCTCCAAATTTTCGGAAGACCGGAAAAATCCTTCCGGATGCTTTCAATTTGATCCCGGTATCCTTCAACGAATTCCTGTTCGGCTTGGGAAGCTCGTTTGGAAAAAGCCGCTAATGTCTTGAGGTTGGGGTTTTGCGAATACAGTTTGGCTTCCTCATCGATCAGTTGGTTTTGCAAGGCTTGAAGCTGCTTTTGATATTCGTCAACATTGATGAGTTTCGCATAAATGGCCCTGACCAAGTATTCCCGGTCGAGCCAATAAGCGAGACTTTCGCTTTCATTGGTGAAGACCGGGGCAACGGTTTCCCCAAAAAAGGTCGATTTATAAACCGAAAGGCAGGGCGTGCCGCAACCGGTCAGCCAAATCGTGGCATGGTTCTTCCGCTGTTCCACGATCATGCTTCCGGTCGTGTGATCGCCGATCAGGCTTTGATGCATGCAGACGCTCCCGATGCTTCCTTTTTCGTATAGTTTTAACGCATCTTTCGGATCGTGACTTCTAAGCAGATCCATGATGGATGAAATTGATGTCCCCTCATTATTCAGGTTCGAAAAAACACAGTTCTGGCGGTGCTTGGAGCGCGAGAAAAAAGTGAAAATTGGTTCGGTTTGGCGCTTGGCAAAATCCTTGATCAAAGCTGATCCGTCCAAGTTGTTGGAATGTAAAGTGAGACGGTTGGAAATGTTTCCGTAGTCTTCAATTGGTTTCATGGTCCAGGTCTTTCCAGCCGTTTCCAAGATGAAGGCGGTCTTTGCATCACCGATCAAAAAGGAGTTGTCATAGTAAAAAGGTTTATCAAACCCGCAGTTTCCGCCTTGGCCGTAGGTTTCTAACAAAGACACCAGAATGTCAAGGGCTTCTTTGGCGTCCCCGGCTCGTTCCAAAGCCAGTCTCAGCATGTCCATTCCGATCAACCGGTTTTCTTTCTTGCCAGAGGATTTTGTGAAAACGGCTTCGTTGCCGATGACAACGCCACCATCGTTGATTCCCATTTCCGCCCCCCACATCCAACTTGGTTTAACCAAAAGGACGGCGCGGGTTTTGGGGACTTGAGCAACGGTTATATAAGTGCAGGCAACCGTTTTTTCATTATGGAAGGTTTCGGGAATGAAAATCGTCAAATTGGGTTCATTGGCGCTGCGGTCACTGTTTTTTCCAAAGAAAAACCCTTCGCTCGTTTTTTTATATAATGTGTCGCACATCTATTTCTCCTCGCTTATTATTCTTAAAACTTTTCTAAAATAACTTCTATAATAAATCGGCCAGAACCCACAGGAATTTTCCGGTGGTATGTCCCCAAACTTCCTTGTAAACCGCATTATTTACGACTGGCCAAAACGGAGCGTCATCGTCATGCTTGGTTTCGATTCCCACTGGCAAGGCGCCCGGAAGTTGCGGCGAAAAAGCCACATAGAGCGGATGGTAATTATGGCCTTCGCCATACATCGTTGAGGATGCAAACGGGTTTTTCCCCAAGATCCATTCCAATTGCCTAAAAGCGATCTGTTTCATCTTTTCATCTTCAAACAAGACCCCGATGCTGCTGACGGCTTTGGTTTTGCTTAAAAGAGTGGCATGAAAGCCCCGCCTTTGGATGGCGATCGGGAATCTTCTCAAGAACACTTCATCATCCAAGGCCATGCCGGTTTTGATTTGACGGTCGAGGTTGTTCTTCGCGATTTCGATCTGGGTTCGGTTTGGAATCGTAAAACGATCCAAGTTGATTTTCTGGCTTTCATAAACATGAGCGGGCAATAGTCCATACGGTGCGATCGTCTCGCTAGTGCTGAGAATGTATTCCTTGTATAAATCAAGACTTCGTCGCCATTGCCCCGCCTTGGCATGATCGGGTGCCAATTGGCATAGTTTGGCTAAAGCATGAACCGGGGATTGCTCATGGCCGCGATGTTCAAAGGTTAATAGCGTCTGATGAGTGGGATCCTCATAGAAAAATCCTCGCAAGGGCTTCTTCCAATTTGGATAATCAGCTTGTTGACAAGCGATTATTTCATCAGCGAATTTGATGGCTTTTTCCAAATAAGCTTGTTCATTGGTCAGTTCGTACAATTGGCTGGCGGCCAAAACCAGCGAGCCCGAAACCTGAGCCACCGGACCCTTTCCCCAGCGTTTGGTGAAAATCCCTTTTTCATATCCGTCATAACCAAATCCAAAATCGGCTTTGGAAATTCTTAGGCACCACTTGGAAAAGACGGGGTCCGAATCTACGAACGCTTTGGAAACGGCTGATAAAGCCGCTGAAGCCAGAAAGTTCTCGAATGGGCCATTTTCAGCGACGCTCTTCAGCGAGTTTTCCGTTTCCGGTTTCAAGGTTTCCGCCGATTTGATTTGATTGCTGGTCCAAATTGAATAGAGGACGGCCAAAGACCGGAAGCCATCACCAAAATGGGTTTTTAAAAGCCAATTGGCTCCCCATTTGGCTTCATCCAAGACCAGATCAGCCAACTGTTTATCGCGGGATCGGACTTTTCCCCAAAGGTCAACCAGCGCATGCACCATTTCCGCCGTGCAAATTTCGTATTGCGAGACATCTCCGGCGTCATGCCAGCCGCCATGGTCACTGATCAGCCGGCCATCCAGGGGATGAATGGTATGGTGAGTCAAGTGGCAAGGGCTGTGGACTCCTTGGACTTCGCACCCGCAGCGCAGGCTTTTTAAAAACTTCAGGCTTTGGAGAATGGCGTTTTTGAACGGGAATCCGCTGATTTCGAAAAGCGGAGTCAGGCGATCATCCGTTTTTAGACGGTATTTTCCTTCAAGGTTAAATGAAGAAAAATCCAGAGAAAAGAATTTTCCGTAATCATTATTGATTTTTTGGCAATTCGAAGCGAAGACTTCTTTTCCTGACTCATTCAACAAAGCAAACTGCCCGGACCGAGAAACTCCGGTTATGGCGATTTTCTCTTGGTTCTTGCCATATCCGGAATGGCAGTAAGCGATCCGGTCTTGAAGATCCCAACCCAATTCATAGTCGGGTTCAACCGCCTCGATTTGAACATCACTAAAGAAGAATCTTACTTCCGGTTCGGCTTCCGGAGGGCATCCCATCATCAGCGGTCCCATGGAGACCTTAGTGATTTTGTCCCTCGAAAATCCCGGCATTTCGAAAAACACGTGGTTCCAAACATTCGGGATCAGACTGGGGGCATGAGCCAAGGCTTGCCCGGCTTCATTCCAAACTGAAATATGAAAATAAAAATTCTGAAATCCAATCGATTCGGGATAAACCCAAACCGACAAGCGGTTGTATTCGCTCCAATTCTCGTTCTCAAAAGCAATCGAAAAGTTGCTGGATGGTCGCGGCCGAATGTCTTGAATGTCCGTATTGGCGGAAATAGCAATGCTCATCGGCGATTTCCCGGGCATGGTCCGTTCATCCGAATAGTCAAATGTTCCCACGCCAAAAAACTTAGCGCTTCGCATTTTTTCACAATCATAGACGGTTTTGCTTTTCAGAACGGATTTCTTTTCCCATCTTTCTTCCGCGCTTTCGTTTTTTATCATATTGAAGTTTTCCAGGTTTTTTGTTTTCATTTTTGTTCTCGATTCTTTTCTTCAAGTTCTGTCTTTTCATTAATATGGGCTGCTTTCATTATACTAAAATAAGTCGCTTTGGTAAACCATTTATTGTGAAAACACCAAATAAAAAGCCAGCGCATCCTTAGGGGGCTGGCTGGCTGTTCATAATCTTTTGGATCATCCGATATTAATGGAAATGCTTCCGGTTGAAGTTTCGGCGATAATGCTTTTTGATCCGGCGGGATTCAAAGTTTGGTCGCTGATCTCTACGCCTTGGAAAGTGATATCTCCCGTTGAAGTCGCAACTTGGACCCGGTAATCTTCTTCGACCCCAATGATATCCAGAATTATCGATCCGGTTGAGGAGGACGCGGAGATGTCATCACTGATGATGTCCGTCAGTTCTACCCCTCCAGTCGAGCATGATGCCGAGATTTCCAAAGCGTTTACGGCATCCATAACCACATCTCCCGTCGAGGTTGAACCGTCAACTTTCAAAGACTGGCAATCAGAGATGGAAACTGATCCGGTTGAAGTCGATGCCAATATTGCGGTGCTGGCTTGGCAATTGGAAATGTGAATGCTTCCGGTCCCAGAAGATAAATCCAGTTCGGTAAGAGCTGAAAAATCGTTGATATCGATAGTTCCGGTGCCGGTAGATGCCACTATCGAACCTGCGAATTCCATTGGAAGTACGACTTCGATCAGCGAAACGGCTGGACTCTTATATCCCCAACGGAACGGACCGAACTTATAAACATTGTCCAGAATCAAAACCCCGTTCGTAATCGAAAAGTTAAAGTAATCATATTCGGCTTCATAATAAGTAAGCTCGTAATTGGCATCTTCCGACCGACTGAGATGGATGCTGTGCGTTGATCCGCTAATCTCCACCTGATTGATAAATTCACTTCCGGTTTGGTTTTTCAGTTCATAATCGTCATCTTGGGAGAAAGCATCGACGATTTGGGTAAGATCGCCTTTGGCGGCGATGAAACCAACGGCGGTCATCGCTACCCCGATGATCAAGATTATTGCTACAATTAATTTAATTGTTTTCATTTTTGTTTACCTCAGATTTATTCTTTATTTTTTTGGAAAAGAATTTGATGATGGTTTGAAGAGCGACTTTCCCGCCTTGAATGGTTAGAATGGCCAAATAACTAAGAATGGCGCAAGCGACCAAGGACATTCCTACCGCCATGACGATGATCGAAGCTTCCGTTCCTGACATGATCATGGAAATGACCATTGGAATCAAAGCCACCAGAATGGCTATTCCGCTTACCAGAAAGGAAATCAGCAGCGAGAATACCACCACGACCAGAGAGAAAACCACCGCTGATAAGGCAATTCCGATGGGGATCAAGATCGGGGAAGCACAAATGCCCAAAATAATGAGAAAATTTTTGGCGGGGTTGCTGGTTTGGTTGTTGCTTCTGGTCAATACCAGGTCCGCCGATACTTTGTTGACGATGTGATTCATATCCCCAAAAGAAGCAATGGCATCTTCCTCGGTCAGTCCGTTTTCCTTCTTTTCTTCAATCAGTTCATCGTAGAAATCCATGATGGACTTTACTTCACTTTCATTAAAGGCCTTCAGCCGGCTTTTTAGACTATTTAAAAACTCAATCTTTTTCATGATGAAATCTCCCTCTTATGAATTGATAAACTTTGTTGACATCCTGCCACTCTTCCAGGAAATCTTGGGTCTGTCAAGAATTCTGTTGAC
>DDXT01000003.1 GCA_002347755.1 Caryophanales bacterium UBA2253
TAAACTTTAAGAGGAGCGGTTCATTGAACGATCAAGATTTTTTTCTGGACCCTTTCCGAAATTAATCGATGAATGGCAGCTAATTCCTGAAATCTTGGATAGTGTCAGGCACCAAGTCGATCATTTGGAAGGCCGAGGGCTTTTCATATTAACCGGATCTTCCGCCGCAAACTTTGAAGATACCGTTCATTCTGGGGCAGGAAGAATTGTTAGGGTTGCCTTACGGCCGATGAGTTTGTTTGAAGCCGGGGTTTCAAACGGAAAAATATCGTTGAAATTACTGTTTGAAGAAAAGTTTTTTTACCAAGCAAAAGCAATATGACAATCTCCGAATACGCATTATGGATTATTAAAGGGGGCTGGCCGGAGTCCATCGGCGATAATGAACAACAATCCATTCGCCGAATGAAAGCCTATATTGATGCACTTTGTAAAGAAGATGTTAACAAGGTATCCGGGAAGAAGTACAGCGAAAATCGTATGAAGAAGATACTTGAATCACTGGCGAGATTTACGGCCTCGGAAGCAACAAATGCCAGTATACTCGAAGATTTAAAAGCATTAGATTCCTCAACTTCCGAAAACACCTTAATTGATTATCTTGACGTTTTAAACAAGTTATATTTATCAGAAGACTTAAAAACCTGGAATCCCAACCTGCGAAGCAAAACCGCCATCAGGAGCTCCCCAGCCAGATTTTTCATTGACCCTTCAATTGGCGCAAGCGCTTTAAAATTAACAACGGAAAAACTATTGAATGATTTTGAAATTTTTGGATTATTTTTTGAAGCTTTAGCCATCAGAGATTTAAGAATTTACGCCGAATACAATTCTGGGGAAGTTTTTAGATATAAAGATAAAAACGGGCTGGAGATTGATGCAATCATCCAATTAATCGATGGCAGATGGGGAGCAATAGAAGTGAAAATGGGATCACATTTGTTTGATGATGCGGCGAAAAAGCTCATTGCTTTTTCAAACAAAATCAATCAGAAGAAAATGGGAGAACCGGCCTTCCTAGCAATAATCTCTGCAACCGAAAGGGCTTATATAAGAGAAGACGGGGTAAAGATAATTCCTCTAGGGTGTTTAAGGAATTAACAAGCAAACTAGGCGTATCAACCTTTAGGAATTGGGAAAGAGAAAAGTGAAAACCCACAAAAGCCCCTTTCACATTATTTCCAAGTTTTTGGGGGAAAAAACATCGGTAAAGTCAAGTCCTTAGCGGGAGTGGGTTTCGTTCCGAATTTGAATTTCGCACAATGGTGTCAAGATTTCAAAAAAAACAAATAATTACTATTGAAAATCAAAAGAGAGATTGGGGTTGTTTATGAAAGCAAGAAAGAAAATCATCATCCAACTCATCTTGGCCATCATCGGGGTATTTGCGGTTTTGTTCGGCTTGGTAAAATTCAATCAATATGTTCTTATGGACATTCCGCTTTATCCGCGGATGATCGTCATGATCCTCACTCAGTGGCTTTTGTTTTTGGTCCCAGGAATTCTCATGATCCTCGCCAAAGAAAAGATATCTGATCTTGGTTTTTCTAAAAAACATCTGGGTCGTCAGATTCTGATCGGCATCATTCTGGCCTTGATCATGTCCGCCGTTTTTACGGTCTTGCCGATAATGCTTGGTTTCAAAGACATGGTCGGAAGCACCAATTATTCCCAGGTCTGGCAGTATGCCTATCAATTTGCTTATTCGATTCTGGGAGTGGCCGTGGCTGAAGAATTGATCTTTCGCGGGTATATTTTTCATAAACTCTTGGAACTTCGGAATAACCGTTGGTTTGCGACCGTAGTTTCCTCTTTGATCTTCGGACTCTTCCATGCTTTCACAGGAAACGTGATTCAGATCTTCATGACGGCTTTGCTTGGTTTCTTGTTTTGTCTGTTTCGGGAGAAGATCAAAAACGGCTCTTTGTTGTCTCTGATCATCGTCCATGGCGTTTATGACGCGCTCATCGTGTTATGGGTGGGAATTCTATAAAGAAAGAAATCAAAGCATATAAAAATAGAACCGGCAAGTTCCGGTTCTATTTTTTTACGGTCAGATAATAAACATTCTTGGGGTGATAAGCGATCAGGAAATATTCCGTTTCCGAATCACTCTCGCATTTTTCCAACCGGGTATCGCGGTAAAGGATCTCTTTGGTCAAATCCGGGTATAACTTTTGGAACTTTTTGAAGACCAGGGCTTTTTCTTCTTTGGAGATCTCATATTCCCACCAGAGGCTCGGCTTAAGTTTTGAAAAGATCAGATAATCCTGCTTGATCAGATACAAAAGCCGCTTTCCGTCTTGGTTTCCCAAAGCGATGAACAGAGCCTTGGCCAGATCCCCCGGTTGCAAAGCCATGGCTTCGTTTTCGCGAAGGTAATTTCCGAGTTTTTTAAACGTTTCGTAGGGATCCCGATGCTGTTCTTCAAACAAATGTTTCATGGTCTTCGGAAACCGGCCGGAATTGTAATACTTGTTCAGGCCTATTTCCGCGAGCCGGATCTCGTCCAGCTCCCGGTTCGATATATAATTGTTTTTTACCACTTCGTAAGGCGGATCCGGATCAAAAACATAGCCGTGAAGGACCCGATTTTTGGCGATGCCGGTTCCCGCGAGTTCTTTCAAAAACCCCAGCTGCAGTTCGTCCGGAAACAGGGCGAAAGTCTCGTTGAAAGTTTTGATGAAAGATTCCCGGTCTTCTTTTGGCAAGCCCGCGATCAGATCCAGATGGATGACGACGTTTTCCTGAATCGAGCGAAGGTTCTTTTTCAGACGCTCGAAATCCTGATGGCGGCTGACCGCTTGGGTGACCGCACTGTTGGTCGACTGGATCCCGATCTCGAAGCGGATGAGGCCCCGTCGGAGCGTCTTGATCAAAGCAATGGAATCTTCTTTCAAAGTGTCGCCCACGATCTCGAACTGGAACACGGAATGATGGTTGTCATGGTTCGAGATGAACTTAAGGATTTCGTTCATGCGTTTGGGATCGGCGTTGAAAGAGCGGTCCAGGAATTTGACCGTTCGGAAGTTTTGCTCCATTGCCTGAAGGATCTCTTGTTTTACCGTTTCCATCGGAAAGAAACGGACTTGTTTTTCCAAAGACGCCATACAGTAGGAGCAGGCGTACGGACAGCCCCGGCTTGATTCCAAATAGAGGTACTGGTTTTCCGGTTCCGCGATCGAAGAATGGTCGTGTTTGATTTTGGAAATGTCGGGAAGCCGGTCGAAAGTGTAACGGACCAAGTCGGCGCGGTAATAAAGATTCGATACCTCCCAGACCGGACGGGCGCCTTCCAAAAATTCCATCAGTTCGTTGAAGCTTTCTTCGCCTTCGTTTTTGATCAGATAAGTCACATTGGGGAAAGCAAAGTATTCTTCCGGGCGGTAGCTGGCTTCCGGTCCGCCCAAAATGATGATCTTATCGGTTTTGATTTTCCCCAAAAGGCTTTTTACGATCAAAGCATTCCAGATGTAAACGGAAAAACCGATGACATCGGCGGTGCTTTCCTCCAGAAACTTTTGAATGTTACTGGGGTCATCTTTGATGGTAAACTCCCGGAGGATGACCGGAAAACGGCTGTTGGCCGCGATCTGGATCGCGCCCATGGCCGGATGGATGTATTTGGAATTGATGCCGATCAGAAGTGTTTTCATGATTCCTCCGGACCATTAAAGGTCATGGTTAATTATAACATTTATTCCAACGATTGTTAAGGGCGGAAACGGTTTTCCGAAAATGACGTTTTTACGTATTCAGAAACCGCTTGGTCTTTCTTTTTTTCGAAAGTTTTGCTATAATGAAGCGCTGAGGCTAAAAAACATGACAAACACGAAAAAAGAACTCATCGCCGAAATCATCACCACCACGTCGCACATTTTGAGAATACCGCTCTGCAAGATCACGTATCTGAAGCTTCCGGATGAATATTCCGAAGTGCTTTGTCTGTTTTCGAAAGAGCACTATCAGATCAATGTCAACGAAGACATGCTAAGAAAACTGGATGATCTGGAATTGTCCGCCGCCATCATGCATGAGACCAGACACGCTTACCAATGGTGTCAGGTGCTCGCGGGAGCGGATTCCAAAGAAGACCCCAACACCGTTGCCGCTTGGAAACAGGAGTTTGCTCATTACATCCAGCCGATCCACGATGAAGAGTTGTTTCTGAACCAGCAGCTGGAGATCGATGCCATCGCTTTTACCGCCATCGTCACCAAACTGCTTTTCCGCCGGGATCTCAAGATCCCGCTGACGGTCAAAGAGAAAGTTTATGCTCTCATCAAAGAAATGCAAAAACAATTTGAATATCTCCGAACCGTATAAAAAGGGTTTCATTGAAAAAAATCCGGTCCCTGTTGAGATAATCGAAAAGATATGTTATAATACATAATAATTTAATGGAGGAAAATAAAATGTCTAAAAAGGTTTTTGAGTCCATGGATGGCAACCAAGCCGCGGCTTGGGCCGCCTATGCTTTTACCGAATTGGCCGGAATATATCCGATTACTCCGTCATCCCCGATGGCGGAATACGTCGATGACTGGGCCAGCAAAGGCAAAAAGAATTTGTTTGGCGTTCCCGTCAAAGTCGTGGAAATGCAATCGGAAGCCGGAGCAGCCGGAGCCATTCACGGCGCTTTGCAAACCGGCGCTTTGGCCACCACTTTCACCGCCAGCCAAGGCTTGCTTTTAAAAATACCCAACATGTACAAGATCTCGGGAGAATTGCTTCCGGGGGTAATGCACGTGGCCGCCCGAACATTGGCGACTCACGCTCTTTCCATTTTCGGAGATCATCAGGACGTCATGGGCGCCCGTCAGACCGGATGGGCCATGCTGTCATCCGCGAGTGTTCAGGAAGTCATGGATCTGGCCGGCATCGCCCATTTGGCGGCCATCAAGTCCAGCGTTCCGTTCTTGCATTTCTTTGACGGTTTCCGAACCAGTCATGAGATCCAAAAGATCGAAGTCATGAATTATGATGTCTACGACCGTTTGCTTGATCGCCAAGCCGTTGATGATTTCCGCGCCCGGGCCATGAACCCGAATCATCCGACCACCAAAGGGTCGGCTCAGAACGATGACGTATATTTCCAGAACCGCGAAGCTCAGAACAAATTCTACGAGGCCATTCCGGACATTGTGGAAAACTACATGACCGAGATCTCCAAAGTCACCGGCCGCGACTATGCCCCGTTCGTTTACTATGGAGACAAAGACGCCACTGACATCATCATCGCCATGGGATCGGTCATCGAATGCGCCAAAGAAGTCGTCGACCAATTGCTTAAAGAAGGCAAGAAGGTCGGACTCATCAACGTGCATTTGTATCGTCCGTTCTCGGCCAAGCATTTCCTGCGCGCCGTGCCGAAGACCGTCAAACGCATCGCCGTTCTTGAAAGAACCAAAGAACCGGGAGCTGAAGGCGAGCCGATGTATTTGGACATCAAATCCGTTTTTTACAATCAGCCGAATGCGCCGATCATCATCGGCGGCCGTTACGGACTGTCCAGCCGTGATACCAATCCGGCCCAGATCTTCGCCGTTTATGACAATCTGGCCAAAGGGGATAAAGCCCTCAATTCCTTCACCATCGGCATCAATGACGATGTTACCCATTTGTCATTGCCGCTGACCAACCATACCGATGTATCCGGCGATGGGGTCAGCCAGCTGATCTTCTGGGGATTGGGAAGCGACGGAACCGTCGGCGCCAATCACAACACCATCAAACTGATCGGTGACAATACCGACTATTTCGCTCAGGCTTACTTCGCCTACGATTCCAAGAAATCGGGCGGCGTCACCCGCAGCCATTTGCGTTTCGGAAAGAAACCGATCCGTTCGACCTATTTGATCTCCAAAGCCGGATTCATTTCCTGCTCGCTTGACACTTACGTCGAAAAGTTCGATCTGCTCACCCAACTGAAAGAGGGCGGCCGCTTCCTGCTGAACACTTCCAAATCGGAAGCTGATCTGCTCAAGTTCATGCCAAACTCATTCAAGAAGGTCTTAGCGGACAAACACGCCAAACTGTATGTCATCGACGCCGTTACTTTGGCGCATGACATCGGACTCGGGAATCGGACCAACACCATCATGCAATCCGCGTTTTTCAAACTGAATGAACAGATCCTCCCGTATGAGGAAGCTCAGGATCTTCTGAAGAAATATGCATATAAATCCTACATCAAAAAAGGTCAGGCCGTCGTTGATCTCAATTACAAAGCCATCGAGATCGGCGCCGAAGGATTGAAAGAAATCAAGGTCGATCCCGCTTGGAGCGCTCTGCCCATCGAGATCAAGACCGTCGATCCGAAGACTCCTTATTACATTTCCAAGATCGCCGCTCCGGTCAACGCCATTAAGGGTTATGATCTTCCGGTTTCCGCGTTCAAGGGTTATGAAGACGGAACCATGGAAAGCGGGACCGCCGCTTACGAAAAACGCTATACCGCCGCTTTTGTTCCGAAATGGTTCAAAGAGAGCTGCATCCAATGCAATCAGTGCGCCTTCGTTTGTCCGCATGCCGTCATCCGTCCGTTCCTTTCCACCGCTGACGAAGTCAAGAATGCTCCGAAAGAAGCGCAATATCTTGACGCTCAGGGAAAAGGCCTGGAAGGCCTGAAGTTCTCGATCGTCGTTTCGATCGCTGACTGCACCGGCTGCGAAGTCTGCGTCAATCAATGCCCAAGCAAGAAGAACGCCAGCGGCGTGGTTGAAAAAGCCCTCCGGATGGTTCCGCTTGATGAAGCCATCGCTAACAAAGATGACCAAGTTGCCAAGTATTACCACGAACACGTTACTTATAAATCGGATCTGGTCGATAAATTCGCCAATCCGAAAAACTCCCAGTTCGCGCAGCCGCTGTTTGAATTCAGCGGGGCCTGCGGCGGATGCGGCGAGACCCCGTACATCAAACTGGCGACCCAGCTGTTCGGAGATCACATGGTGATCGCCAACGCCACCGGCTGCTCGTCCATTTACGGCGGATCGTTCCCGGCCACTCCGTATACCAAAAACAGCGAAGGCAAGGGCCCGGCTTGGGCCAACTCCCTGTTTGAAGACAACGCCGAATTCGGTTACGGAATGCGTCAGGCGACCGAGACCCTTCGCGGCCGCATCGGCCTGCTGATGGAAGGCGCCGTCCAAAGCGAACATGCGAAACCGGAGATCAAAGAATTGTTCCAGGCTTGGCTTGATAACAAAAACAGCAGCGCCGAAACTGCCAAGATCGCCAAGAAGCTGATCCCGCTTTTGGAAAACTGCAGCTGCGGCGAAGGCTGCGATTGCAGCACCGCCAAAGAGATCCTGAAGCTGAAGGATTATCTGGTCAAACGGTCGCAATGGATCTTCGGAGGCGACGGATGGGCTTATGACATCGGCTACGGCGGGTTGGATCATGTCATCGCCAACAACGAAGACATCAACATCATGGTCCTCGATACCGAAGTTTACTCCAACACCGGCGGACAAAGTTCAAAATCCAGCCAAACCGGCTCGATCGCGAAATTTACCGCTTCCGGAAAGACCGGCAAGAAGAAAGACCTGGCCGCCATCGCCATGAGTTACGGGCATGTTTATGTTGCTTCGATCGCCCACGGCGCATCGCAGCTTCAAGCCCTGAAAGCCATGAAGGAAGCCGAAAGTTATCCGGGTCCTTCGATCATCATCGCTTACAGCCCGTGCATTTCCCACGGAATCAAAAAAGGCATGGGGACTACTCAGCTGCAGACCAAACTGGCCGTGGAATGCGGATACTGGACCACTTTCCGGTATGACCCGCGTCTGGCCGCCGAAGGCAAGAATCCGTTCGTCATTGATTCCAAAGAACCGGATTGGTCGAAATATGACGAATACCTGATGGGCGAAACCCGTTATGCTCAGCTGAAAGTCGTCAATCCGACCGAAGCCGAAAAACTTTTGGAAACCAACAAACGCGAAGCTCAGCGCCGTTACCGGATGTACCAGCGCTATGCCAAGATGGATTACGCCGACGAAAAATAAAACTCCAAACCAAGGATCTTTTCTTTGAAAAAGCCCTTCTGAGCGTTGACAAAGTCAACNNATATCTTTTTCGAGTCTAAAAAAGCTTTTTTTGTTATTTCAAGATAGTTGTGGAAAAATATACGAACCCCGTCTTTGGAAATGGGGTTTGTCATCAGTCTGAGGGTCTTTTCTTTGAAAAGGTCCTTTTTTCATGCTCAAAAACTTTACTGTTCAAAACGCCCGCTTGTTTGTTATATTAGTGCACAAAGGATTATTTCCTGAAAGAATAATCCATTGGCAAATATCTAAAGGATCGGAGGAACGAACATGAGAATAAAAGATTTAAAAGAGCAACTTCGTCATGAAAGCGGCTTGTTCGTTCCGGACCTGAAAGATCAGATCCTGAGGACCGTCCCGCGAAGCAACCAACCAACCCTTCAAGCCAAGCGCCGTTTCGGCTGGCATCTGAAGGGGGCGCTGCAGTTCAGTCTGTCTCTGCTTTTGATTGCCATCGTGGCTTTGGCTTTCATCGGCTTTCCAAAGGACGAAGAAGCCTTTGAAAACACCTATGTTTCTTTGGACATCAACCCGTCGATGGAATTTGAAGCCGACGAGGGCAATTTGGTGGTTTCCTACCGGGCCATGAACGTGGACGCGGAATTCCTGCTTGAGGAAAACGATTTGGAATTGATCGGGCTGCCGCTTGACGATGCCGTCGAAAGCGTCATTGGGCTGGCCGTTGAATACGGTTATCTGGACGCCGCTGACACCCAAGGCGCGGTCATGATCACCGTCGTCAATCGCAATCAAACCCGCGAAGATGTGATTCGGGGCATGATCGAAACCCAAACCGGGGCTTTTCTGAATGCTTCGGAAATGCAAACTCAGCTTATAGTTGCCAACGCGACTTCGGAGATCCGCAAGCAAGCTTCCGATCTGGATCTGTCCGTCGGGAAAATGCTGCTGATCGAAAAAGCCCGGGGCGCCGATGCCAATCTCACCATCGCCGCCGCCAAAGAACTTTCGGTCAAGGAACTCAACGAGATCATTGTTGGTTACAATCAAGAAGTCATTGAAGGATTTCGGGCGGAATACCATTCGAAAGTCGAAACTCTCGATGAAATAAAAGAAACCGCCCTGACTTCCCTAAGCAGCCGCGAAGAAGGGATCAAGGCGGACATCTCCGCATTATGGATCATGGTCCAAAACCGTGAACCGCTGGAAAACATCCGTCAGCGCACCGAAGAATTGTTGGTCCCAGATCTTCCGGGTCTGAACGTTGACGCTTTGGATTCGTATTATCGTTATGGGGTCTTTCTGACTGAACTCTCTGAACAGATCAGCGAAAAAGCCGAAATGACCAGAAACATGATCAACGTGAAATATCAGAATCAAATCAAGGCATTCCGATATCAGCTTCAATCCGATCTGAAAGAAGATCAGCCCAACTTCGAATTCGCTTTTGATGAGGAATTCGAGTTTGATTTCTTCCTGGATGGGGAAGCATCCCCAGACAGCGATACCGAAACCGAGATCCTGCGGATCATCAGCGAAGTCGACACCTTGATGGCGGTCATTCAAATGAACCCGCGCGGCCAGCATGAACGAGTCAGAGATAAGATTGACCGGCTGATGGACCGTTACGCGGTGCTGATGGCTTCGGCCGATACCGATGAAGATTTCCGAACCAGTTCCCGGATCTCGGAATTCAACGCGCGATATCAAAATTATTCAAATAATAGATGAAATGGCAATTTAGCCGGAAAAGGAGAAAAAATGAAAAAATTTAGTTTGTTGTTGGGAATGGGCATGCTGATGCTGTCAGCAGGCTTGTTCGGATGTACGATCGGAAGCAGCGATGCGTATGCAGCCGATGCGTATGTGGTACTGGACATCAACCCGTCGGTGGAAATTTTTACCGATGAAGATGGATTGGTCAGCCAAGTCAACGCCTTAAACGATGACGCGGAGGCCTTGCTGGTTGATACTGATTATGTTGGAAAAACCGTGGAGGAAACCGTTGAAGCGATCGTGACTTTGGCGACCGAATTGGGGTACATTGATTTTGACGCCGAGAACGCCATCATCGTTACCGCCGTCGGAGCCAATGATGCGGACACCGAGAAGTTGGAAAACAAGATCCGTGACCGAATCAAAGCTTATACCGACAAGCAACAAATTCACATGGACATCATTCAAGCCCGTACTCAGGCCAGCGCGGAAATGGCTGCTAAAGCCGAAGAACTGGGCGTCAGCATCGGAAAACTGAAACTCATGACCATGGCCATGCAATTTGACGAGACCCTGACTTTGGAAGCGGGAGCCGGAATGGCGGTCCGCGAACTGAACGGGATCGTTTCTGGTCATCGTCAGGAAATGAAGGATTTCGTCACTGAGGGACTGAAAGGCGAATACTTCGCTTTCCGTCAGGAAGCCCGCCAAGTCTACAGCGTCAGCCGGATCGGCTTCATCAATGACGCCATGATCCTCGCCGAAGATTCCGTATTTGCACCGGTGATCGGCGAATCGGCCACCACCGCGGCGGAGATAAGAGCCCTTTATCAAGAATATCTGGACGCGGTCAATGCGATCGTGATTCCGGAACAAGCCGAAATTGATGCTTTGCAAGCCGAAGTTTTGGCCGAACTGAACGCGGACGAAACTTTCAATGGTCTGCTGGCCCAAAGAGTCGTCCGGATTTCGGAAATGGTCGCCTTGCGAATTCAATTGGCAGCCGCTCATAACCATGAAACCCAAGCGGAAGGGCTCCGGACTCAGCTTCAAACCAAATGGCAGGAAGTAAAAACCTTGACCGAACAGATCCGCGCTTACAAAGCGCAATATGTCACCGATTTTGAAACTGAACATCCAAGCTACCGTTTCACCATCACTTTCGAAGGCGAGGCCTTCGGCGTCCAAGTCCAATTTGATTGGATGAATGAATTCCGTTTGGTCCGCGAAGAATATGCAATCAAGTTCGCAGACATCAGCATCGACCTGGAAGCGCTGGAAGAATTATTCGAAGAGCAAATCGCTTCGCAGCTTTCGGAACTGCGCAACCAATACGCCGCTGATCTTGGTGCCCTGAAAGCCGAGTTCAAAGGCGAATGCGACGCCATGCGCGAAGAGTTCCGGAACGCGAAAGAAGAAACCCGTAACATGTGGGGGAAATAAAAACCCCGCTTAATTAAGCCGCAAGGCCGGAAGACCCCACTTCCGGCCTATTTTTTATCGCTTTTTGTTGGGAATTTTTTGGAAACCATGTTATAATTGTATAAGAAAAAAGATGGACCAAAAGCAATCTCCAAGGGCTGATAGCCATTTTGGGGATAATGGAAACCGGTATGACGGGAGGAAGAAATGTTGTTTGATCAGAGCCGGCTTGAAAAAAGCATGCAACAATTAAAAGACGGCGATTCCGGAGCCTTCGATGTGATCTACGAAGAGACCAACCGCATGGTCTTTTACATCGTTTATCCGATCGTCAAAGATTACGGTCGGGCCGAAGACCTCACTCAGGACGTCTTCATGAAGGTCTACGAAAAGATCAGTTTATATGCCACCCCGAACTCGGCCAAAGCCTGGATCGCGATGATCGCGAGAAATCTGGCCCTGAACGAATACAAAAAAATGAAACGCGAGTCAGTCGTCGATGCCGACGAAGCCGACTTGCTTGAAAGCGAATTGCCGGTGCGGGCCGAGACCCCGCTGATCGATCTGGCGGCCAAACACCTGAACGAAGATGAATTCACCATCGTCATGCTGTGCGTGGGCGAAGGATTCAAACGGCGGGAAGTCGCCAAAATGTTGGATCTGTCCCCGAGCGGCGTGAGCTGGAAACTGGATCAGGCTTTGAAGAAATTGCGAAAGATCGCGGAAAGGGAGCAATGAACATGCGGCTGAAAGACTTAAAAGAACAACTGCGTTTGGAATCCAAAACGTTCGTTCCCGATCTGAAAGACGCCGTTTTGGAAAAGATCCCGCTGACCCGCGGCGCAACGCCAGCCAAGCGGGGATGGAATCGGAAACATGCTTGGACTTATGCGCTGTCGGTGCTGCTGATCGCCGTCGTCAGCATGACTTATTTTGGGCTTCGGGGAATGAATGACCCCGCCGCGGAAAATTCTTTCATTTCCATTGACATCAACCCGTCGGTGGAGATCGAAGCCGACCCCGATGACCTGGTGGTCGGATATCGGGCTTTGAACATTGACGCCGAATTGCTGCTTGAAGAATCGGGACCGGAGCTGATCGGACTTCCGGTCGAAGAAGCCGTCGCCATGATCATCGATCTGGCCGTGGACAGCGGCTATTTGGATATCGCCGACGCGGAAGCGGAGATCGTCGTCACCGTCATCAACAAAAACGTTACCAAAGAGGAGACACTGACCGAAGCCATCGAGAATGCGGCTTCCGACCATATGTCCGGAAAGCTCATCCAAGGGAAACTAGTGGCTTCAATTGCCACTTCGGAAATAAAAAGCCGGGCTGACGAACTGAACATTTCGGCCGGAAAACTGATCCTGATCGAGCGGGCCCAAGCGGCTGACCCGACCCTGAGTGCTGAAGCCGGAAAAGCCCTGTCCGTCAAAAGGCTGAACGAGATCGCTCACGGTTACGACCCAGAAAAGATCGAATCGTTCCATGAAAACTATCAGACCAAAGTCGAAACGCTTCAGGAAGCCAAAGAAGCGGCGATCCAAGCCTTGGAGGATCGGCGTTTGGCAATCGTTGGCGAGATCGCCGCCATCCGGGTCATGGTGGCCGCCCGCGAACCGCTCGGAGACATCCGGGTGCGGACGCTGGCGCTCGTCAGCGCGTATTTTCCCCATGCCACCTTGGAAGGAATTGATTCATACGGAAAATTCAGTTTTCTTCTCAACCAGCTGGAAGAGTTCGCCGCCGAGCGAAGCGAATTGATCCGGGAAATGATCGAGACAAAATGCCATACCCAGATCCAGGCTTTCAATAACCAGATGAAGAACAACATCGAAATCGGCGGCGAAGACATTGACTTCGCGTTCGAATTTGACCAGGGTTTCGAGATGGAAGATTATCACGACGACCAGCTCCCGACCAACACCGAGGCCGAAACCGAACTGCTGCGGATCATCAATCAGGTCAGCACCCTGATCAATGTCACGGAGAACAATCCGCACGGGCAGCACGGAAAAACCGCGCAGATCATTTCGACTCTGATGGCTCGTTACGAGGTCCTGATCGATTCCCCGGAAGTCAGCGATGATTTCCGAAATCACGAAACCAACCAAGATTTTGAAAGCAAATACCAAGCCTATTTGGGAAATTAAAATATTTTCAAAAACAACTGGCCAAAACGAAAGGTCGGTTGTTTTATTAACGAAAAGAATAAAGGAGAAACTAATATGAAAAAAATCACCCCGTTTCTGGGAATGTTATTGCTCGTTTTGTCCATTGGATTGTTCGGATGCACCTTCGAATCTAGCAACGCCTATGCGGCCGACGCCTATGTTGTGCTGGACATCAATCCTTCGATCGAAATCATCACCGGCGAAGACGGATTGGTCAGCCAAGTCAATGCCCTGAATGATGACGCCGAAACTTTATTGGTCGATGCCGATTTCGTTGGAAAAACCGTTTTGGAAACCACGGAAGCAATCATCGCTTTGGCGACCGAAATGGGATACATCGATTACGCAGCCGACAACGCCATCATCGTGACCGCGGTCGGAACCGATGACCAAGCCACCGAAGAATTGGAAAATAAGATCAGCGAACGCATTCGGGAATATTCCGAAAAACAAGCGATCCGCCTGAATCTCATCCAAGCCCGCGCCGAAGCCACCGCTGAAATGGCGGCTGCCGCCGAGACTCTTGGCGTCAGCATCGGGAAACTGAAACTGATTACTGTAGCCATGGAATTTGATGAGACCCTGACGCTCGAAGCGGGAGCGGTCATGTCGGTCCGCGATCTGAATGCCATCATCCGGGCAAGCCGCTTTGAAATGAAAGAATTCATCAGCGAAGAGCTGAAAGGCGAGTATTTCGCTTTTCGCGCCGGCGCTTCCAAAACCTTTGTCATCACCCGCTTGCAATCGGCGTATGACGCCATGCTGGCCGCTGATGATGCCGCTTTCGCCGACCTGTTAACGGATTCGGTTGCTACTGCCGCCGATGTGAAAGTAATGTATCTGGAATATCTGACCGCCGTATCGGCCATCGCTGAACCGACTCCCGAAGAAGTTGAAGCCGTAGTCTCGGAAATCGAAACGGAAACCGAAACCGATCCGGTAATGGCAGCCCTGCTGGCCTCCCGTCAAACCTTAAAAGACGAAATGGCAGTTCTGAAGACGCAGTTTGAAGCCGCCGTCGGCGAGACCGAAGAATATGAAGCCCTGAAACTTCAGCTGCAAGCCAAATGGCGCGAACTGCATGAAGTTCTGGAGGAGATCGAAGATTACCGCGAGGAATTTGAAAGCGCCAAAGAAGAAACCGTGGCCGGACCGCGAGGCGGAAAACGCGGCTATAAATTCGAGATCGAAGACGAGGAAATCACCGCCAAATTTGATTGGATGGAAGAATTCCGCGCCGTGAAAGAAACCTACATCGCGAAATTCGCCGAGATCAATGTTGATCTTGAAGATTTGGAACAGCTGTTTGTTGACGAGACTGCCATTGAGGCTCTTCGCGAACAATACGGAAGCGAACTGGAGACCTTGAAAGCCCGGATCCAAGCCGAAGGCGATGCCATCCGCGAGCAATATCGCGAGAGCAAAGAATCGGCCCGCGCCATGTGGGGAAAATAAAACCAACGATGAGAAAATTAAGCCAGCCCTTAATTTTCTTTTTTTTAATCCCCAAACGTGTTATAATGACAACAAGGTGAAACATCATGAACATTACCAAAAATGAACATCTGAATGAACTCTTGGCTCGATACGACGAAAAGAAAGAAGCATATGCTTCGAAGCTGAATGATCTTCACGCCGAATATGATCCTCAGATCGCCAAACTGAAAAGAGAGCGGGGGAACCGTCTGTACGGAATGGGGTGGGCCATTTCCGTTTTGGTCATCATTACCTTTTTTGTGGTCTTCCGGGCCATTGTCGCCGAAAATTTGATTTATCTGTTTTACGGGATCGGTTTGGCGCTTTTAGTCTATTCGCTGGTTTTGGTTTTTCGGTCGGTCAGCCGTCTGAAAGATGTCCAAGACGAATGGAACAAGAAATACGAAAAGATCAGCGTCTTTCGGGACGAAGCCGCTTTGGCCCACCAACAAGTTCGGGACGAAGCTTTCGAAGTGATGAGTCATAATGATCAAATTCCGGTCGATGAACTCAAGACCCGGGTCTATTCCCAAATCGGGTTTGATGCTACTTCAGAAGACGTCATGAAATATTACGAGGCCTGGGGAAAAGCCAAAACCGGGCAGTTGGACCAGGATTTTGAGGAGTTCCTGGAGAACCGCCGCCGGAAGGCCGAACTTCTCGCCGCCAAAAAAGACCAGGAAAAATCCGAATGACCAGCCGATGACCGGCTGGTCAGACTGTTGACAAAGTGCCAACAGTCTTTTTTATGACTTGACAAAAGAGCCGGTTTATGGTAAAATATACATATATAGCAACTGATGAATGAGAGGTCAT
>DDXT01000072.1 GCA_002347755.1 Caryophanales bacterium UBA2253
TCTCACATGTATTGTAACACTACATTTCACGGCTCAAAAAATAAATAATATGTATGTTTTTTTATTGAAACTTTTGATATAATTATGTGAAAGAGACATTTACTGAATTCCGGGTGAAATCATGATCAAAGAGGGACTTTCCAAATATAACATAACGCGAAGCAACAGTCATCTACTGGACATTTTTTCGCCATCTTCATACATCGAACTCGGGAACATTTCCTTTGAAGTGATGGATAAACTGCTTTGTTATGAGGTGGTCCGGGCCGAAGAACTTCGCTACTTGCCGATCCAAAACCGGGGCGTCGGGAAATGCGAAGTCAATAACGAAACACTGCGGAACTGCTTGCCGTTTTTGTTTTTCGAAAATCTGAATTTGAAAAACCGGGCCATGCAGATCTTTTTGACTTATGGGCTTTTGAAATATAAGGACGATGCCAATCAAGAATTGTTTTCGCCGATCCTGCTGATTCCGGTCAACATCTATTTTGAAAAAGACGGGATCTTTTTTCAACAGCTCTCCCGACCGGTTGAAAATCCGATTTTGATGAGTTATCTGACCTCGGTCAAAAACCTCAGCCTATCTATCCCCGAGCGGCTTGATGACATTTATGCCATCGACAAGTTTTGCATGGGTTTGGAAAAACATGAAAGTTTGCATTTGGAACTGGAAAACTATCTGACTTTCGCGGTCCTCAAAGAACACGAGATCCAGATCAAAACCGATAAATTCGTTTCTCCGAAAGAATTCGACGATTATTTGTATGACCGGCTTTACGACCGGAATCATGCCACCATGTTTTATTTGGACACTCTGAACCGGGCCCAGCGGCATGTTGTTCACAGCGCCGAAACTGGCAACAGTTTCATCGTGACCGGCCGGTTGGGGACTGGCAAAACGACGGCTTTGGTCAACATCGCCATTAACGCCCTGAATAAAGGGAAACGGGTGCTGTACATTTCAAACATGAAAGCGACTTTGGACGCCGTCTATCAGATTTTCGAATCCCGTCGCCTGAACCAATACGTTACCAATTTCGCGGATCTTTTTGCCAGCTTCCATCAAGGCGAACTGATTACCAGCCCCAAAGCTTTCAGTGCGAAAGAAGAACTCGAATCGCTGTTTGAAAACTATAAATTCGTCAATGATTATGAAAATGCCATGGCCAGCCGGATTCTGGATCAGCGGTTCATGGACATCGTCAGCGAACTGACACTGTTGACGCATGTCCCTCACCAACTGCTCGCCATCGATGATTTTTCCTCTTTATACAAAGCGGAATTCAATGAGATCATCGCTTCTTTGGAGATCATCCAAACTTCGTTATTCAAACTCAAAGATTTCAAAAACAACATTTGGAAAGACATTCCGATCATCAATAACATCAAATATCCGAACCAGATCGTTTCGCTCATTTATCAGATTCACAAATGTTTCAAGATCCTGGATTCCGAGAAACAGGTTTTGGAGGCGGATTTCGGGTTCAAAGATTTGGCCAATTACGCTTATTTGAAAAACATCATCCATGGGTTCAAGAATCTGAACATTCGCGAAGTTCCGGAATCCTGGAAAGAACCGACCAACAAAGGTTTCTTAGAAGCCCAGGAACAGTTCCGAAATCTGAAAAACGAGATTTTTCAGTTACAAGAAACCGAAAACTTTGTGAAATACAAATACGAAGATCTGGAAGGGCTTGACATCAAACAAGAAATTGCCCTCACTTTGGGCAAATACTTTAACGAAGACGATTTTGAGTCAGTCGACCGGATCAATGAAGACCGGATGATTTTGGTTGTGCTCATCAACAAATGCCTGATGCAGATCGACATCCTGAAAAAATCCGTGGAAAAAGCCCGGATGCTTCTTGATTGGGATTTTCCGATTGAAGATTCGGTCATTTCCGAATTGATTAAGCTCAGTGCTTTTTTGCATCAGAATCAAGCCAACAACAAACTTCTTAAAATAATCACCGATGGGGCTTATGAAGAGATCTATCCGGTTTTGGCGGACAAACTTAAGGAGATCACCGCCATTTCCGATGAACTGAACGGTTATATTCGTTTCTTCCCGAATCTTGATTTGTTTGATCTGGGCGGGACCATCGAATTGTTCCGGCGCTACCAGATCGACGATGAGAGTTTGACTTTTAAGGAAAGACGTTACCTTAACGGATATCAAAAAAAACAACCGAAAGAATTTCTAGAACTGATGGAGCTTCTGCCCCGCTATTTGGGACGCGAAAAGCAGCGGAATGCTCTTCAGGACGCCTTTATGCAGATCACCGGCTATCGAGCCAATGCCCAGGTGCTGACGGATCTTCGCAATCTCCGCGATTATTGGCAAAGCCTTCCCGAAGGCGAGATCAAAATCCGGATCCTGGATTATCTGAACCGCTTTTTGGATGTCACCAATTTGGATTACCATGAGACCAGGGCCCATCTAAAGACTTTCGATCTCCTGGAAAAATCGCACGCCGATCTGCGAACTTTGTACGCGGAATTACATCAATACCCTTTCCCGGATCCGAAGAAGACCCTCAAAGGGATCATCGACGATATTTATGTTTTGAACAATTATCTGGTCAAAGTCTATGCTTCCAATGACCGGATGTTCAAGGCCACTCGCAACACCCCCGATAAATTCATTCGTCTCGAAGAATATTTCAGTTTGGATCGCAATCTTGACAAGATCAGTAATTTAAAGAAATATCTCCGCGACAATGAAACTTACAAATATTTGTATCAGGATTTCTATCAAGCCGGCGAAACCAATGTCAGCGCCATTTCCCGCTTGCTTCAAAGCTATGCGGTTTACCAGGAGTGCTTCGCCAATCCGGAAGTGATGATCGCCAGTCTTGACCCCATCATCAACGAAAAGATCGTGTCGCATCTGAACCGCTGCAATGAAACCAGCGATGAGATCAGCGAGATCTTTACCGTCTATTTCAAGATCTTCCGCGATGATGTATCCAAATATTACTACGATTCCTTCGCCAGCAACATTCAGCGGATGAACCGACTGTTGCAATCCAAGGACGAGCTGATCACCTATTTGATCATCACCGATAACTTGCAAGTCCTGAACCGGTATCATTTTAAAAAGCTGATTGATTACATCATCAATTTGCATGATTGCTCCAATTTGGTTGTCGATTTCAAATATTCATATTTGACGGCGGTCAAGGAGAAACACTTGGAGAAATACCCTTATCTGGCCAAATACAAGTCCATGGAAGCCTGCCTGAAGCTGGCTTCCGAAAACGAAGCGGAGATCATCCGGAAAATCGGCGATTCCGTGGCCCGGAACATTCGCAAGATCAGCGGGCAGCGGTTTGGAGTCTCGGGAATCAAAAACCTTGATTACCGCGGCTACATTCATCGGACTTGGGGCATCAAACGACTGTTTTTGTCACCGACTCAGATCCTAAACAATTACCTCAACATCGAGGATTTCGATTTGGTCATCGTTGATGATGCGCATTTGTTAAGCGCCAACGAATATCACAAAGCCATCGAAGCCAAGCAAGTCATTGTCTGCGGCGAACTGCAATTGCAAAGCACCATCGTCAACAACCTGGTTTCCCGGCTGAGTTTTGCTTCGAACATCACCTTGAATTACCGTTTCTCTCCGACTCCCCAAAGTTTGTTGAACCATTTGCATGGACTGAAGGGACGGATCAACCATAAACTAAATGACAATTACGGCGTTGAGATCATCAATAGCAAGATCATTCCGTATCTTGGGCTGCTTCTAAAAGAAAACCCGGAAACGGTGATCAACCTGTTTGTGCTTTCGATTGAAAAACAACGGCGGGTATTTGACGAATTGGCCAATGTTTTGGTAAAAATGGGGATGAACGCCGAACAGGTCCTGCTGATCCTCAAAGAACGGGTCAACCTGGTCGACTTGCGCCTTAGTCATTTATACGACGCCGAATACAATGTTCTCTTTTTGGAAGATTATTACAAGATCGAAAACGAACATTTGGTCGTCAACATGATCGACAATTTGCTTTTGTGCAAACGCCGTTTGGTCATTTATGACAACAATGATTATCTGAAACGGGGAAGCGGTTACCGCTTGATCGAAGAACTGAACAAGATTACCAATCTCGATCAGGTTTTCTTCAAAGAATACTCTTCTCCGATCATGGAAAAACTGGCCGCCCGGCTTGAAGCTGAAGGGCTCACCGTTTACGGATCGACCAACGAGGTCAATCTGCTCATCGAAAAAAACAACCGACTGACGGGATTGCTGCTTTTTTGGAACAACAACAATCTCTTTCATGACACCCTGAACGAGTATCGAGAATATTATTTGCTTAACCAAAAAAACAATTTCCCGGTGATCGTCATCTGGTCCATGGAGTTGTTGCAATCGGTCGACGATGTGGTTAAACGCATCGTTGAGGAGGTCGGAAATGAATAGACGCGGCGACAAAAAAAGATTTAAAGATTTCGTCCGTTGCATCAAACAGGATCCGCACCGTTACTTTTACATCAAAAGTACGCTCGCGAAACTAAAACAGGACGATTTTGACATCAATAACCAAGGCTACGGCGGGCGAACGCTCTTACATTTGGCCTTGAGGCTGAACAATCTTCGGCTGATGAACCTATTTCTTAGTTTTGGGGTCAACCCCGATCTGGCCGATGAACAAGGAGTGGCGCCCATTCATTACGCCGTCATCGGAAACAAACTTCGGTTTGTGAAGTGCCTTGCCACAAATGGCTGCGACATCAATCTGGCGGCCGAACAAGAACAGGCTCCGCTCCATCTGGCGGTCATCAACGGCCATTTGGAGATCGCGAAATGCTTGATCGAACACGGAGCGGACATCATGCTTCTGGATGAAAATCACAATTATCCGATTGATTATGCCATTGACGAAAAAGACGAAAAGATGATCCGGTTTCTTTTGACCAAACAGGAAATCGATGATGATCGCAAAGACAAAATAAACCTAATTTTAAACAAAGCAGGTGAGGAATATGCTAACATTTGATGAATTGATGACAATGCTCGAAGAGTACACGTACGGTTTTTCGGTCTGGGGATTCTTTCGATTGGGATTTGACCTCCTGCTGATCGCGGGTGTGTTCATTTTCCTATACAAAGTCCTGAAGATGAAGATTCATGTTTTGCGACTACTACTTTTCTTGGCCGCTTTGGGCGTGATCTATGTCATCGCCGTGCTTTTCAAGTTTGACATTTTCTTGAAAGCTTTCAATTATCTGATTTTCTGGGTGCCGGGACTGTTCATCATTGTTTATGCTCAGGAAATCAAGTATTCCGTGGGCAACATTTTCTCGGCGACCAAAGTGAACACCGTTTATTCCTCCAAACAGGAAAAGAAGGGGATCATCACCATTTTGTGCAATACTGCCGATTTCCTTTCGCAGCGCAAGATCGGAGCTTTGATCACCATTGAACGGGAAGACAGCCTGAACAATTACATTGAGAAGGCCATTGACATCAAATCCTCGATCACTCAGGAATTGTTGACGACCATCTTCACGCCGGGAACGGCTTGTCATGACGGAGCCGTCATCATTCGCAAGAACCGCATCATGTGCGCGGGAGCTTATTATCCTTCGACGGATAAGTACAACGTTCCGAAATTTCTGGGGACCAGACACCGCGCCGCCATCGGCATCAGCGAAC
Organism: Caryophanales bacterium UBA2253; assembly: GCA_002347755.1. Classification (GTDB taxonomy): domain Bacteria; phylum Bacillota_I; class Bacilli_A; order ML615J-28; family CAG-698; genus UBA2253. Next base: position 5,666 of record DDXT01000072.1, read on the forward strand.
GAACCGATTCTCTGACCGTGGTCGTATCCGAAGAAACCGGAAACATTTCCGTGGCTTTGGACGGGGTCATCAATCTGCAGCTGACTCTGGACCGATTGGAAGAAATGCTTGACCACTACCTCGTCAGTAAATAAAAAACCCGCCCTGATTTGAGTAATCAAAGCGCCCGACCGGGCGCTTTTTCATTTTGGATTTATATTGCTTACTTTGTTTTTTTTATGATATAATATGTTGAAGGAAGCTAAAGTATGCGAATTGCGTTAATTGCCCATGACAAGAAGAAAGCCGACATCATTCAATTTGCCATTGAAAACGAAGTTTACCTGGCCAAACACAGTTTGTTTGCGACCGGGACGACCGGAAAAATGATCATGGAAAAAACCCAATTGAAGATTCATTGTTTCAAATCCGGACCTTTGGGCGGCGATCAGGAGATCGGAGCTCGGGTAGCCAACGGTGAAATTGACATGGTATTTTTCTTCCGCGATCCATTGACTTCACAACCCCATGAACCGGACATTTCCGCACTGCTTCGTTTGTGCGACGTTTATGAAGTTCCTTTGGCGACTAATCGCAAAACCGCTGCCATGATGATAAGATCGGAGGGATCCTTGTGTTAAATGACATTGTAACGTTTATTTCTGAAAACCGACTGACTTTGCTCATACCGGTGCTTTTGCTCAACATGGTGTTCTTGTTTGGAGCCGGAGTGAAAAAACAATCAATCCCATGGTTGGGATTGGTTTTCTCGGCGCTGGCTTTGGCGGGATTTCTTTTGGATGCTTTGGTGGCATCGATTAGGGCGCAGGCCTTTTTCGCGCTTCCGTTTGTGTTCTTTGCTTCGGCCTTGATTTTGGTATCCTTGATTATCAACATCGTTTTGTACATCGTTTTTTCCGGACGTTTCAGTCAAAGGATCAAATTGATCGAAGCCGTGCCTTCGAACATTGAAAGCAACATCTACGCTTATCTGAACAAGCAATCCAAAGTCATTCTGTTCACGGACCAGTTTTATGATATTTTTGAAGATTTGGTCACCAAAAAGAAAAACTGGTTTGAAGGGATCACCAAACTGGCTTGCAATAACCAGGGAATGACCATGAAAGAATTTCGGAAATTTTTAAAGACCGAAGAGGAAATGCAGTTCACGCTGGATTTGCTTTTGGTCAACAATCAAACCATGAAGCTGGAACTTTCCAAACAAAAAGCCATGATTGGCGATAAACTCGCCGGTTTCATTCTCATCAATCAAAAATTGACTTTATCGGAAGTGTTCCGCGACGGCGTCGTCGCCGATTATAAAAAACGGCTGTATGCCTATTTCGATCTGTTGGAAGAGTCGCTCGCTTATTTCGATTTCGATAAGAAACGCTATGTGCTGACCAAAGCCATGGCTCGGCTTCTGAACGCCAAAGAAACCGAAATCACGACTGCCGCTTTTGAAAAGATGATCGTGCCCGAAGATCTGAAAGCTTTGGAAAAAAGACAGACTTCCGATCAGCTGAGTCAGATCCATTACCGGATGATCACCATCAACGGCCAGGAATGGTTCGAAGAAAATTCCCAGACCATTGAAGGGCGCTTGTTCATGGCGATCCATCGTCATGATTTCACGAAAGTCAAGATGAACTTCAAAGGCTATCCGGAACTGCTGAGCGATTGCAATGGCTATTTGGACAAGAACCTTGATTTCGGGTTGGCTTTTGTTTCCATCAACGATCTTCCGAAGATCAATGACATTTTGGGAAGCGACGGCAGCGATCTTGTCGTCATCAAGTACTTCACGAAATTGAATGAATCGAGCCTGAACGGGAAGATCAAAGTCTATCGGATCAGCAAAATGGAATACGGGATCATCATTGACCGTTTGGACAACTATGATCTCATTCTCCGCGATTTGAAGAACAATGTCTCCGAACTTCTTGGACTGGACATTTATTTCAACGAAAAGAAATTCGAACTGAAGAACTCGGTCGGAATCGTGTCTTCCAAGAATGTTTCCGAACGAACTCCGGAAGCCTTGGTCAAGGCCGGATTTGATGCCTTGTTTTATGCGACCGACGAAAAGTATCCGAAACGCTATAGCATTTATTATGCGAAGAAACCGGCCACATCCGAACCGAAACCGGAAGACGTCAAGATTGATCTCAGCGATTCCTTCTTGGATTCAATCTTAAAAAAATAATGTTTAAAAACTCAGGCCGATGAAAGTTGGCCTGGTTTTCAAAAGGAGAGTTTATGTTTGATGCGATACTGCTGATTGCGGGGCGCGGGGAAAGGACCCGACTTCCTTATAACAAGGTTTTTTACAAAATCGACGGCCAACCGGTTTTCTTAAGGCCGCTTAAGAAATTCCTGGAACTGGATGAATGTGAAAGAGTCGTGATCGTGGCCGCCCAAGATGAGATGGCTTTGGCCAAAGAAGCGGTTCAGTTTCTGAATTCTCCGAAAATCATCTTTGTTTCCGGTGGGGAAAGACGCCAGGACAGCGTTGAAAATGGCATGAGGATGTGCGTCAACGAAGTTGTGCTCATTCATGACGGAGCCCGGATCATGATCGAAAAACCTTACATCATGGCGGTTTCGGAAACCATGAAGGCTTTCCATTCGGCGGCTTTGGCGGTCCGGGTGACGGATACCATCCGCGAAATGAAAGACGGGAAAATGCGAATGCTTGACCGGGATGGTCTCTATGCCATGCAAACTCCGCAAGGAGTTCGCCGGAATGAATACCTGAGGGCGGCGGCTTTGGCCCAAAATGACCATTATTTCGGGACCGATGACGTGGAACTGATTGAAAAATACCTGAGCATCCCGCCGGTGCTCGTGGAAGGCAGTTACGATAATTTCAAAGTGACCAACATTTCCGACATCAGACGCCTGGAAGCGGTCATGGAAGGAGAATGACATGAGCATCCGCATCGGACATTCACATGATACCCATCGTTTCGGCCCGGACCGGAAACTGATCCTCGGAGGAGTGGAGATTCCCTATTCACAAGGTTTGATCGGTCATTCCGACGCCGACTGCGTTTTTCACGTGGTCAGCGAAGCCATCATTGGGGCTTTGGGGCTGGGGGATCTGGGCGTTCATTTTCCGGACAACGATCCGAAATATCTGAACATCGCTTCGTCATTTTTCGTTCTTGAAGCTCGCAAAATGATGGAAGCCCAAAACTACCATTTGGGTAATCTGGATCTGACTATCTTTTTGGAGAATCCGATCCTAAAGAATTACAAAAATGTCATGCGCGACAACATCGCCAACCTTTTGGGAGTGCGTCCCAATCAGATTAACGTCAAAGCAACCCGCGGGGAAGGCTTGGGATTCATCGGCCGAGGGGAAGGCGTGTCCGCGGAATGCGTTGTCCTGCTAGAAAAGAATCCGGAATTCCGAAAACTTTAAGTTCCATTTTTGGAACTTTTTTCAAGGCAATTCTTTCAACTTTTTTGAAAAAACAATTGAAAGTTTTGAAAGAAAGACCATCTCATTGAACGAAAAATATTCGTTAATCATTTGACAAAGTTCAACCTTCGTGATAAAATTCCTTCGGAGGTGATGAATTTGAAAAAAGCATTATTGCTTGTTTTTGATTTGCTGTTTATGGGGATAATTTGTATCCGCGGGGTTCCCATGCAAGCTTCAAGCCCACTCTATCCAATTGATACGGATAGTAAGATGGAAGCCTTATCTTCGATAAAATATGTTTTTGACAACTGGACATCCATTCATGATGAGAATGATTTGGGTGGCGTATGTGCATGGAGACTTTATTTTTTTGCGACCGAATTGCAATCCATGCCTTCTGCAACGGAAAGCCAAATAAAAACAATGTTGGATCAAAGGGGAATTTCCTATGTCAACAATTTCAGTGTCCCCCTGTTGTACCTATCTTTTTCAATTGAAAAAAACCCTTATTTTTTCCCGACTTCTTCTTATTTGGGCGAAAGCAGTTTCACGGATAATTTTGAGTCAGTCAATTTTCGGATCGATGTAACATATTATGGAGATCCAAATATCACTCCAGATTCATTTGAAAGAAATTTTTCTCCGGATTTCCTGGGCTTTGAGTTGATCAATGAAGTTGAATCATACGGCCCTTATTCGCGACATTTCAACCTTCCGCTTGCTTATTATGGCGATGTTGGTAATTTTGAAGATGCAAAGATTGAAATCGATTACTGCAGTTTTTTCCCTCTAGATTTGGCTTCAATCACTTTGATTGATAATGACAAATTGATCATCGAGACCGAAAACCATAAATTGTACATCCATCGAAACCAACATTATGGAAGAAATGCCTGCCAACAGATTTTTCCAAACACCGAAAATACATTTCTAAATCTATATGGCAATGACGAAAGTCTAGAAACCCCTAGAGCTTATTTTCACCAGTTGGGATTATTTGATGGGGATACATCCAACCTTAACAATATAAAATATACAGTGAATCCGGAAACTGCCATTTTAAACAAATGGCCAAATTCAACTTTGGAAGCAATATATGATGAAAATGGAAATATCGATTTAAACGCTTTAGTGCTTGGAACATTTAATTTTTATAAAGCTGACGTTCTTTATCCCAATGGCCACTATGTATACGATGTTTACCCATATCTGTTTTGGGGAAACAGCGCATCAGACCCAAGTACTATTCGAGAGAGATTCATTTGGGATAATGGGAGCTCATTATCAATGAATTTTTGGCGATCATTACGTGGGGAATCCTTGTATGAAAAACCATTTAATCCATACCTCACTGCCTCAGAAATCGAATTATTGGAGGAAAGGCTATGACAAAGAAACTCCCAAAAGTATGGAAGTTTATTCTTGGATTAAGCATACTGGTTTTTGTTGCAACAAACTATTATGCAATTGAAAATGAAACGTTGTTCTTTTTAATTCCTTTGGTGATATTGATCATTGGCATCGTATTGTTGATTGGCAGAAGTAAGTCTCTCAAATATTACTATATTATTTCTTCGAGTCTTTTGCTTACTCTTTTCATTTTCGTATTCTTTGTATGGAAAAAGAGCGATTTGGAACCCCTGATTCTTGCTTTTTCATTGGCGACTTTAATGCACATGATATTATCTTTTTGTGCAATCAAATTTTCTTTTGAGAATGACAACAAAATCAAAAAGATCCTTTATTTCGGAATGTCCTTGGTTTTCTTGGCGACTCCTTTGATTCAAATAATCGCGGACAGTGAGTATTCCCTTATTTGGCCATGCTTGTTGGTTGGGGGTTTGGTTCTGGCCGAAGGGTTAGTAATGATCTTAAACAAAAACCGAAAGAAGTATCTGGTGACCCATCTACTTTCAACTGGTTATTTTTTCTTAATATATTGGCTTTTGGTTCGATTGATTTTGATAATGCAATAAAAACAGGATTTTACTTTTATGACCGATGCCTTTGGGAAAACAACCGGTTGGTTTCAACCGATTGTTTCTTGATTTTCCCAAGCATCGGTTTTGATTTTAAAATTATTAACAATGGTTTTTCATTGCGTTTTGACTTCCAAAACCGGATATTTATGATATAATATTCAAAAAGATGAACCAATGCGAGGAATGTCACATGAACAATAAAAACTTCAATAACCAAGAAATCGAAACCAAAGTCAAAACCATCATCAACAAAATCCGCCCTTATCTTCAACGAGACGGCGGCGATGTGGAGTTCTTGCGAATCGCAGACGGAATCGTCTACGTGAAGATGATCGGGGCCTGCATCGGCTGTTCCAGCATCGATCAGACTTTGAAAGACGGAATCGAAGCCATTCTTCTGGAAGAGGTTCCGGGAATTTTTGGCGTCGAAAATGTCACCGAATGACGGAAGGCCCCTTACTAAATTCAAAAAAATATATGTTGAGATAACCAACGTTTGCAATCTCGCCTGCCGTTTTTGCCTATCGATGAAACGGGATCCAAAATTCATGAGCGCTTTGGAATTCAAAACTGTGCTTGGAAAAATCAAACCGCACACCGATTATGTTTATCTGCATCTGAAAGGTGAGCCCTTGCTTCATCCCGAATTGGCCAGCATTCTAAAGGAAGCTGAAGAAGCAAAAATGGAAGTCAACATAACTACGAACGGGATCCTGCTTGGGGAGAAAACCGACTTGTTGTTTGATTCTTTGGCCCTTCGCCAGGTCAACATTTCGCTCCATGCTTTGGGAGAACTTCCTGATGAGGCCCGGTCCTCTTATTTGGATGCGGTCGCCAATCTGGTAAAAAAAGCTTCAAAGAGCCGGAAATTTTATGTGTCGCTTCGCTTTTGGCTAGGAAATAATCCTTTGAAAAGTTTCACAATTTCATACCTGGAACGGGCGCTTGGGGTAAAAATACCCGATGAAAACACCGAAATACTTCCCAACATTTTTCTTTCGCTCGACGAGATCTTTGTCTGGCCGGAGGAAGAAACCCAAACCAGCGCATTCTATGGATGCCATGGAATAAAAGATCATTTGGGTATTTTGGCGGATGGAACGGTGGTTCCCTGCTGTTTGGACGGAAACGGAAAGATCCCCCTTGGCAACATATTCCAGGAGTCTTTGGAAGAGATTCTTGAAACCCCCCGTTATCGGGAACTGCGAAGATCATTTTCCACCCGAAAAAATCCGGAAGCTCTATGCCAACATTGCTCTTACAAAAACCGGTTCTCAGTCTGAACCGGTTTTTAACTTAATTCGTATATAATCTAGTCATGA
>DDXT01000075.1 GCA_002347755.1 Caryophanales bacterium UBA2253
AAAAGGCAATAGAAACAAAAAAAGCACAGAAGAACAACATCAATATGCTACAAATTACCTACATTTTATTCCGCTATTTTTCTACCATTTCTATTTGACATTTACACACTATAGATATGTAAGACCAGGTGATGAACGAGTCAAATATAAGAATCTGATTAATACTTCTTGGCGATATTTATCTCATCCATTAGAAGTTGTCGTTTCTGATATGACTTCACTTTATGTAAAAGGCAAATACTATGAACTTACTTTCTACTTCGATGCGTATACAAAAGAAATATTGAGTTATAAATTATCCGGTAGACGTGGCGATTCTTCGCAATATTACGATGGATTAATGGATGTGTTAGAAATTATAAAAAAAGAAGAGTTAACAGAATCTACAGTTTTTCACACCGATCAGGGATCCGTTTACTCTTCAATAAGCTACAACGAGCTCACTAAAGATTATAACATTAAACGCTCAATGAGTCGAGCAGGTACACCAACAGATAATCCAGTTGATGAATCATTAAATGGTTGGATTAAAGAAGAATTATTCTTGGATTTTAATCTGGGCAAATCAAATGATGTTCATCAATCGATTAAAGATTATGTGCATTATTTTAATAACCAACGATTCTCATATGCCTTAAAATACAAAACCCCAGCTGAGTTTAAATCTCAACTAGGGTTTCATTAAGGCTTAATACATGTCTACTTTCTCTTGACAAGTGCAATTGTATCAAACCTATGCTTTCGATATGGCGGAGGAAAGGAGATTCGAACTCCTGCGCCGCTTTCACGGCCTACGAGCTTTCCAAGCCCGCCCCTTCAGCCACTTGGGTACTCCTCCGTATTGACATCACCAATGGTGATGTCTTTTTATAATGCTCCGTCGATGATCATCATCAACAAGAATCCAACAATAAAGGCAAAGGTTCCAAGATGGGATCGGCTGTCAAGCTGAGCTTCGGGAATCAATTCCTCAACTACTACATAAATCATCGCTCCGGCCGCAAACCCAAGGAAAAACGGCATGATCGAAGTAAACTGAGTCGCCAGAAACAAACTTAGGACCGCGAAGATCGGTTCTATGATCCCGCTTAACCCGCCGATCAAAAAGGCCTTCTTTTTGGATACGTTAGCATCCTTGACGGACAAAGCTACCGCTGCGCCTTCCGGAAAATTCTGAATACCGATTCCCAGAGCGATTCCGGTCGCAGAAATAAGTATGAGCGGATCCCCAGTCTTTAAGGCATAGCCATAAGCCAAGCCGACTGCCAATCCTTCCGGGGCGTTGTGAAGAGCCATGGCTAATATAAGCAACGTGCTTCTGGTAAATTTGGCTTTCAACCCTTCGGGACGGCTGTCATTGATATGCAAATGGGGAAGCAGGTTATCGATCAGAAGCAGGACCAAAGCCCCAACTACAAATCCGATGACCGGCGGCAGCCATTTTACCATTCCCAGATTGTTCGCTTCTTCCATGGCAGGAATCAAAAGTGACCAAACGGCAGCCGCCACCATGACTCCGGCCGCGAATCCCAAAAAGACCTGATTGAAGCGGAGACTCAACGGTTTTTTAAATAAGAAAACAACGACCGCCCCCAAAACCGTCATTACGAAAATGAAGGAAATTCCGAGGATTGCGGATGTTTCATTAGAAAGTCCAAACATTTTTTATCTTCCTTTGTAAAACTTTTTATTATAAACTTCCATGGATTTTTCGATAATCTCGGTGGCTTTCGCTCGCCCGAAGATCTCAAATCCGGCCGTTTCCCGGTGTTCGAGGTTCTTGTAAACTTTAAAGAAATGTTCGATCTCATCAGTGATGTGCGGAGGCAATTCTTCCAGTTCATGATAGTAATTCCAAGTCGGGTCTTTAAACGGAATGGCGATGATCTTATCGTCGGTCTCTTCGTTGTCAAGCATGCGAACTACCCCGATCGGGTAGCATCGGGCCATGCTCATCGGGACCAAAGCCTCGCTGCAAAGAACCAACACATCCAAAGGATCATGATCCTCAGCCAAAGTTCGAGGAATGAATCCGTAATTGGCGGGATAGTGAGTTGAAGTGTAAAGGATCCGGTCAAGGATGATCAGTCCGGTTTCCTTGTCCATTTCATATTTGTTTTTGCTGCCCTTTGCGATCTCGATGACCGCGATGAAATCCTCGGCTTTGATCCGATCCGTGCTGATGTCATGCCAAATGTTCATTTTTTCCCCCTCTTGGATGGTTGTCATCCAAAACCATATTGTATTTTACCATAAACTTTCAAAAATTTCCACTGTTTTCTTCATGGTTATTCTTATTCTCGCCTAAAAAATAAAGAGCCAGTATCTTCAAGATTTTACACACTGGTTCTTCTTTGATTCTTTGTTCTTTGATTTTCAAACGAACGTTTTATTAACGTTTTCCAGTATCGTATGGTATTCCCTCGGCTTTTGGAGCCCGAGATTTCTTGGATGTGAAGGCCAGTACAATCAAAGTAATCAAATAGGGTAAAATTCGGTAAATGTGTTGGCTGATACCTATTGTATTCAAAAGATATATTCCGTCGTTGTTGATATCAATGTACGGATAGCCGACTGAGATGCACTTCAGTAAGCCAAACAGCAAGGCGGCGCCGGCGATGTTTCTTGGCTTCCAGTTACCAAATATCATGACCGCCAAGGCCAAGAAACCAAAACCCGCTACGTCCCCGTTGCTTGAAGCCGCGACGATCGTGACCGCGTAAACGAAACCGCCCAATCCTGCCAGTCCGCCGGAGATCAGAATGCCGCTATATCGCATTTTGTAGACATTGATTCCGACCGAGGCCGAAGCTTGAGGATTTTCGCCGCAGGATCGAAGTCTTAATCCGAATTTGGTCTTGTACAAAATTACCGACAAGCCAATGTATAAGGCTAAACAAATCCAGGTGGTGATGTAGGTTTTATTGAATAAGATATTGCCGACCACGCCAAGCGGGTTTTCCAACCGGGTTCCAAGTCCAAAATCATCTTGGTTCAACATGAAGTAATCGTTGGAGCTGTACATTGAGTCGATGTTCAGGACGCTTTGAGAAGTAAGCAGTAAAATGAAGAACAAAACCAAAGCCGGAGCCAGAAGGTTTAGGGCACTGCCGCCGATGGTTTGATCGGCTTTTTGATTGATCGCCGCGTATCCCAACAATAAAGCGAACAAACAGCCGCCGAGGATGGAAACAAGCATGCCAAGGATCAATAAAGGCTGACCGAATGAGAGCGGCACTTCCAAATTAATTATGGCTCTCACAAACAAGACGCCGATGAATGCTCCCATGACCATCAAGCCTTCCAAGGCAATGTTGATGATACCGCTTCTTTCCGCGAAGACTCCGGCGAGCGCAACGATCATCAGAGGAATGGTGTAAATAACAGTTTGTTGAATCAGAAATGCCATTATTTTTTTACCTCCGTGTTTTCAATTTCGACTTTAGGATCTTCCTCAAGTACCTCGCCCACGAGCGCTTTTTGATTTTTTTTCTTAAAGAACTTACCATTTAAAATATCTTTGAAGGCTAACGAGAATGCACTCAGATAGACAATCGAAGCAACGATGATATCGGTAATGTATTCATTGAACGGGGTCAGGTTTTTCAGCTGAAGTCCCGCCACATTCAAGTATGACATGAATATTCCGGAAAAGATTACTCCGATCGGGTGGTTGTAAGCCAGAAGAGCAACCGGAATTCCGTTAAACCCAACCGCCGGAAGAGATTGGTAAGTTGACCAATAAAATTCTGTGTTCCCGGACAGATTATAAAGAGCCGCGCTGGCTCCCGCCAATGATCCCGCGATAGCCATCGATAAAATGATGCTTCGCTTTTCGTTGATCCCGGCGTATTTGGCCGCGTGTCGATTGCTTCCGCAGGCCTTCAATTCATAACCAAAGGTCGTTTTGTTCAGAACGATGTACACGATGATGGCAATCACAATGGCAATGATGATTCCACCGTTAACCTGAGAGCTAGGAAACAGAACATCCAAACCCATTTTTGAAGTCGCAATTCCATTTTCGGTGGTTTTAAACACATAAGCATAGTTTTTGGTTGGTGAAGGATCGAGAAGATTTTGGAATAATCCGGTATTGTTGTCAAACAAAGAGGTGACCAAGTTGGCCGCGATCCAGTTTGTCATAATGCCGGTAATGACCTCGTTCACATTCAATAAAGCCTTAAAGATGCCGGGAATGGCCCCCCATAAAGCTCCCGCCAATATTCCGGCCAAAAAGGCCAATGACCAAACGATCCACGCGGGAACGATCTCGGTCGGGATGGACAAAGCCACGATTAAAGTTGCCGCGGTACCGATCAGGTATTGCCCGGCCGCTCCAATGTTGAAGAGTCCGGTTTTAAAAGCCACGGCCACGGACAAGCCGGTTAAAATAAGCGGGGTAGCCCGAAACAGGACATTGCCGATGTTGGTGCTGTTAAATCCGAAAGTCAAATCGCCATTGATGTTTCTTCCGGTGTTGAATACGCCGATGAAAATCAGCCTAAAGCCATCCCAACCGGCTTTTAGGGAAATGTCCCCGCCCGAAACTAAGGCCAGAAAGAACAATATGAGACCGCCTAACAGCGTTCCAGCAAAAATGGAAATCAAAGATGCTGCAACGGATTTTGTGGCTGGTTTTTTGTAAAAGTTAAGCAATTTTGCTTCTTTTCCTTCATCTTTATAGAAAAAGGACCTTACCCATTTTCGGAAGGCCGTCCAAACCGGTTTTACCCATTTCCTAAAAGCCCTCCAAACTTTTTTAAACCATTGGCCAATGACAACAAAAAGTTTATTAAACCAACTAAATATCTTATTCACTTGGCCATCCCTCCCTGTCTCTTGGCTCCGGCCATATAAAGGCCCAGTTCCTGAATGGTTACGGTTTTCGGATCAAATTCGCCAACGATTTCGCCTTCATACATTACCAAAATTCGATCAGAAACATTCATGACTTCATCGAGTTCCAAGGAGATCAATAGAACGGCTTTTTTTTCATCTCTTTGAGCGACTAATTGCTTATGAATATATTCAATTGCCCCAACATCAAGGCCGCGGGTCGGCTGAAAAGCGACCAGCAGATTCGGATTGCGGTCGATTTCACGGGCAATGATGGCTTTTTGTTGATTTCCCCCGGACATTGACCTTACCAAAGTTAAGGGTCCTCGACCAGCCCGAATGTCAAATTTTTCGATTAACCGTTCCGAGTACTCCCGAACGGCGTTTTCTCGGATGAACCCCATTTTTTGGAATTGAGGCTGCCAATATTTTTGGAGGACCAAATTTTGTTCCAACTTGAAATCCAAAATCAAGCCATGTTTATGGCGGTCTTCAGGGATGTGACTCATGCCAAGTTTGCTTCGGGTCCTAATGGAAACTTGGGTTATGTCAACTCCGTTTAATTTGATCTGGCCGCTCGTGATTTTCTCTAGGCCAGTCAAAGCATGCACGAATTCGGTTTGTCCGTTTCCCTCAATTCCCGCCAAGCAAACGATCTCTCCCGCCTTTACCTGGAAAGAAATGTTTTTTACGGCGTTGTTTTTGTGTTTCTTTGAGGAAACAACCAGGTTTTCCACTTCCAAAATGGTTTCCCCGGTTTCTTCAAGTTTCTTCTCGATAATGAAATTGACTTTTCTCCCAACCATCATTTCCGATAGTTCTTCCACTGATGTTTCGGAAACATTGACAGTTCCTATGCATTTTCCTTTTCTAAGGACGGTCACCCGGTCTGCAACGGCCATGATTTCATTTAGTTTATGAGTGATGAACAAGATGGATTTGCCTTCCTTGGTGAAACCTCTCATAATTTCCATGAGCTCATCAATCTCCTGAGGAGTCAAAACCGCCGTCGGTTCATCAAAAATCAAAATATCGTTGTCCCGGTAAAGCATCTTCAAGATCTCGACTCTTTGTTGCATGCCCACAGAAATGTCCTCAATAAGGGCATCAACGTCAACATGAAGTTTATACTTTTCGCTTAATTCGATGACTTTTCGCCGAGCATCCTTCTTTTGAAGGAATCCGTGTTTGGTTGTTTCGGCTCCCAAAATGATGTTGTCCAGAACCGAAAAAACGTCAACCAATTTATAATGCTGATGGACCATTCCAATCCCTAAATTATTGGCGTCATTCGGGTCGGAAATATCAACTTTTTCACCGTTTTTGAAGATCTCGCCTTCCTCAGGTTGATACAAGCCAAATAGAACGCTCATCAGCGTTGATTTTCCGGCTCCGTTTTCTCCGAGAAGGGCGTGGATTTCTCCTTGCTTCAATTGCAAAGTGATATTATCGTTTGCAATGACGCCAGGAAAGACTTTGGTGATGTTTTTCATTTCAATTACGAAATCTTCCACGTGGTGCCACCTCGCTTTTCTTATTACCTATTATCTCATATTTGTTCAAATAAATAAATAGTTTTTTATAAAAGAAGGGATTCATTTGAAGCGAACACATACGAAAAAGCGAGGGAAGTAACCGCCAAAAAGCCCTACATTTCCAAACCGGTAAAAGACAAAAAAAGAATGGCCGCCAAAAATGAAGACAGTCATTCTCTTTTTGTTTGTTAATGGTTTACGAAATTCCGCAATTACTCGATGTATTCCAAAGTGATCTTCGGGTAAGTCTTGGTTTCAGCATCGGTGGTATCGTCGTCAATTTCGACGGTTCCAGCGACTACGTCGTCAAATAATGCTTGATATTCTTCAACTGTGAAGTTTTCCATTGACCATGTTGCTGTTGGAAGACCAACTGCATTCTCGGCGGCACCAAGGTTGACGGCTTTGTCGCCAATGGTTGCCCAGGTCCCATCATAGAAATGGCCTAATGCAACCATTGTTCCTTCGCGCAACCCTTTGGTAGCGGAAGTAATGACAGTTGCGGAGTCGCCTGATTGGTCAACGTCAACACCGATTACTTTTCCGTCATTCGCAGATGCGGCTGCAAATGCGCTTTGGCACATAGATCCACCAACAGAGAATACAACTTCGGTTCCAGTTGAATACCAACCATTTAACATAGTTTGCAATTCAGCAGAAGCAGAGAAGGTAGAACCATAGTTCCAACTATATTTCATGGTAATGTTTACATTTTTCTCAACGGCTGCATCGCTTACGCCCTGAAGGAATCCATAACCGAATCTACGGCATGCTGGGTTAGTCCCACCGCCACCGCCAGAGAATCCGAGTTTGGTATAGCCTTCCATTACGGCTGCATATCCTGCAAAATAGCCAGATTGTTCCTCTTTGAACACAATCGCGGTAACGTTTGCTAATCCCATTGGCCAACCGTCGATAAATACAAATTTAACGGTCGGGAATGCTGTTGCTGCATCGAATAATGCATTTCCTTGCATGAATCCGGCGCAAACGATGATATCAGCACCGCCGTTTGCGGCTGCTTCCATCGCCTCGTAGCGGTCATCATCAGTAGCAGTATTTCCATTGGCAGGTTGGTAGTATTTGTAAGATTTGCTGTTTTCATGCGCATATCTCTTTAAACCTTCCCAAGTGCCTTGGTTAAAGGACTTGTCCTTTAATTGTCCAATGTCTGTTACAAAGGCGATTTGATAGTTTCCATCGGTTGATTCCATTGTGTCTGGGATGGCATCATAATCATAACCTTCATCTTCGTTTGGGTCTCCACATCCGATTAAGGATAGAGCCAAAACAAGTGTTACGAAAAACGTCAGAACTTTTTTCATTTTTCTCTCCTCTTTCAATTTATATTAATCATCTGATTAATACATCAAATACATTATATATAACTTTATGTTATTTTTCAAGTCTTTTTTTGTTTAATGATTTTAAATATTTTTGGGGGCCTCGTATCTCGGTTTTTTTCGCAATTTCGGGTCACAAGATTCAAAAAACTCCCAAATAAACAAAATTATAAACGAACGTCAAGAAAAACATCAAAACCAAGTCAACAATGAAAACCAAAGAATAATATTTTTGAACCGGGTTCTCTTTATTCCGAAGCAGAATGAACCAAAGCGCCTTTCCCAAAATCAATATCCCCGCGATGATGAAAGGAACCAATAGCGGAATCCCCACGTTGGTAAACAAAATGATGACATAAATCAACGGAAGAATGACCATCAGAAGCGATGAGATCCTGATGATGGTTGAAGCCGAAGATTCCCTGATCTTCTTCTTTTCCAACAGCAACAACGAAACTGGCATCCCCAAAAATGCCGCCAGAGTCAGAAATTTGAAACCTAGTTCCAAGTGCGGAAGAAAATAAAACGCCCAAGCAATTTCGAAGATGACTGTTAGTCCAGAAAAAAGCAAAGGGTAAAGAATGCGGTTCTCAAGGCTGTAATCCCCAACCATTAGAATAACCCCAAAAATAACGGTCAAAACCACATGGGAAAAGAAATAATAAAGTAACAATTCCACGACCGTATTTTCTCCACCAGTCAGCATTAGGGTAAAGAAACCGCCGTTTACGATCAAAAATACCGCTGTTTGAATAATCAATAAAGTTTTGTCTTTGCTTCGTTTCATTTTCAGTCCCATCTTTCCTCAAAAGTATTATATCAAAAACTCAACCGAAAAAAAAGTCCACTTTTTCAGTTTCTTTCCTCAGTTTATCAATTTTTTGGTTTTCATTTACACTTTTTGGGTTTTTTGTTATAATTAGTAATCTGCTATGGAGGCATCCTATGAAAAACTATCAGAGATTTTTGAATTATGTAAAAGTACCCACTGCATCCGACCCGAATTCGACTTCTCATCCTTCCACTCTGATTCAAATGGATCTATCCCAAGTTTTGGTTGAGGAATTGCACGAATTGGGAATCGTCGACGCCTATATGGACAAACGCGGATATGTCTATGGAACCGTCAGAGCCAATACCGAAAAGCCGACCGATGTCATTGGGTTCATCGCCCATGTTGACACGTCCTGCGATGCTTCCGGGGAAAACATCCAACCAAGGATCGTTTCCAATTATGACGGCGAAGATGTCTTATTAAACGAAAAGCAAAACATTGTCATGAAGACTTCTGAATTTCCTTTTTTAAAGAAATTGAAAGGCCAGAGTCTGATCGTTACCGATGGAACGACTCTTTTGGGAGCTGACGATAAAGCCGGGATCGCGGAAATCATGGGAATGATTCAGTATTTCTCCGAGCATCCCGAAGTTAGCCACGGCGAAATAAAAATCGCTTTTACTCCCGATGAGGAAATCGGTTCGGGCCCAATGTTCTTTGATGTCAAAGGGTTCAATGCGAAATTCGCCTATACCATTGACGGAGGAAAAGAGGGCGTCATCAATTTTGAAAATTTCAATGCCGCCAGCTGCGAAGTAACCGTCAATGGAATCAACATCCATCCGGGGGATGCGAAAAACCATATGAAGAACAGCCTGCTCATCGCCATGGAATTCAACCAAATGCTTCCGGAAGCGATGATCCCGGCCCATACCGAATTGTATGAAGGCTTCAATCACCTGAATAACATGATCGGTGACGTCGAAAAGACCAAAATGCATTACATCATCCGCAATCATGACAAAACTCTGTTTTTAGAGCAAAAAGCCGAGATGATCCGGATCCAGGACTTTTTGAATGAAAAATATGGCCGCGATACGGTGGATGTCAAATTAACCGATTCCTATTACAACATGCGCGACATCGTCAAAGATCACATGGAAATCGTGGACATTGCGGCGAAAGCCACCGAGATGGCCAAGGTTCCGGTCGTATTTTCTCCGATCAGGGGCGGAACCGATGGCGCCCAGCTGACTTACAAAGGGCTGATCTGCCCTAATCTCGGAACTGGGGGATATAATTTCCATGGCCGTTTTGAATGCATCACTATCGAAGCTCTTGACAAAGTCACAGAAATTCTGGTCAACATCGTAAAAATCGTAACCCAACAAAAAAAGTGAACCTAGTTCACTCAGACTGATGACAAACCCCATTTCCAAAGATGGGGTTCGTTTATTTTCCCACAACCACCTGAAAATAGGGGAAATTACTCATTAAATACCACAAAAAAGATAATTATTTGGTGGCTTTTCCCCATTCTCTCACAAGAAAAAAAAGAGCGTTGACTTTGTCAACGCTCTCAGACTGATGACAAACCCCATTTCCAAAGATGGGGTTCGTTTATTTTCCCACTACCACCTGAAAATGGGGAAATTACTCATTTAATACCACAAAAAAGATAATTATTAAGTGGCTTTGTCCCATTCTCTCACAAGAAAAAAATGAGCGTTGACTTTGTCAAAGCTCTGAGTGAACCTAGTTCACTTTTTTAATGCCGTTTTCTTCTTCCGGCGTTATTGTATGAATGAAACACAACTCGCGGTTTGGCAGTAAGTGCCACAAACACTTTTGCGAAAGGATGATTGGTAACGACCGGGATGGTCATCCCAATATGTTTTTGAATGGCCTTCAATAAATCCACTTCGTCCTCATCGCAAAAAGAAATGGCGGTTCCAAACAATCCCGCTCTTCCGGTTCGTCCGATCCGGTGAATGTAAGTTTCCGGAACTTCGGGAAGATCAAAGATGATGACATGGGACAATTCATCGATGTCGATTCCGCGGGCGGCGATGTCAGTCGCCACCAGAACTCGAAGTTTTTTGGTTTTGAACATGTGCATGGCGTGTTCGCGGGCGGTCTGGGACTTGTTTCCATGAATGGCGTCCGCGTTAATTCCCGCGACCAGCAAGTTTTTGACGATTTTATTGGCTCCGTGCTTGGTTCTCGAAAAAACCAAAGCCGAAGTGATCGATCGGTCCTTAAGCAGATGGATGAGCAGGTTACCCTTGTCTTTTTTGTCAACCAGATAAACGGATTGCTTGATGGCCTCCAAAGTCGTTTCGACCGGGGTGATCGCGATTCGAATCGGATCCTTCAGAATGTTGGCGGACAATTCAATGATTTCCTGTGGCATGGTCGCGGAAAAAAGCATGGTTTGACGTTTGACGGGAATCTTGGCAATGATTTTTTGAACATCAATGACGAATCCCATATCCAACATCCGATCCGCTTCATCCAAGACCAAATATTTGACTGAAGACAGATTGACCAGTCTTTGGCTCATCAAATCAAGGAGCCGCCCCGGGGTGGCAATAAGAATGTCGATTCCGGCCGCCAAAGCCGTGGTTTGGGGTTTTTGCGACACTCCCCCAAAAATCACCGACGTCTTGATGCTTAGGAATTTTCCGTAAGCCACAAAACTTTCGCCGATTTGGGCAGCCAATTCCCGAGTCGGAGCCAAAAGCAAAGCTTTGATGGCCCGAATGCCTTTGTTTGCGGCTTGCTCTTTGGAAAGATTTTGTAAGATGGGGATGGCGAAGGCAGCGGTCTTGCCGGTTCCGGTTTGAGCGCTCCCCAATATGTCTCGGCCGGCGAAGATCTCCGGAATTGCTTCCGCTTGAATCGGCGTCGGGTCGACATACCCTTCATTTTTAATAGCCCTTAAAATTGGCTCAATTATGTTTAACTCTTCAAATCCCATTTTTTCTCCTTAAAAATTTAAATTCTTTCTGTTTATAAAAATCGCACTTGGTTTCCAAGTGCGATAACAATTATCCAATGGTCGAGATGATGGGATTCGAACCCACGACCTCTTAGTCCCGAACCAAGCGCGCTACCGACCTGCGCCACATCTCGAAAATTAAAAAAATAGTGCTGAACCATATCAACTATCAAGTATTATAACACAAATGGGATGGTTTTTCAAGAAATTTCCACCGAAACATTTTCGAGGTATGTTATAAATCTAAATGCA